>DATGXB010000291.1:0-7270 GCA_035299225.1 Nostocaceae cyanobacterium | reverse complement strand
CCCTGCCCCCTGCCTCCCCTGCCCCCTGCCCTCTGCCCCCTGCCTTCTTGCACTAGCACTTTTTGATTTACATTTCCAGAAATATTAAAACTGGGGAAGTAGACCAAATAGAGCTAGTTCTTTATCTTGAAAATTTTGTATTATTTGCTATAAAAAATTAAGCAAAATAAATTATATTAATTCTCCAAAGTTTGGCAACATATCCAGACTCATAAACACTTGTTAAATCTAGCTTTCCTGTTTCTGGATTTATCAACATTTTACAGAGAAAATAATCGAATTTACTATTCCTTTATGTTGGCGAGTCCATTTACAGGTAAATTATTTTTATGTGGTTTATTTTTATAAACAACCCAAGTTGCTAGTTATCTAGTTGAGGCAGGTAATGGGTAATTGGTGATGAGTAATAGGTGATGAAATTTCTGTTCTCATCCTGTAAATCCTTAAATCCTGGACATCATCTCGACTTCGCTCGATAACCACCTGATTCAGACATTTTCCCTAAAGGGCGACTTACATTAAACAGATTCAACTCTAGTTATTTTTTAATCCTTGTGCATTCTCTTCATCCTGGTCAAGTAAAATAAAAATCTACCAGCAAATTTTTAGTTGAGGAAATTACATGAAAGCGGTGATTTTAGCTGGTGGTCTTGGTACACGTCTGAGTGAAGAAACCACGATTAAACCCAAGCCAATGGTAGAGGTTGGAGGTAAACCAATTCTCTGGCATATTATGAAGATTTATTCTGCTCATGGTATTAACGATTTTATCATCTGTTGTGGTTACAAAGGTTACATTATTAAAGAATACTTTGCTAACTACTTTTTACATATGTCAGATGTAACTTTTGATATGCGATTTAATCAAATGAATGTACACTCTGGCTATGCAGAACCTTGGCGAGTTACCTTAGTAAATACAGGTGATAATACGATGACAGGGGGACGCTTAAAGCGTGTACGTGAACATATTGGTAATGACACTTTTTGCTTTACTTATGGTGATGGTGTCAGTAACGTAAACATCACAGAATTAATTAAATTTCATCAAGAACAAAAAACTCTAGCCACACTCACCGCAGTCCAACCAGCAGGACGTTTTGGTGCAATTTCTCTAGGACAAGAACAAACTAAAATTAGCAGCTTCCGTGAAAAACAAGATGGTGAAGGTGCTTGGGTAAATGGTGGTTATTTTGTTTTAGAACCAGCCGTCATTGACTTTGTTAATGAAGATTCCACCGTTTGGGAACAAGAACCATTAGAAAAACTAGCAGATTTAGCACAACTATCTGCTTTTAGACATAGTGGCTTTTGGCAACCAATGGACACTTTAAGAGATAAACATTACTTAGAGGATTTATGGCACAAAGGCCAAGCACCTTGGAAGGTTTGGTAATCATTCAAAACTCAAAATTCAGAATTTAAAATTTGGAATGCAGGGAATCAATCCACTTATTCTAGCCTAGTGCAAGAAGGCAGGCGTTCCGTAAGCGAAGTCGAACGGGGCAGGAAGGTAAGAAGGTTGATTAATCAATGTTTTACCCTTGTCTAGCTGGATGGTTATTTCCACCATGCTGCACTAGTAAAATGTGTATTCTGTTAAAAAAGGTACGAAACCTGATCTACAAACTTGACCAAAATAATGGGATACAAGCCCCGTCCTTCTAGGACGACTTTTGGAAGATTTGTGCTACAATGTGAGCGGTCGCCTACTATGGCATTGGGAGACTTTAAACGGACGTGGAGAGACTGTAAGACTACCTAGTAGCAGGTTTCCGTGAAGCGTCAAGGAATCCTCCCTGCGGGACGCTAACGCGAACGCTCCTTTAGGACGAGGAGGTATGTCAAGAATATACAGTTTTCGGTGTTGCTGATGTTAGGGATGAAAATAATTTTGTATAAGGCTAAAACCCTTGTAGAAACGTTCCGTGGAATGTTTCTACATTCAAAAATCATTCACTAATTTAGCAACACTCAGTTTTATAAGCAGTTGTGCAAAATTAATTTCCTACGCGGAGTTAGGGAACTCTTAACAGGGAACAGGGAACAGGAAAAGAAGTTGTGTAATTAATTCTGCCTAATTACTTAGAGTACACAAAATAAAAAAATGCCCAACAGTCATTGCGTATGGAGCGGAGCGGAATGTTCGCGGAGCGTTCCCGTAGGGTAGCAATCGCAAGGGTTTGAGATTGCGTCGCTCCATTTCATTATGCTCGCAATGACATAGTTATTGGATCATTTATTTTTTGAAATACTCTTATAGCATTCCTGTTTGATTTTTGAAAAATACTGAGGTGGGAATTTCCTACAGTTTTCCGCATCTGTTCAGTGTTTTAGCAAAAATGCCCACCCTACACATACCGAAAATTTTTCACGAATCATTTAGGATTCCTATAGTGGATGATTTTTCATGTTTGCAATACACTCCTAACCGCAGCTATATCTTCTGAGAAAATTGGTAAAGCCATTTTGGCACAAATAGTCAAAGTCAAAAATTAGCAATTGAGAATTTTCGTTAATCCATAACATACAGCAGGGAACAGGGAACAGGAAACACTTCGACTGCGCTCAGTGCGGTGCAGGGTGGAAAGTCTTTTGATATATAGCTTTTTTCCCAAAATTTGTACCTCATTTACCTGAAACGGGCTGTATTAACTAAAATCCTTTATTTTGTATCTAACATAGCTGAAAATTAAAGCAAAAATCTATAAAAGAATTATTTAAATTGTGTAGGTAGTGAATAAATGGCGAATGTAAAAAATAAATAAGTTTCATTATTTTAATTTTTACTTATTTTATATTGGAATAGTGCTTTGAGATTTAGCAAATTTACCTAAAATCATAAATTAATTAATCTACTTTATCCCCTAAGATGCTTGACTATAGAGGATTTTGGCTATTGTGATATCATTAGTTAACTGACAAACTTTTATTTTTTTAAAATTATAAAAATATTTAGTATATGGAATTTAAATTCTTGAATAATCGGGCTGATTATGCAGGGAGAATATTAAGCATTCATTTCTTAAATGGTTGTTTATCATTTTTTTACATATAAAATAGACGAATTTACTGTTACTTTATATTTAGAGATGCAATTACCAGTTAAATTATTTTTAGATTGAGTTTCAAAATAAATCAAACATAGGTTTTGATTAAATCTTTGTGCATTCTCCTTATACTAACCAGACGAAATAAAAATATACCAGCAAAAACTTATTGGTGAGAAATTCATGAAAGCAGTAACTTTAGCTGGTGGGCTTGGTACACACCTCAGTCAAGTAAGCAATATTTAACCCAAGCCGAAATGTTGAAAATTAGGACACTACTACATCAGTATTTAAACATGATGAGATAGAGAGATTAAAAATCTCTGGGAACTGGAAGTAATTTTAAATTTGGTAAAACACAATGGAAGGTTTGCTCATGAAAACAAGTTTTTGGAATGGGAAAAAAGTTTTTGTTACAGGACATACAGGTTTTAAAGGCAGTTGGTTGTGTTTGTGGCTACAAATGTTAGGAGCAGAAGTTTTTGGTTATAGCTTAACTCCACCAACTTCTCCTAGCTTATTTGATTTAGCTCATATTGCTGAGGGAATGACATCAGTCATAGGAGATATTAGAGATTTGCATTTCCTCAAAGAAATGATGCACACTTGCCAACCAGATATTGTGCTCCATCTGGCTGCTCAACCGTTGGTACGTGAATCTTATCACAACCCAGTAGATACTTATGCTGTTAATATCATGGGAACAGTTAATGTACTCGAAGCAGTTAGGTCTGTACCCAGTGTGAAAGCAGTGGTTTCCGTCACGTCGGATAAATGTTATGAAAATCGGGAATGGGTTTGGGGTTATCGAGAAACTGATCCGATGGGAGGACATGATCCTTATAGTAGTAGTAAAGGATGTGCTGAGTTAGTAACTACAGCTTATCGTCAGTCTTTTTTCAATCCTGCTGATTATGCTCAACATGGGGTAGCGATCGCCAGTGTGAGAGCTGGAAATGTGATTGGTGGGGGAGATTGGGCAAAAGATCGGTTGATTCCTGATATTCTTAGAGCTTGGTCAGTAGGGGAAGAAGTAATCATTAGAAATCCTCAAGCGGTGCGTCCTTGGCAACACGTACTAGAACCCCTACATGGTTATTTAATGTTAGCTGAAAAATTATTTACTCAAGGTTGTCTTTATGGAGGAGGTTGGAACTTTGGGCCTAATGAATCAGGAGTGAAAACAGTAGCCTGGATAGTGGAACACTTAAAACAACTTTGGGGTAATGATGCAAATTGGAATCATGATAGTAGATTCCAACCCCATGAAGCTAATTATTTAACCTTAGATTGTTCTAAAGCTCGCAATCAACTTGCTTGGGAACCTCAGTTAGATTTATCAATTGCCTTAGATTGGATTGTAGATTGGCATAAAACATGGCAGCAAGGCGATGATATGAAGCAAAAAACTCAAGAACAAATTCAAGAGTTTATGCAATTAGCGAACTATATAGAAAAACCAATGCTGGTTTTGTGTTAAGTGTTAAAATCTCCTAATTCCACAAGTATTTTCACATCCACTATCAGGATTTTTAAGCTTTTTTTATGACTAAGTTACTGACCATTGCTATTCCTACTTATAATCGTGCCGAATGTCTTGATAAACAGTTAGAATGGCTATCTCAAGCTATTCAAGGTTTTGAAGCTGAATGTGAAATTTTCGTTTCTGATAATTGCTCAACTGATAATACTCAGGGAGTAATCAAAAAATGGCAAGAAAAATTAAGTAACATCACTTTTCATGCCAATAAAAATCCTGAAAATTTGGGATTAATCAAAAATATTATTTGTTGTCTAACTTCTAGTCAAACTAAGTACGTTTGGACAATTGGTGATGATGATCCGATTCAGGAAAGATCCATTGCTTATTTAGTTGATAAGTTGAAGCATCATCAAGATTTATCATTATTATTTCTGAATTTTTCCGGTCGTCATAAGTTGACTAATGAACCAGTCCATCCACCAACAATCATTGGAAATCGTTGGTTTGATGCTGATACTGAAGATGGAACTGGAGATGGTAAAGCAATATTTGAACATTGTTTTACTAAAAGTATAGGTGCGGTTAGTTTTCTTAGTGCTTCAATATATCAAGTTGATTTAATTAAACGAGCTTTAGAAATTTGGCCAGATGCTATCAATAATTGGTTATGTTTAGCATATCTGGCTGGATATTGTGCCGCTAATGGTCAAGTTATCGTCACGGAAGAAACCTATTTGGAATGTATTGTTGGTGTAAGTTATTGGCAAAAAGATCCAAAATCTGCGCTATTAATGCAATATAAAGATATTCCCGAAGTGATTATCAAATTGCAAGAAAATGGATATTCTCGGCAATTTTGTCATCGGATGATGTTACAGAATTTCCGGGAAGTGAATTTAAAAGTATTTTTAGGTGGTTTAAGAAGATGGCCGATAGAGGCAATTAAGATAGTAGTTCCTTTTTTAACTTTAGCTAGTTTAGCTGCTTTTGAATTAGTGCCACTAAGAGAGTTAAAGATGTCAGAATTAAATGAAAGTTTAACTCAGGAAGTGAGGATTTATAAGTCTTGATTTGCTCATGGGTGCATCACAAGGACTATTTATTATTTAGAGAGATTAATTGGCTATGTTGTACACCCTAAAAAATAAAATCAATGCTTTTACATCTGAGTTAGATTATCGAGCAAAATTGGTGAAATATGCGCCTAAGTTGCCTAAATTATCAGCAGAAGATAGCCTCATTCTTAATACTCTCAAAAAAGAAGGGGCTTATATTACCAATTTAACAGATTTAGGCATTTCTCATACTCCAGAATTACTACAAGCTGCTTACTGTCAAATGTCTACAATGGCAACAGTAAATAATAGTAGTAATTCCCACAGATTACCGCAAATTTACACAGTTACAGAACTATCTGAATTTTATAACTGGGGTAGCAATCAAAGATTAATGAATATTATAGAAAATTATCTTGGGTTGCCCGTTGCTTTTCATGGTGTGCATTTGCGGAAAGATTTTGCTAATCAACATCAATTTGGTACGCTGCTATGGCATAAAGACTCAGAAGACCGTCGGATGATCAAAGTGATCATTTACTTAAATGATGTAGAAGAGAAAAATGGCCCGTTTGAATTTATTCCCCTTTCTTGTACATCTTTTCCTCTAACTAATTATCGCCTTAATTATCAACTCAAAAAATCTAAATATTTAGGTATTAATGATGAACAAGTAAAAGCAATTGTTCCTAAATCTGCTTGGAAATCTTGCACAGGAAAAGCCGGAACTGTAATTATTGTAGATACTGGAACAGCCTTACATCATGGCACAATTCGCGCAGAGGAACGAGCAACATTGTTTTTTGCTTACACAGTCAATTCTCCCAAACGTCCTGATCTTTGTACTCAATATTGGGATGATACTTTTACTAAACCAATCTTAGATTCTACATCGGTTTTGAACTAAGTTTTCTCTAAGTTACTGTTAATCAGTAATCATGAGATTAATTACTCCCTTCCCATCTGCTGAATTTTCTGCGTAAATCCTAATTTTTCTCGTTTATTAATTAAGGGTAGGTGGGAAGTCTGGAGTAATCAAATTTTTTTTGCTCACTGCTCACTGGGAAATTAACGATGATTTTTACAGAAACTCCTCTTAAAGATGCTTTCATTATTGACTTAGAGCAAAAGCAAGATCATCGTGGTTTTTTTGCCAGAACTTTTTGCGCTCATGAATTTGAGGCTTATGGACTAAAACCAATAATTGCACAATGTAATTTATGTTTTAATTATCAAAAAGGCACTGTACGCGGAATGCACTATCAAATTGCTCCAGCAACAGAAACAAAATTAATTCGCTGTGTGCAAGGAGCAATTTACGATGTAATTATTGATATGCGTCCTGAATCTCCGACTTTTTTATCACATTTTGGCGTTGAATTAAGTGCGGAAAATCGCCGGGCTTTGTATGTACCAGAAATGTTTGCTCATGGTTATCAAACTCTAACAGATGGGGCTGAGATAACCTATCAAGTTGGTGAATTTTATCGTCCAGGATATGAGCGCGGTTTAAGATATGATGATCCATTTTTTAATATTGAATGGCCTTTAGAGGTGACAGAAATTTCCGAAAAAGATTTAAGTTGGCCTTTATTACGGATGATGACTGTTGGTGGTGAAGTGAGGTAGAAGAGGCAGGGGGAAAGAGGCAGGGGGCAGGGGAGAAAGAGGCAGGGGAGCAG
>DATGXB010000290.1:0-4482 GCA_035299225.1 Nostocaceae cyanobacterium | reverse complement strand
TTATCTTTATCTTGGTTATCTTTATCTTGGTTATCTTTATCTTGGTTATCTTTATCTTGGTTATCTTTATCTTGGTTATCTTTATCTTTATCTTGTAAATTTAAAGGTCTTTTTTCTCGTATGAAAGCTGTAAGAACTTCCATAATTGTCCAGTGGTCTTCGGGAGAATCACGAGCAATTCTTTCAAGTGTATAAATTCCTCCTAATCTAGCTTCTATTTCTTTATTAGCTAATAACTCAACTGCTTTAGCAAAGCGTTCCGTAATTTGTTTATCTTCTGCTATTTTTGCATTTTTCATAGCAGCTTCCGCATTTTTCATAGCAGCTTCAGCCGTTATATTAGTATTCTCAGCATTTCTGATTGCAGCTTTAGCATTTCTTGAAGCATAATAGGCGTTAATTAATACAGCAAGTCCGCCAAATATAGTTCCAGTAATTTGTAATGAAGAAGTTATGTATTTGAATATTTGATCTGTATGTAATTCTTCAACTTTGAAATTTGGTAAATTTGTAAAATAGGCAATAATGATTACTACTACAGCTAAAAATGAAGTTCCAATAATTCCGATAAACTTTATTAAATTCTGAGGAGAATCTAAATCATTATTTTGTGTATCATTGTTTGACATATTAGTAATACTTCCTAAATTTCTATATTTAGTGGCTGATTAGTAAATTAGAGTACAAGGTTAAATTTGCATACAGAAAGCATTTATCCCCCGTAGTATCTCTAATATAGCGTATAATTGAGGTATAGAAAAAGTCCAATTTCGTAGGGTGCGTTAAGGTCGTGTAACGCACCATCTAAGAACAATACAATTACAGGTGCGTTACGCTGTCGCTAACACACCCTACAAAAAAGGATATTTTTTTAATTGGTGATCTCTAATAATTATTTTTACAATTTGATTCGCAGAATACATTCTCGTGTTAAACTTGTGAATCTTGGAGTTGGGAAACTCCGGTTAGATTCCGGGACTGTGCCGCAGCTGTAAAGAAAAAGTCAATTTTGATTGATTTCTAAGTCAGAATGCCAGCTCTAGGGTGTCTTTTTGATACTTTTATCTACTCTCTGCGTCGCACGGGGAAGGAGTGACTGTTGTGCTGTCTGCGTCTACTAAATGTCCTGGTTTATTTTATGCTACACCTGCTCAGGATGGAATCTTATCTCGTCTGAGAGTACCAGGGGGAATTTTAAATATTATACAATGTCGCTTAATTGCAGATATCGCTGACAGGTTAGGCGGTGGTTATGTGGATGTGACTAACCGAGCAAATTTGCAAATACGGGAAATTCAAACAGAAATTAGTGATGAAATTTTGATAAGGTTACAAAATGCGGGTTTAGGTGCGGCTAATCCTAGTGTAGACCAAATCCGCAACATTATGACCAGTCCAACTGCGGGAATTGATGTTGATGAGTTGATTGATACACGTCCATTAGTTGCGGCTTGGGATAATTATATTATTGAAAATAGTGATTTGGCAGGACTTTCAGCTAAGTTTAGCGTGGGTTTTGATGGTGGGGGTAGGGTTTCGGTATGCGATCGCCTCAATGATATCACCTTAGCCGCCGAATTAGTCAATAGTGAGGTTTATTTCCGGCTGTATCTGAGTTTTGGGGAAAAAGGAGAAGCACCAAAAAATACCGGAGTGCTTTTAAAACCAGATGAATGTATCCCCGTTTTAGCAGCTTTAACAAAAGTATATCTTCATCATCTTGATGCTAACAGTCGTCGCATTCCTAGACTCAGGGAAGTCATTAATAATTTGGGTGTAGAAAATTATCTTTTAGCAACTGGAAAAAATTTAAAATATCAAGTTTCTAGATCCAATTTACAATGTAGAGACGTTCCATGGAACGTCTCTACCAAAAATCATCTTTACTTTCATTTGGGTATTCATCCCCAACGTCAAACCGGACTATTCTATTTTGGTGTAGTGTTACCTTTGGGGAGATTAGAAAGTTATCAATTACGGGGTTTAGCTGATATTTCCGAGCAATTTGGTCAAGGTACAATTAGATTAACACCTTGGCAAAATGTGATTATCCCTGATATTAATCAAACCCAAATTCCTGAAGTGCAAAAAGCTATCAATGAATTAGGTTTAAGTTATTCCCCTAATAATATTAAAAGTGGTTTAATTGCTTGTTCCGGTAAAACTGGCTGTGCTAGTGCAGCTACAGATACTAAAAATCATGCCTTAATTTTGGCTGAATATTTAGAAAAGCAACTAAATATAGATGTTCCTGTAAATATTCATTTTACCGGTTGTGAAAAATCTTGCGCTTATCATCAACAGAGTGATATCACATTGCTAGGGGTAAATTGGGAAAGTTATCATGTTTATGTAAATGATGACAATTTACACAAATTTGGTCATCAAATATTTGCTAATATAAATTTTGGAGATTTACCCATTATAATTGAGCGGATGATTAAAACATACCAAAAAAATCGGCTTAATGCTCAAGAATCTTTTAAAGAATTTACTAAGCGTTTTACCAACCAAATCAACCAAGTATTTCTGATAAATTCCTAATTAACCTTGCTTTTAAATTCTATGTTTAATTATATCCGTGATGCTCAAGAAATTTACCGTAATTCCTTCTCTATTATTCGCTCAGAAGCCAATTTAGATATTTTACCGCCTGATGTGGCTAAAGTTGCGGTGCGTCTGATTCATGCTTGTGGAATGACAGATATAGTCACAGATTTAGCCTACTCAGAAACAGCCGTTCAAGTGGGAAGAAAAGCCTTAGCAGATGGTGCTCCGATTTTATGTGATTGTCGTATGGTAGCGGAAGGTATCACCAGAAAAAGATTACCAGCCAATAATCAAGTGATTTGTACTTTGAATGATCCCCAAGTACCAGAGTTAGCCCAGAATCTACATACTACCAGATCCGCCGCCGCTTTGGAATTATGGCGATCGCATCTCCCTAACTCCGTCATCGCTATCGGTAACGCACCAACCGCATTATTCCGACTATTGGAAATCTTAGATGAAGGTGTAGAACCTCCTGCTGTGATTTTAGGCTTTCCTGTGGGGTTTGTGGGAGCAGCCGAATCAAAAGCCGAGTTAGCCGCAGATAGTCGCAACGTCCCATTTTTAACTTTACATGGTCGTAGAGGAGGAAGTGCGATCGCCTCAGCAGCCGTTAATGCCTTAGCCACAGAACAAGAATAACCAAAGGAGAAAACAAAAACCAAGATTTTGCAGTTTGTATAAACAAATAACCCAGTCTTATTAGGAGTAAAAAAATCAAATGAAAGGCCGTTTATATGGTATTGGCGTAGGACCCGGCGACCCAGAATTAATTACAGTAAAAGCCTTGCGTTTACTACGTTCTGCCCCCATTATCGCTTATCATTCCGCCATTGATAAAGAAAGTATCGCTCGCTCAATAGTAGCTGACTACATAACAGAAAATCAAATAGAAGCACCTTTTCATTTTCCCCGCGCTTTAGAACCGGAAAAAGTCACAGATATTTATGACCGAGAAATAGCGCCTATCGCAGCACATTTGGCCGAAGGAAAAGATGTAGTAGTTTTATGTGAAGGTGATCCATTTTTTTACGGTTCATTCATGTATTTATTCACTAGATTATCGGCAGAATATCATACTGAAGTTGTCCCTGGTGTTTCCTCTTTAATGGCTTGTCCAGTGGCTTTAGGTGTGCCTTTTACTTACTATAATGATGTGTTAACAGTTTTACCAGCACCCCTTTCTACAGAAGCTTTAACAAGCCATTTACTGGCAACCGATGCAGTAGCAATAATGAAATTAGGCCGCCATTTTACCAGAGTTCGTAACCTGTTACATGATTTAGGACTGGCATCACGAGCAAAATATATAGAACGGGCTACAATGCAACAACAGCGCATTATTCCTTTAGATGAAGTGAACTCAGAAGAAGTCCCCTATTTTTCCATGATTATCATACCAACAAAAAATAAATTATAGAGTAAAAATTAAAGCTATAATTTCCGATTTTTCTGATTGTAGAGATGTTTTATAAACGTTTCTACAAATACAACATGTTTCAGGTAAATGAAGTACAAAAACTAAAAACAAACCCTTATGCTAAGGAACTTCCAAGGCTGTTCCCTGCTGTAATTTTTAGTTGCTAAATACACAAAAAGCTGATTCAGCAATAATGCGAAAACCAAAAACCTCCTGATTTTATTCAGAAGGCTTTGGAAAAAATAAACCTGGCATCGAGCTATTTTGGCGGTCAGTGACCCGACAACTATCGTCGCCGCAGTAGCGTTTCACATCTGAGTTCGGGAAGGGGTCAGAGTGGTTCCACCACGCCATAGACACCAGGAAAAATGGTAGGGTAAGAAACAAAACCCTGAAGACTGCAAAGAAAAAGAGAAAGAGATGAAATAGAGGTCAAGCCCTCGGTCTGTTAGTACACCTCAGCTTCATACATTACTGCACTTCCACTTAGAGCCTATAAACGGGTGTTCTGC
>DATGXB010000289.1:0-43248 GCA_035299225.1 Nostocaceae cyanobacterium | reverse complement strand
GCCTATCCTGATTCCTAACACAGGCATCGGATCGGCGCAAGGTGAAAGGACGATCAGTCCCATTTCGTGCTTGCGCTACTCGGCGGGCGAGCGGTAGGGTAGAGGAGAAAATAAGAATTAATTCCTAATTACCTATTGCCTGTTCCCTGTTCCCTGTTCCCTGTTCCCTGTTCCCTTTTTCCTTATACCAAACTCCGAGAGTTTGCTGTATTTAAAGCTTCAACCAAGCCACGTACAGCAGCAATCATGGCGATTTCGCTATTTAGTTGATTGATAGCTGAACCAACACCCACACCGGCGGCACCGGCGGCGATCGCTAAAGGTGCGGTAACATTAGAAATACCAGAAGCGCAAAGTACAGGTACAGACACCGCGCGGGAAATTTCATAAGCTGCGGCTAAAGTGGGAGCAGCCTTTTCAATTAAACCTAAAGTACCAGGGTGCACAGGTTGGCTACTTGTACCACCTTCAGTTTGAATGATATCAGCACCAGCTTTTACCAATTCCTCAGCTAGTTGCACCTGTTGGTCTAAAGTGAGGATGTGGGGAACGGTTACAGATAGGGTAATTTCAGGTAATAAAGCGCGGGTTTCGTGAGTTAAAGCCAAAACTTCCTCAGCTTCAAATCTACGTCCTTGAGCGTAAAAAGAATCAAAATTACCGATTTCAATTAAATCAGCACCAGCATTGACAGCAGCTATAAACTTACCGGGTTCTACCGCAGATACACAAACAGGTAACTTTGTCAAACTTTTAGCTAATTGAACTAAAGCTGGATCAGCCGCAATATCTACAAAAGTAGCGCCACCAAACTCAGCCGCTTTCACTATAGCCGCAGTGCGATCGCTATTAAAATTATTTAAACCGCTAATCACTTTTAAAACATTGCGGTTAGCAAAAGCACGTTCAAGGGTCGGATGCATCGTCATAATTATACTTTTGAATCTATCCAAGTAGAAATATTTTGACACTATTAGCCCACAGATGCTAGAGGCCAGAGAAATATATGAAAATTTTTGACATACTCCCCGCCCTAAAAGTGCGGAGATTCTGGGTTCAAACAACAGTTGCAGTTTCATACCGTCTTACACTATCTCGCCCAACAGACAATGCCCTGCCTGTTTCCACTACTCTATCAAAAAGCCGTCCTCAAAAGAGGATACAGCTGGCGAATAGGGGGGAGGGGGTAAGACCCCCTAACTAAACACAGAGGAACAAGCAAGAAAATACAGAAGATAGAAGTATTTGATTGCATTTAGTTATGGTACTACATCCAAAAAATGATTGGTTGGCAGGCAAGGTTAAAGACTGGTTTTGATGTCAGTGCATTTGTAATTGATTGGGAACAAAAAGTAGCCATCTGTCCACAAGGAAACAAGAGTCGTTTCTGGCGTGAAACTCATACCAGGAATCGTCATGCCAATCTCATCATTGAAGTTGTATTTGACTCAAAAACTTGTGCCACTTGCCCAGTACGAGCTGATTGTACTTGTTCTAAAACCACTGCTAGAAAGTTGACTTTACGACCTCGTGAAGAATATGAAGCTCTCCAACAACGCCGTGATGAACAACGAACTCCAGAGTTTCAACAAAAATATTCACTTCGGGCTTGGGTAGAAGGGACTATTTCTCAAGCCGTAGGTAAATTTCAACTGCGACGAACAAGATATTTTGGATTAGCAAAAACACATTTACAAAATGTTGCTACTGCTTGTGGAATGAATTTAACTCGGCTTTTTGCTTGGTGGAAACATCAGACTAAGGCTCAAACTCGAATTAGCCGTTTTGCTAAATTATTTGTTGAGTATGCTTAATTAAAAGGCTATTTTTCAACTGAATCATCTGACCATTGACATTTGTTTTTGCTTTGGTCGTTAATTGTCGTGTTCAAAAACAGTGTACTATTTTTAGCATCCCTTTTTCAGATTTACTGCTTATGTAAGGGGTGATTATCAAACTGCTGCTTGCTTCAGGGGTCTTACCCCCTCCCCCTATTCGCCAGCTGCATCCTTAAAGGATAGGCTTGGATTTTCTCTTCTGAGGGCTTTTCCTTTTTTATGGAAATATCCAGTTTGGACACTTTGCTATTTACTTCCTCTGTGCATTTATCACACAGTTCACCACCTGTTAACTTGGCTTGTATTGCTTGTTGCTGTTGTTGTGCTTCTAAGGTTTCTATGGCTTTGAGCAGAACATTATCCTTTTTTCACTCTTCTGTTGAGAGTGGTTTAACTGTGCTTGCTGGCTGTTGTGCAGCTTCTGTGTTTCTTTGTTGATATGGGTTTGTCCAAGAATTTTTTTGAGTCGAAGGGCTACTTTTCTTGGAAATGGCGTAATTGCTGAAAGAGGGTTTTTGTATTTTATGCTTAGACACAACGGAATAATTTAAATAATATTATTGTTAATGCTCATATATAAATTAACCTTTCAATCTGAGTTAGTCAAGTATAATAACAATCAAACGGTTTTTATTCCTGTTGCCTAAAGTATAGAAAATAGCCTTAATCTCAAAAAACTTATCTTATTAATCTCGTCCGTAGAGAATAGAGGCAGGAGGTATTAATTCTTTTACCTCTCTGCCTTTCCCCTTAAATTATTCTGGCACTCTGGCAGTGCGTAAAGTTTGTACTAATTGATTTAGACCACCTTGGACTTCTGCACCAGGGTCAACGGCTACCCAACCATTTGAGGTCATATTGCGGACTTCAAAATGTAGGTGGGGGCCTGTGGAGTTACCGGTGCTACCCACGCGACCGATAACGGTTCCCTGTTCTACCCACTGACCAGGACGGACAAAGATTTCCGACATGTGACCATAGAGGGTTTGCTGAGTAGCAGTGTGATTAACTGTCACGGTTAAACCATAACCACCAACCCAGTCGGCTGTTTCCACTCGACCCTTAGCCACTGCTACAATAGGTGTTCCTGTGGCTGCACCGATATCTATACCAGCGTGGAAACGGCGATCGCCAAAAATTGGGTGAGTCCGCCAACCAAACACCGATGTAATAGGCGCTGGTACCGCGAGAGGGAAAATCATCCCCGAACCATTACCATAAGCAATAGTTGGCATTGCCGGCACCTTTGGCAGCACAGAAGCTAAATTAAAGTCATAAGCTACCGTACTGGGACGGGGCGGTAAATTACCTTCCATCACTGGAGGAGTTAACATTCCCGCTTGGGGAGCAATGGGAGTAGAGCTAACTGTGGTAGGATTAACGAACTCACTAGGACTAGGTATAAACCGATTTGCCCGATAAGCAGTTCTGGTTGCTGGCTGTGTGGGAATAGTTCTAGGAGTTCTCATTCCACTATTTGCCGCAACAGACACTCCCCGCACACTAGAATTATTAACCTTTGTTGCAGTAGCTTGTTGACTAGTCACCGCATTAGCTAAACTAGCATTCTCACTATTTTTCAACCAGGTAGGAGCTGATTTTTTGGGTGTCTCCGCTACCCGTTGATTTGATGGGGGCGTTTTAGCACAAGCACCACCTTGTCCCACAGCAAAAACAGCACGACAACCACTAGAACGTTCCGTTACTACTACAGAACTGGGTGGCTGATAACTACCCGTAGCCGCATTGTAATCATTTGTATCTATATAAGCATTATTAACATCTTGGCTATTAGTCCTCGTTGCTGGTTGGGCAACTTCTGGTAGTTTCTTGGGTATAGGACGGGCAAGATTTTCCTGTTTTGTTTCTCTAGTAGCACTTCTAGTTGCTGGTGAAGTAGTAGCTTCTGGTGTAGGCACAGATTGAGAATTTTCCACATTCGGTTTAGAAATTCTCACACTGGGAGTAGATACAGAAGTTTCTACCTTCGGTTTAGAAATTCTCACACTAGGAGTAGCTTCAGCTTGGGGTTTAGACTGTCTCCCATCTGCTGCTGATTGAGAAACTTCTTTTTTGTTTAGTCTTTGTTGTAATCTACTTCGACGTGCAGAAAAATCTGGTGTTGATTTTTCTACTTCTGGAATTACCACCTCTTTTTGAGGAGTAACTTTTACTGCTGGTTGGGTAGTTTCATTAGTGGGAACAAAGTTATCTATAGCAGTATCCGTTTGGGCTAAAACAACGCCTCCACTTAACAGGCTGATGCTACTTAACCAACATATACCCTGTGCAGGTAAGTTAGACGCAAGGCGTTTGGCAGTTATACCTTGCGTCCTTGATGGTGACAAAGGTTTAGGGGCAGATTGTTTGCGCTGCGTCATTTGTTCTCTCAGTAATGTGTAATTAAAGCTTAAAGAGATGATGCCGATGGTTTGTGTTGCCAAAAAAGGGCAATTTGTAACAAACTGCAAAATAGAGGCTCACCTAAATTTTGGCTGGATAACCCAAGCTGATTGTACCGGGGATAACGGTAATCTCTTGTGTTCCAGGTGCATTTGTATTATATTTCGCCATTTTTAATCTGAGATTACCCTGAGAAGTGACACCAACTACTGTCCCTGATAACTGATTAATATGGACTTGCTCACCCAAATTGACGAGAAATTCCAAGTAGCGAGGTAACAGGTTATCTATTCCCTCTTCCTCTAAGGACTTTAAACCGGTTTCAATTCCCAATAGTACATGAGCGGCCAAGATTTCCAGTTCAGTAATTGTTGGGGAAATTTTTGTGGTTTGCCATGATACTAAATTAATTCCAGTATCTGGGACTGGGTTAGCCCAGTTAATACCCACACCAATTACGGCTTGAGTGACTAGTCCCTTGTGAACTTTAGTTTCAGTCAAGATGCCGCCAAGTTTGCGACCCTCTAGAACTAAATCATTAGGCCATTTAATGCCCAAGTTGATGCCACGCCTTTGTAATTGTGCCGCAATTCCCCAAACTGTGGCCAAAGTTAGTTGATAATTATTGGCGGCTTCTATTTTAGGCATTATAGCCACTGAAAGGTATAGACCACCAGCAGGAGATAGCCATTGCCGTCCCCATTGTCCCCTACCAGCCGTTTGTTCGGTAGCTATAACTACACATCCTGGAGGAGAGCCTTGTGCTAACATTTCCCACAGGGCTTGGTTAGTTGAAGAAAGATGCTCAAAAATATGTAGAGTAAAAGGTATATATTCAGACTTTCGTTCTACTTTTAATGTATCTAATAAAAGTTGCTGATTAAATTTCACCGCAGTTCCCCTAAAATCCAGTTGTTCAAGTTAGCATTAATTGACGGTTGTTATTTTTTTGGTTTGGTTGAAGATGCACACTTGGCACTGGCGTGATTGGCAAGGAATGCCTTACTTGACTTGTAATTTACTTGCAGCTTGGCCTCATGGTTTTTTTACACAGCAATTTTGGCCACGTCCACCCCAAGAACTCACACAAGCACTGCACCCGGAAGCCTCAGCATATCGTTTAAAACAGGTGCATGGCAACACTGTGTTAACTCCTCAAGAGATTGAGAATCAGGTAAGCAGCAGTGATGAAGAATTAGCTTTGGCAGATGGCTTGATGAGTGAGCAACCTTTACAAGCTGTATGGGTAGCTAGTGCTGATTGTACCCCGGTGTTGATTGGAGATGTAAAAACTGGTCAGGTAGCAGCATTACACGCTGGTTGGAGAGGTACAGCCGCGAAGATTGTGCCACAGGCGATCGCTCGTTTACAATCTCAAGGTAGCAATTTAGCTGATTTGCGAATTGCTTTAGGCCCGGCCATCGCTGGTGAAGTCTACCAAGTTGATTTAGAAGTCGCTGCGGAAATTGGAAAGACCATTATATCACTGGATGATGCAGAAAAACTTATAAATTTATTACATAAATTACCTGATTCTCCGTTATTTCCAGACCCAGATCCGGGTAAAGTGCGATTAGATGTCAGGCGAGTAAATGCGTTACAGATGGAGCAGTTAGGGGTAAGTCAAGAACAAATAGCGATCGCTCCCTATTGTACATTTCAACATTCTGAATACTTCTTTTCCTATCGTCGGGGTAAAGAAAAAAAAGTCCAATGGTCAGGAATTGTCAGTATTTCCTAATGGTTAATTTTAGAAAACTTGGATTATTAAACATCTGGTAGATTTAAATTAGCCCCTAATTCTTGAACAAACCAATGCTGCTCTGCCTCTGTAAAACTTCCATAATGATGGAGTTCATAACTCCTATTTTTAGTTACTAAGTACAACAAATATTGATAATCCCCAGCATCATAATTTGGTACTACCAATTGCAGTCGCTTAATATCTTTGAGGGGAATTGCTTTAACAGCCACCCATTCCATTCCCAAAAATTCATGCTTAATAACTAACGTTTGGGAATTAATTTTAATTTTAATCCGTTTATAAAAAACCCACAAAATAGATAAAACTAAACCTATTATACCTGTTATTTGCAATGAATACTTAACAAGGTTCTCTAAAAATGAATACATATATGGGTTATTGAAACTAAAGAAATTTAATCCTAATGCCAAAGGAACTAAGAGAGAAATTAAGACAATTAAACCAACACTAAAACCTTTAGGTGGCAAAACAAATTCTAACATATCCGGCTTTTTAATCATTCTAATTTTACTACCAATTGGTTTTTTGAGTAGTTGTGAATTTGTCTGAATTTCTTTAGCACGAGGACGGGGATTTTCTAAACCTTCTATAGCTGCCTTTGTATTAGCAAATCTCTGATTTAAACTTGGTTCAGTCATCCATTCTAACCAATCTGCAAACTCCTCACTCACATTAGTTAATTGTCGAAAGTCAATTCTTAAATCTTTTTGAGGTAATTCCGTCGGATGTAAACCAGTAATTAAAAAAATTAAAGTTGCACCTAAACTATAAATATCAGCAGCCGGACTAGTCCGACCCCCAAACTGTTCTGGTGGCATATATCCATAAGTTCCGACAACAGTAATAGTTCCCCCTTCCAGAGAAGCTAAATTTTGCACAGAACCAAAATCAACTAAATAAACTTTACCTGCACTATTTCCCGAACGATTAGTTAAAATGATATTACTAGGTTTAATATCACGATGAATCACTGGCGGATTTTGTTCATGTAAATATGTGAGAATATTTAATAAAGATTTTCCTATCTCTTTGACTTCCATCTCACTAAAACTTCTGCCACTTTGTAAATGTTCCTCTAGAGACTTACCATCTACATAAGTTTGCACCAAACCAAAACCTTTATCATCAGTATCATTCAGTTCAAAATAATCCAGATACCGGGGAATGGCTGGATGATTGAGCATTTTTAAAGTTTCGGCTTCCCGTTCAAATAATTTTAAATCTTGCCAATCAAAATTTGCACCTAAATACAGAATTTTTACTACTACCTGCTGTTGAGTTTGTAAATCTAAAGCTAAAAACGTTCTTCTGCCAATTTGTTTTCCTAATTGCTTTTGAACTTGATAACGTTGATTAAAAATTAAATTATTCATTTGATTCTCCTGCTTCGCTCTTCATACCATTTAGCAATAAATTTACTAGCTACTCCCATACTTAACCCAGTAATAATTGCAGGCGCAACAACGAAAAATAAAACTTCAATAAACTTGCCATAAGGTGACAAGGCGGAAAACATATTTTTTAAACCAATTATGGGAATAGCCGTACCAACAATCATACTAATGATAATGATATTTCTTTGATATGTATGAGGATTTTTCAGAGGATAGTAAAATATTCGTGTAATTATTGTTAACAACAAACCAAGAATAAAACCCGTAGGAAAACCAATCATAGCCCCAAGAATTCCTCCTACATTTGTTCCAGCAATTGGAATTACAACTGTGCTATAGGCAACGGCACATATTGTTACAATTGCACCACCAACAGCAGTAGTTCTCCAAAGAATATGCCAAAAGATGCTGAGGGTATTTACAGGACGAAATGAACTGATTTGTAATGGTTCATTAACTTTTAATTTACCACTTTTTAAAGTTGATAAAGCCTCTTTTGCTGATGTCGCACGTTTTTCTAAACTCGGTTCAATCAACCATTCTAACCAATCAACTAAGCCTGGACTTAGTTCTACAATATCAGCAAATGCTATTTTTAAATCATTTTGTGGTAAATCAGCCGGTTGAATACCTGTAGCTAATGTAATTAAAGTCGCACCTAAACTATAAAGATCAGAAGCTGGTTGTGCATAACCGCCAAATTGTTCCGGTGGCATATATCCATAAGTTCCCACAACAGTAATAGTTTTTCCTGCTTTTGTAGCTAAAGTTTGGACAGAACCAAAATCAACTAAATAAACTTTTCCTGCACTATTACCACTACGATTTGCTAAAATAATATTACTAGGTTTAATATCACGATGAATAACAGGCGGTTGTCTTTCATGGAGATAGGTTAATATTTTTAATAACTCTCTACCAATTTCTTTTATTTCTAATTCTGTAAAAATTCGCCCTGCTTGTAAATGTTCTTCTAACGATTTTCCATTCACGTAACTTTGTACTAAAGCATAACCTTTTCCCTCCGATGGTTGCAATTGAAAATAATCAATATAACGTGGAATTGCTTGATGATCTAGAGTTTTGAGAGTTTCTGCTTCTCGTTCAAACAACTTTAAATCTTCCCAAGCAAAATCATTACTAAAAGTCAGTAGTTTGATAATGACTAATTGCTGAGTATGAATATCACGGGCTAGAAAAGTCTGTCTTCCCGCTTTTTTGCCTAACTGCTTTTGAATTTGATAACGTTGCTGGAGAATTGTCTGGGGCAAATTGTTATGGCTTTGACCTACCATGTATTTACTCCTGGTAGTTAGTTTGGCTATTTGTGATTATTGGCATTCTATCAGCTACAAAGCCATCATCATAAATTCCATATTTACTTAAAGTTATTTTCGTGATTTTTTTGTTTTTTTACATTAAAGTAGTAAATTAGACTGCTTGAGTAGTTTACATTGTCAGTGTAAAATTTGCTTACAAGGCTAGTGATTGATATCAAGGTGTTACTTTTATACATAAAGTATCAGAAAAATCAGCCTTTACAAAATTTTGCTGAGATGTTTTTGGTTTTTGTTCTTACTTACTATCAATGTCGAATTACTGAGCAGATTCTAGTTTAGTGTAGCAGTTAAATAAATATCATTGATTTGACTGTATTTTTGAGGGTATATCTTTAAAGTTTTTCTAGATGTATTTATAAAAATGAAGTGAGATTTAATACAAACCAAGCATTTGAGTAAAGTGGTAATAAAAAATGCAAAACAAAAAAATCAAATTACTGTTTTGGCAGATATTTAACAATAATTTTATAACTTCTCCCAAAATGTCAATAAAATTTAAATTTATTTTAGCGGTAATTATTTGTTTAATGATTACTATGGGTATAGGAGTATGGAAATTAAATCTTCTCCAACTAAAAGCTTTTGAAAATGAAATTTTGAATCGTACTGAATTAGTCCTAAGTTTTGGCCAGGCTAGTCGGAATTATGTTATTAATCAGTTAACGCCTGCGGTTGAAAAACATACAGATGCAATGATTTTTGAAGCTAAATCAAATGCCTATGCTACTCGCAGTATTTTTGAAATTTTTAATCAAAATTTTCCTGAATATATTTATCGTCAAACATCTTTAAATCCATTGAATATGAGTGGTAAAGCAGATGAATTTGAAGCACAAATTATTGCTAAATTTAAAGAAAATCCAGCTATTAAACAACTAACAGGTTATAAAAAATTAAACAATCAAGAATTGTTTTATGTAGCTAAACCAATAAAGGTTGAGGCTAGTTGTTTACAATGTCATGGCAGAGTAGCAGTTGCACCTCAAGAGATTCAGGAAAAATATGGTACAAATCACGGTTATAATTGGCTGCTAAATGATATTAACAGTGCGCTCATGATCTATGTTCCTACAAAAGATATCCGCACTCATCAGACTTATTTAATTACCATTGTTTTAAGTATATTTGTGAGTTTAACTGTTATTCTCATTATTTTAATTTATGTGCTATTTAACAAGTTAGTTGGAAGTAGAATTGGGCGAATTTCTCAAGTTATGAGCCAAGCTGCTCTAAATCCTGGTTTAACTGCACGAATCAATGAGCAAGCTAGTGATGAAATTGGGGTAATGGTAAAGATATTTAATCGTATGGCAGATTCTCTTGATGATTCTTATAATTATTTAGAACATAAAGTAGCTGAAAGAACAGCCAAGTTAGAACAAACTTTACAAGAGTTACAAATTGCTCAAACACAGTTAATTCAAACAGAAAAGATGTCTAGTTTAGGACAATTAGTAGCGGGTGTTGCTCATGAAATTAATAACCCACTCAGCTTTATTGTTGGTAATTTAGATCATGCAGATGTTTACATTCAAGATATATTAAATTTGATAGAACTGTTCCAGCAAAAATACCCCCAACCGGATGCGGAGATTCAAGAATATATAGAGGAAGTAGATTTGGATTTTCTGCTTACAGATTTACCAAACCTATTTAACTCGATGAAAATAGGAAGCGATCGCATCTCCCAAATTGTCACAACTTTACGCAATTTCTCTCGCTTGGAAGAATCAGAAATGAAATCTGTATATCTTTGTGAAGGGATTGAAAGCACTTTGGTAATTTTACAACATCGTTTAAAAGCTAATTCCATACGTCCTGAAATTCAATTAATTAAAGAATATGGAGAGTTACCTCTTGTTGAATGTTATCCGGGACAACTTAATCAAGTTTTTATGAATTTACTGGCTAATGCTATTGATGCTCTTGATGCTCATTTTGATGAGGGGAGAACAAGTTTATCAAACTCGAAAATAAAACAACTTACTCCACAAATTTTAATTCGTACTGAAATCATCAACTCTAATGCCGTGAAAGTGCAAATCGTTGATAATGCTGGGGGTATACCTGAAAAAGTTAAATCTCAAATATTCAATCCATTTTTTACTACTAAACCAATTGGTAAAGGAACAGGATTAGGGTTATCAATCAGTTATAAAATAATTGTAGAGAAACATCAAGGTTTGATTTGGTGTGAATCTAAATTACATCAAGGTACAACTTTCTGTATTCAAATTCCAATTAAACAAAAGTTACAATAGCACAAGTAGTTAGGAGTAAAAAAGCAGTGATTTATAGTTAATTTTGGAACAAATTAATCTATTACAGCATGGTAGAAATAACTATCCAGTCAAAAAACCATAAAAAGCTGATATACCAAGCTTTCTTATCTTCTACCTCCTGGTGTTATTAATGCTTCTTGTAATAAATCCTGGTGCATAAATGCTCTATCTACTAAAGATTGTATTTGATCGGAAGATAAAGATTGACCATTGGCATAATGTTCTAACCAGTTTGTACTAATTACATTAGCATCTTCTGGTAAATTTTTTAAATCCCATCCAGGCATTTGTAAATCTTCCATTAATCTATTTACTTTCGGGTCATAACTTAGGGCAAAACACCGACAACCTTCACTAGCTGCCATAATTAAACTGTGTAATCTCATGCCTATAGCCATGTCTACACCTCGAAATACACCTTTTAATAATTGTGGATCTTCTAAACAAAGAATTTTGCTAACGTCTTTTAATTGAGGTTGAATTTGTTCTGCTATGCCCAAATCTTCGCTTTTTTGAAATGGTAGTAATAAGATAAAAGCTTGGGTGGCTTTCTGTAAATCTACTAAGGCGCGAGTTAAGTTTTGTAACCGGGTAGGTGTTAACTGGGGATGTTTTCGCAATGTGACAGCAATTCTGGGGGCTGGTAAATCCGCTAAACCAGGTACAGGCTTGGATTGTAATGCCCAAACGGGATCAGGTGCAAGTATGCAGGGAATCTGCCAATTTGCTAGGAGAGAAGCGCTAGAGCGATCGCGTACACTAATTTTAGTACAACCAGCAAAATTCCTTTTGGCTAACCATCGGGTTTGGGGACGCAACAACGGACCGATACCTTGAGCCCAAGCAACAGTTTTTAACCCCCGCATCTGCGCCAATGCCATCAAACCACCATAATAAAAGGGGCTAATTCTGCTAGTTACATCCTGCATTAAACTACCACCACCCCAGATAAACGCATCACAGGAATTTAACGCCTTTAAGACAGGTAACAACTTCATGCGGTGATAACATTCCACACCATAACGGCGGCTAGTTTCCTCTGGGTTCCCAGATAACACCACAGGGGTAACGTCAGATGGTAGCATTTGCAAGAGAGTGGCTAATAAAGCCTCATCACCACCGTTTCCTTGACCATAATAACCAGACAAAAGCGATCGCATCTTCACCATTTTGGATTTTAAATTTGGAATCTTGAATTTTTCATTGTATGCACACCCTTTCTATCCCCACCTGGATAATTCACATTTCTAGCGTCATCGAATGGATGGCCGCTATCTGGTTAATCTGGACTTATGGCGAACTCACAAACAACCGCAGTTGGTGGGGTTTATCCTTTGCCATGTTACCAGCTTTAATCAGTGCAATGTGTGCCTGTACTTGGCATTACTTCGACAACGCCAAATCCCTAGAATGGTTAGTAACCCTCCAAGCTACCATGACTTTAATCGGCAATTTTACATTATGGGCGGCCGCCGTGTGGATTTGGCGCACCACTAAATCTAGCCAAAAAGTTGAACCAGAAACAGTTGAATCAAAATCATAATGTCTAAAGATACCCTCTTCGCCTTATCACTATTTCCCTACTTAGGTTTTTTATGGTTTCTTAGCCGTAGTCCCCAAGTACCCCGTCTGGCGTTATATGGATTTTATGGAACCTTAGTCTTTGTTTTCATTACCATTCCCGCCGGTATTTACGCCAAAGTTCATTATCACGATGCTTTAGCCAATATAGACTGGTTACATGGTGGGGCGGAAGTATTTTTAACTTTAGCTAATATTTTGGTTGTCTTAGGTTTCCGTCAAGCTGTGCAACAGTTAAAAGCGAAAAATTAGCCGGGATGTTTTCACATCATTTCCTGAAAAGCTGGATAGATATGGGGACATGGCCTTGTCATGTCCTTTAGAATTTACAGCACGTTTCAAGTAAAGGAAGTACAAGCTTTAATTAAAAAGCCTTATTGCAAAAGCGTTTCATCCCTGTTCCCTGTTAAGAGTTCCCTGTTCCCTGCTGTATGATCATCCATCTGAACTATAGAGATTTAAAATTAACGGAATGTGAAGATTGAGGAAGCATTAAAAATGGATGTCATACCCGCTATAGATTTATTAGATGGTCGTTGTGTGCGACTGTATCAGGGAGACTATGAACAGTCCCAGGTATTTAGTGAAAGTCCTGTGGATGTGGCTAAAGCGTGGGTAGACCAGGGTGCAACTAGATTACATTTAGTAGATTTAGATGGGGCTAAGGCTGGGAAAATTGTTAATTTAGCGGCTATTGAGGCTATTACTAAGGCTGTTGAGGTGAAAATTGAAGTTGGGGGAGGATTGCGCGATCGCACCAGCGTCCAACAATTATTCAATCTCGGTGTAGAATGGGCAATACTCGGAACTGTAGCTGTCGAACAACCCCAACTCGTCCAAGAACTTTGTCAACAATTCCCCCAACAAATTATAGTCGGTATTGATGCCCGCAACGGCATGGTAGCAACACGCGGTTGGCTGGAAACTTCCCAAGTATTAGCCACCCAACTGGCCACCCAAATGCAAGAATTAGGCGCAGCAGCCATAATTTACACTGACATTAACCGCGACGGTACATTGCAAGGTCCCAATATTGACGCTTTACGGGAACTTGTTAACGCCATTTCTATTCCGGTTATCGCTTCCGGTGGTGTCAGTTCAGTTAGTGACTTATTAAGTTTGTTAGCCTTAGAAGCCCAAGGAGTCACAGGGGCAATAGTTGGTAAAGCCTTATATACTGGTGATATTAACCTAAAAGAAGCATTACGGGCAGTAGGACCCGGACGCATTCAAGACATACCCCCCAACTTAGGCTTTTCCTCTTTCGCTTAAATACAATTGATCCAAAAATCACCCTTATTTTTGATAACCGACTCACAACCGGTTATTTTTTTAGTTTTTTTGCGAATTGTCTCTCCCTCGAATTGTAGTTTTGTATATGAATAATTCACCTCTCAATGATAGCCAGTATACCAACCCAAGTTGCTAGTTATCTAATTGAGGCTGATAATGAGTAAGTGATAAAATTCCTATTTTCATCCTGTAAATCCTTACATTCTCAACATCCTGATTCAGAGATTTTCCCTATATTAACGTATTAATACCAAAAAATTACTTCCTAAATTTTACACTATTTAATTACAAATATTGGGTTTTCTCTCTTTAGTAGAGGCGTAAGCATCACATCGCCTCTATTTTTCTATATTATTGGGAAGAGGAAAGGACACAGCAACACCATGTCCCTTAAAGAATGTTTAATCTAAAATCTAAAATCTAAAATCTAAAATTCTTCTGCCCCCTGCCTCCTTTTACTACTTAGCCTTAGTTTGACCTTTAGCTTGTTCTAAAGCAATTTCTTTGATAGCTTGGTAAGAATTGACATTTGCATTTCCTTCGATAGCTTTCACCGCTAAATCTTGGACTTGTTTTAGTGCAGAATCTAGTTGTTTTGATAAATTTTCAAGCCGAGTTTGTTGACTAGAAATAGTCTGTTCTAGAGATTGTATTCTCTGTTCATAGAAGCGTTTTTGTCCTTCCACCTCTTTACCATATAAATCTGATTTTACCTTGGCTTGATAGGTAGCAATACCTTTACCTTCTTCTGTAGCTTTTTTAATTGCAGTTTCTTTTTCTTTGGGGAAGGCTTCAACTTTGGCTTTTAATTCTTCAAATTCTTTTTCTTTTTCCGCAATAGTTTTTTCTCGTTCAGCCCATTGCTTTTCTGTGCTTTGCTTCGTTTCTTCTAGTTCTTTATTTAGGAATTTTTGTTCCTGTTCATATTCATCATTATTCAATTTTCGCTGCAATTCTAAATCATATTTGTATTCGGCTGTATCGCGTTGACGGGTTTTGCTTAATTCATCATTTCTTTCTTTAATTGTCCGTTGATGTTCTTCCTGTTCTTTTGACCAAATATTCTTTAAATCTTGAATTTCTTGAGATAATACTTCATTACGTTGGCTGTATTCTTCCTGATAGGATTTTTCGTTGTCTTCATAAGACTGAATGAGGGTATCTAAAATATCTTCAGAAACTTCTAAATTATGCAATGATGCTAATTCTGCAATTTCTTTTTCTACAGCTTGCTGAATTTCTGCTAATTTAGAAGCTTTAGTGGTAAGTTGTTCTGATAATTCGTTGGCAGCACTACCAAAACCTAGCTGAATTTTGACTAAGTTTTCAATGGTATTATTCATTTTTTGTTGAATGGTAGTTTGCTGATTCATGGCTATTTTTGGTTCTGATTTTGGTTCTGATTTTGGTTCTGGTTTAGCTTCTGGTTTGGGGTCTGGTTTGGGTTTTTCTTTTGGGGAAGACTGATTTTCTTTTAATGCTTGTTCCAGTTGAGATTTCAGGACTGCTTGTTCTTTGGCTAATTCTTCATAAGCTTGTAAAATTTCAGCTTTGGTATTTTTATCGTTGGGTTTCTTTGTTGCCATAACTAACCTCCAGAAAATTCAAAATTACAACTGCTTTCAGGTTTATTTGTTATTAGAATTACCATTATTATTAAAAGCTCTCATTGCTAGGTCTTGAGCTTGAGTTAATACGGTTTGCAGTTGTGCAGAAATAGCGGTAATTTGTTCAGTTTGTTTCTGAATTGTCTCTTCTAGAGATTTAACTTTTAGTTCATAGCTTTGTTTTGTGGCTTCCCATTCTTTTTCAAATAAATCAGCTTCAACTTTGGCTTTTTGGTTAGTATCTTTAATAGCTTCTTCCCTGGCTTTTTTCACAGCTTCTTCTAATTCTGTGGGGAAGGCTGTTGCTTTTTGTTGATATTCGGTTAATTGGGGTTGTTTTTCTTGTAATACTTTTTCTCTTTCGGCAAAGTTTTTATTTTTTTCTTCACCTGTTTCTTGGAGTTCTCTTTCTAATTTTCGCTTTCTAGATTCATAAGCATCAGCGTTGAGTTTACGGGTGGTTTCTAATTTATATTGATATTCCTCTTCTTCTTGTTGACGTTCTTTTGCTAACAATTCATTGTAAGTTTGGAATTTTTCTTCAAATTCTGTCTGTTCTTTCTGCCATTCTTTTCGTCTGGCGGCCATTTCTTTTTCTAAGGCTTCTCGTTTGTTCGCGGTTTCTTGTTCCAGAATTTTGAGTTTTTCCTGATGTTCTTGAGTTAAAATGTCCAAAGTATCAGCCACAACTCGAATTTGTTGTAATTCTTGTAAACGCTGAGTTTGAACTTCAATGGCTTTGTTTAGTTCATCTAATTTAGCATTTTCTTGAGCTAATTTTTCTGATAGTGAATTGACAATAGTGCCAAATTCTAGTTGTAAATCGGCTAAACCTTTAACAATGCTATCAACGGTATAAGCAGAAGCAGTGGTGAGAATTTCCTGATTTTTAACTTTTTCTGCTTCTTCTTGTTTAGTGGCAATTTTTGAGTCTAATTTCTTTCTTTCTGTTCTGATTTGTTGAAATGTTTGAACTAGTAGTTGTTTACTGTCTTTAATTGCACTGGCTGTCATGGTTCCACTCCTTTCAACAGGTGATGATAAATGAGGTAGTCAAATTTAACTAGGCATACCCATGCAGACATCAGGGTAGCCTTTATTTAAGCCTTTTTAGTGCGGTATAAATACTGAAAAGAAAAGGTATATGAACACCATGAGACTAAGATTTGTTGAGATCCTGTCTTTTGGGTTATTTAGTATCTTTGTACTAAAACAGTATACTCAACCTACCATTTCATGTCAAGACACATTAAGAGATAATTTGTTTACGAATGGTAAAGTAAAGATGAACGGTTATGAAAACTACTTGGCAGCTTGGGGTAAATGTGATTTATAATAGACTATGATATGTTACATAGACTACAACTGTCTACCCTCAAATACATCCAGTGCATCAGGCGCGGGTGAATGAAACCAGATAATTAATAGATACAAGCGTAGTCCTGCTACTTTATTGTTATCCATGTATACCAGTGAATTAACTAAGTATTCTGCCAGGGCGGAGCTCGGACAAGCCAGCCGCATACTAGTAGTAGAAGATGAAGAACTGATTAGGGAAATGTTAGTAGTAGCCTTGGAAGAGGAAGGTTATGATGTAATTACGGCTGCTGATGGGCGTTCTGCTTTAGAGTATTTCAAAACCAGCGAACCAAATATGGGGGAGTTGCCTTTTGATTTATTAGTTTTAGATTTGATGCTACCCCAAATCAATGGTTTAGATATCTGTCGCTTATTAAGACATCAGGGTAATTCATTACCTATTTTGATGTTAAGTGCTAAAGGTAGTGAAACTGACAGAGTGCTAGGTTTAGAAGTAGGAGCAGATGACTACTTAACAAAACCATTTAGTATGAGAGAATTAGTCGCTAGGTGTCGTGCTTTACTCCGCCGTCAAAGGTTGAGTAATTTACCGCAGTTACCTGTGTTGAAATATAAGGATGTCACCCTCAACCCTCAAGAGTGCCGGGTATTAGTACGCGGTCAAGAAGTGAATTTATCGCCAAAAGAGTTTCGGTTGTTAGAATTGTTTATGAGTTATGCTCGTCGGGTTTGGTCACGGGAGCAGCTATTAGATCAGGTCTGGGGCCCAGATTTTGTTGGCGATAGTAAAACTGTTGATGTACATATCCGTTGGTTACGGGAGAAGCTAGAGCAAGATCCTAGCCATCCCGAATATATTGTGACTGTGAGAGGTTTTGGCTATAGATTCGGATAAAGGGGTGAGATAGTTGTTAGTTTTTAGTAATCACTCCGCAACTAACGACTCAAATGATCTTCTTGGGATTTATTCTAGGTTTAGCAGTTGGTATTGGCTTTTGGGTTTGGCAACAGGTTCGATTTAACCGCTACTTGGGGCGATTATTCCAAAGGTTAACATCCCATTCTGATCTAGTCGGGCTACCGCTAACGCCACGGTTAAAACGGGAAATTGCTATTGTCAAGGCTCAGTGGCAGGATTTACAGCAGTCTTTACAAACTTACAAAGACTTGCTAGATTTTGCACCGCTTGGTTATTTGCAAGTAGATGAGGAAAATCAACTCCTGTGGTGTAATCAGCAAGCTAGGGAAATGCTGTACTTACAAAGGTGGCAACCGGGGCAGGTGCGGTTATTGCTGGAGTTGGTAAGGTCTTATGAGCTTGATCAGATTATTGAAAAAACTCGTGATTGGCAAAAACCTCAAGTGAGGGAGTGGATTTTTCACCCTTCTTGCGACAATGCCCCAACGATGATCGAGTCCAGGGCTTTAGCTCTGAGGGCTTCGAGTTTGCCTTTACCACAAGGACAGGTGGGGGTATTTTTAGAAAATCGCCAACCGATTATAGATATGAATCAAGAGCGCGATCGCTCTTTTTCTGATTTAGCCCACGAACTGAGAACACCCCTAACTTCGATTCGGCTGGTAGTAGAAACTTTACAAAACCGTTTAGATCCTCCCTTGAATCGCTGGGTAGATCGCTTAATGCAAGAGGTTGATCGGTTGATTAACTTAGTCCAAAGCTGGTTGGAGTTAACCCAAATGGAAACTAACCCTACCATGCACTTAAATTTAGAAGTGGTGGAAGTGCGATCGCTCATTGCCTCAGTGTGGGAAACATTAGAACCATTAGCCCAGCGTCAACATCTAAAAATTGCCTATTCGGGAGTAGAAAGCATAAGTGTCAAAGCTGATAAAGCTCGGTTGTACCAAGTATTTGTTAATCTACTAGATAACTGTATAAAATACAGCCCGCCCCAAACAACCATTTACATTGATTTACAAGTTTTACCCACTCAAGATACTATTGAGAATCATACTAGCTCGAAATACCTAGAAATTAATATTATTGATTCTGGTGTAGGATTTGCTGCGATGGATTTACCACACGTATTTGAGAGATTTTACCGAGGGGATAAATCCCGGTATCGCTCATCAAATAGTGAAGGGAAGACGGCAACAGCAATAGTAGGTAGTGGACTAGGTTTAGCGATCGTTAGACAAATAATTCTTGCTCATAACGGTGCAATTAAAGCCATGAATCATCCAGATACAGGAGGCGCCTGGATGCAACTACAACTCCCACTCATGGCAAACTTTTCTAGTCAAGATTATAGTTAAAAAATATATTCACGTTTGAGAATACAAGTGTGAAAGCTGTCCTTTATAATCCCAATCCTGAAAGACCACAGCTAACACGCGCCATTAGGCGCTTAGAGCAAGACGTATTACGCATGGGAGCTTTGGTAGAACAATCATTCCGCCTCAGTCACCAAGCATTATTTGCTCATAACCTAACAGCTGCTGAGGAAATTCCCCGATTAGATAAAAAAATTGATCGTTTTTATAAACAGATAGAATCTGATTGTACAGCAATCATGACAGTACAAGCACCATCAGCCCAAGACCTACGCTGTTTAAGTGCTTTTATGCAGCTAGTGAGAGACTTAGAACGGATTGGGGATTATGCAAAGGATTTAGCGGAAATTTCCATCAAGCTCTTTCCTTATCCACCTCATGAGTCCCTACCAGAAATTGCAGTGATGTCTCATCATGCCCAAGCAATGTTAGCAACTAGCCTAGTAGCTTTAGCTGATTTAGATGAAGCTAGTGGATTAAGTGTTAAACAGTTAGATGATGCTGTAGATCATGCCTATGAACATCTTTATCAAACTTTAGCCCACCAACGAGATGTTCCAGGGGTAGTTGAACCAATTTTACTCCTAGCCTTAGCAATACGCTGTTTAGAGCGCATGGCAGACCATGCTACTAATATTGGTCAAAGAGTAGCATATATTGTTACTGGCCAACGTCATTAAAAGGTAGGGGGGATGGGAGGTAGAAGGGCAGAGGGGCAGAGGAGATGGGGGCAAATGTGAAAAAGAAGAAAAACTAGACTTTGAAAAAAGTATTAATTCTAATTCTTCTTCCCCCTTGTTCCTCTGCTCCCTTGCCCTCTGCCTCTTCTCCGCACTACGCCACTGATAATTGTGACTTATAATACAAAATATCAATATATTTGTTAAATAACATACATTTCACTAAAAGCTTACCTATTCTTAAACTTCGACTATTAAAGTAACCACAGATAGATAAAAATACTATCTCGTGCGAATAAATTCTTCAAAGAGTTTTATTTTCCCCAATTACTTGGTTCAACTCCTCAACAGTAAATACTCAATACGATTAGTTAGTCATAGTTTCTTCACAGTAAGTAATTACACAGAAAGTTGCTATGCATCCATTAGGAGTTTGAGCAAGGTTTGGAGATACTAAATTTCCCGACACTTTTGAGTGCCTTTAATGAGGTAAACGCACTAAATCATCTTAATATTCTGTTTAAATTTTCCTAATTAGTCAATAAGTTTACCTTATTTTCTTCAACCTCTGATTGAGCTAATAGTTAAATTTACGTTTTCGACGTTTTGTTTAGAAGTATTTTTTAAGGCAATAACACATGATCTTGAATAATTCTACAAAGAAATACTCATGTTGAATTGCCAGAATGCACCAAAGAGTTGTTAATTTATCTAACTCTACTATGACTTATTCTACAGTTCAGACTCTACCATCAGTTACCAACCGGCAGCTACCCCAACGGTTATTTACTCGCCGAGATGTCATTCCCTCTAGAAATGATGTGTTATGGCGCATTGAACGTGGTGCTGTACGCACATTAACCTGGGGTGAAGATGGAACTTTTATTACACTTGGTTACTGGGGTATAGGAGATTTAATTGGTTATCCTTTATCCAAAGTCAAACCTTATCAAATTGAATGTCTAACCAGTGTAGAGGTAAGTGTAGTACCGCCTCATCTTTGGCATGAATATTTTGAAGCTTTATTAAATCATATTCAACAAGCTGAAGAGTTACTGAGCATAGTACATCGTAAACCCATCTCTTTAAGATTGTGGCAATTTTTAGTTTGGTTAAGTGAAAAATTTGGTCGAGATTTGGAACAAGGAAGACTTATTGACCTCAATATTACTCATCAAGAAATGGCTGAGGTGCTGAATACCACGCGAGTAACTGTGACACGCTTATTACAACAATTTGAAGAAGAAGGATCACTAATTCGTCATAAACGTAGTATTATTCTACGTGTTGGCAGTGATAAATTAAGCAAAACTTAGCAATTTCATGTTAAGGTTTTACTTGTGCTAAATAAAATAAATGTTGTATAATCCTTGCAGATGATTTATGCGTAAACTCCCTTTAAGCCAGAGGGACTTTATCATGATCCAATTTCGTTAGGTGTGAGTGAGATTAAGATGATGACAAAAACACTCTGGAATGTTTTAAAAATCAGTCCAGTTGTAGCAGCTACTGTACTTGCTGCTAACAGCGCTTTAGCGATGGATGCTAAAGAACAGGTGACAAGTGTTGCTCAATTGAGCAAAGAGGCTAATAGCATTGGCCAAGTAACATCCGTTTCTCAGTTTTCCGATGTACAGCCCACCGATTGGGCGTTCCAAGCTTTACAGTCTTTAGTTGAACGTTATGGTTGTATTGCAGGTTATCCCAACGGTACATTCCGGGGTAATCGTGCATTAACTCGTTATGAGTTTGCTGCTGGTTTAAACGCTTGTTTAGATCGTGTAAATGAGTTAATTGCTGCTGCTGGTGGTGGTGTTAGTGCAGAAGATTTAGCAGCTCTGCAACGCTTACAGGAAGAATTCTCTGCTGAGTTGGCAACTCTGCGCGGTCGTGTTGATGCTTTAGAAGCTCGCACTGCTGAGTTAGAAGCTAACCAGTTCTCTACTACTACCAAACTCAAAGGGGAAGCTATTTTTGGCTTAACTCAAGCATTTGGAGATGAAAGAGCTGGTGGTGGTGATTTAGATTTCAATACCACTTTTTCTGACCGGGTACGTTTGAGCTTAAACAGCAGTTTCTTTGGTACAGACCAATTACAAACTCGGTTGAATGCAGGCAACTTTGTCAGCAATGCAGGCTCTGATGTAACCAATACCAACATGACACGGTTAGGTTATGATACTAACACTGGTAATGGTGTAGAAATTGATAAAATTAACTACGCCTTTAATTTTGGTGAAAACATCCGTGTCAAAATTGATGCGACTGGTGCGGAGTTAAACGAGAACGTGAACGTTTTCAACCCTGACTTTGCCAGCAGTGGTACAGGTGCGCTGTCTCGTTATGGTCGTTTTAGCCCCATTTATCGCCAAGCTGGTGATGGTGCAGGTATAACTGTTAACGTTAATCAGAAAGGACCGATCAGTTTTAGTGCCGCTTACATGGCCACAGGCAGAAATGATGCTGCTAATCCTATTGACGAAGAAGGCTTATTCGATGGTAGTAATGCTATTTTTGGTCAATTGGAGTTTAAGCCAAGTGATGCTTTAGGTGTTGGCTTTGCTTATGCTCGTACATATCAAACCAGTAATGATGCCAGCCTATTCTATAGCACAGGTAGCAGATTGGCTAATCAACCATTTGGTTCAGGCAAAATTGAATCTGACCACTACAACTTACTATTAAATTTCAAACCTAGCTCTAAGTTGACTCTTGGTGGTTGGTTAGGTTACACAGATGCTAGTCAACCAGGTACTAGCAATAATGCAGAATCTTGGTACTGGGCTGCTACATTGGGTGTAAGAGATTTTGGTGCAGAAGGTAATACACTTGGTCTAATCTTCGGTCAACCACCAAAAATCACCAACAATAATAATGGTAGAAGAGAAGAAAGTGATACTTCCTATCACTTAGAGGGTCTTTACAAGATGAGACTTGGTGACAATATCATGTTAACTCCTGGTTTGTTGGTAATCTTCAACCCAGAACATAATAATGATAACAATACTATTTACGTAGGTACTCTACGTACAACCTTCTCATTCTAGAATTGGTTGTTAGTTAGTAGTGATTTTGTTTGCTACTAAATTGATCAATAAAAGCCTGCCTAATCGTGGGCTTTTATTGTTTTATCTATTAGTAATGATACAAATAAATTGATAAGGACACGACGATGCCATGTCCCTACGATAAATTCATGATTAGGGTTTGCGTGAATTGATTTTATTTATTGTTTTGTTTTTCTATTTTACGGATGTCAATGACAGAGGCATTGAAGTTATAGTTAAATCCTTCTAATTCAAAAGGCATTCCAATTTTGATTTTACTGTTACCTAAAACAAAGCCGGTATCAGTTCGATTGGCTTTTCCTTCTAAAGTTAGGAGCATATCTGTACTAAAATTATTGGTTTTGGGATCTGCCATTTCTTTGACAGAACCGTCTGGTTGAAAAACATTTACCGTTCTGGGTAAAATTTGAATGTTTTTAATACCAATTTCCCCATAAGGTTGGTTGCGAATAATCACATTAGTTTTACCGCCTTTGGTGAAGCCATTTTTAAACAGTTGTTCTGGCTCACGGACATTTAAACCCCGAACTACTAAATCTACTTCTATGGGTACGATGTTTGCTCCGACTTGAGCAGAACCGGAAGTTCCGGGGAAGACAAAGATACCAAGTATAACTAGCAAAATTACTATTACGGCACCTAAGTCAAGTAAGTTGATTTTTCCGAATAAGCGACCTTTGGAATCTAAAATAGCCATAACTAATTTTTGAGATGTGCGCGAAATAATTGATCTTAACAATAAGTTTTGTGAAAGTGGTGGCTATCTTAACCTATTGATGATAACTCAGGCTGATATGGGGGTTATGCGTCAGTTTATCACGGCTATATAGATTTGGATCTGAGACTGGTGATTTTTCAGCGTTGCGGAGATGATTCTGTATTTTTATTACTAAGTTTTGCCAGCAGGTGAAGCTCGTAGGATCATGGTTGTTAAGTTGTGAATGCAACTTAGTTAACTATTTTTTCGTCTCCAGTTTTTAGTTCTCACACAACTCTCTTCTAAGCTGAATATGATCGACTGGAAAGATTTTCTCCCTAAATATCGTTTGTTACGAAGACGCTGGTTTTATCCATTAATTTCACTGTCTGTAGCCATATCACTGTGTTTAACTACACCGTTACCTGGTAAGGCACTTGACCTGCTACCACTGATATTTCAAGGTGTACAAGTAATTCAGCTTTCTAATGTGTCAAATCGTCAGGAAGTTGATTTGGGTAAACAAATGAATCAGGAGTTACAAAAAGAAGTCGTAATTTCTAAAAATAGAGCACTGACTAGCTATGTAGACCAAATTGGTCAAAAGTTAGCAGCAAGTAGTAGCCGAAACAGTATTCCTTACACTTTCCAAGTGGTTGAAGATGATTCTGTCAATGCTTTTGCTACTATGGGAGGGTTTATTTATGTTAATACTGGATTACTAAAAACTGCGGCGAATGAAGCTGAACTAGCCAGTGTCATTGCCCATGAACTAGGTCATATTGAAGGGAAACACGCGCTTAAACAAATTCGTCAAAGCGCGATCGCCTCTGGTGTGGCTACTTTAGCCGGTGTAGATCGCAATCAAATTGTCGGTTTAGGTGTAGAATTAGCTTTGAGACGACCCCGTAGCCGTCAAGATGAATATGATGCGGATAAACGAGGTTTAAAAGCTTTAAGCAATGCTGGTTATGCTCAATCAGCTATGATTTCTTTTATGGAAAAGCTGATGGGACAGGGTTCAGTTCCAACTATTTTAAGTACACACCCCAATACAGGCGATCGCATTAAAGCACTGCAAAAACAAATTCTGGCACAACCTAGTAATAGTAATTTTGGGTTAGATAGTAACACTTACAAAAATCAGGTTCGCACTTTTTTGCGCTAAAACAAATTAATCTAGTTTCAGCCATACTTTCTCAAGTTAATAATTGATTAGGCTCTCTGTTTATAACGACGACTTAAGGCGACTTCTTGTGGATCAATCACGTGTACTGCTTCTTGCAAAGGTAAAATGCGGACATTGTGATCAAACACATTTGCTTGATAAACGAGCTGATTGGTAACATCTAATCCAGTTAACCAACCGCTACGAGCATGATAGGCCCCAGTATCAATGTCTATCCAACCTCGTCCTTGAGCTAACTGCCCAGGAGCTACACCTGGTAAAGTAAAAGTAATGGTATGACCAATAATAATCAATTTGTCTGGGAAGTATGGCTGTTCAATGCTGTGAAATTCTTCACGTATCCAGCAAAGTTGTTCAATAGTTTGTTCTTTTAACAATTTACGTGGATCAAGTCCCGCATGAGCTAACCAAATGTCACCTAAATCTAAGTAAGTAGGTAGACTCAAAAACCAATCTATATGCTCTTTGGGAATTGTAGAGGCTTGATAACTATCAACTGTTGCCTGTCCTCCACTATACAGCCATGCTCTTATATTCACAGGGGATTTTTCTTGTTTGGTAATAATGCTCAGTAACATATGTTCATGATTACCCAACAGACAAGGATAATTATTTTGCTTTACAAATTCTACTACTTGGGAACTGTTAGGACCACGATCAATCAAGTCTCCTAGAAAATAGATTTGATCGCTTGTTGTGGGAGCGATCGCTTCCAAGAGTATCATTAAACCTTGATAGTGACCATGTACATCACCAATAATCACTCTTCGATCACTAGTTTTGCTCATCACTTTCTGAAAAAATTCACTTTAGTTTAACAACATTACTACACTTCCATTAGCCTATTTTTCGCAAAAAATCGCAATTAGTATTAAATTTTTGCCTAACGTACTAAATTTAGCTCAAATTACTTAAAATATAAGTTGTTATCTATCAAAAGCACTATGTCTGAGCAGTTTTCTCTGGAAGTAAGCGATCGCATCTGTAAACATATGAATGATGATCATACTGATGCTATTATTCTCTATGCTCAAGCTTTCGGCGGTTTAACAGATGTACAAACGGCCAAAATGCTTTCTATTGATGCTGAAGGGATGAATTTAGATGCACAGTTAAATGGGGAAAATGTACCAGTCCGCATCCAATTTGATCATATTTTAGCAGATTCAGAAGATGCACATCAAACTTTAATCAGTATGGTTAAGCAAGCACGAATGCAAAAGAATTAAAAAAATTCTATTTTGCGAATAGTAAGGTATTGTGCTGAGAAAAAAAGTATGATATGCTGTATTGCACAAGGTTAAATAATGGGGATATTTGCGTCTAAGTAAAAAAGCACAGATTTCCATTATTTTAGAATACCGTCAAACACTCAGCCTGTCAAGTCCTAAACCCTAAAAATTAATTTCGCCAATCTCAACTTTTAAATTCCATCGCCAACCACAATATCCCAGGCGGTAATTTCGGCTTGATATTGTGGGTTTGTGGCATCTTGTTTCAAAGCTGCAATTATTTCTAATTCTAGCAGTTGGTGACGATGTTTGCTAGAAGTTTATTGGCGGACTTATCCACAAAGCGCAAAATGTCATCTTCTAATTCTACAGAAATGGTGATTTTAACCATTGGGATTATTTAAACTGGTTTAATTTTGCTTTTGTAATAACCAAAAACCACTATAAGTCATACCGGAATCATCAGGTTGTACTAATAAAAAATGTAATCCTTGTCCTTGTTGTTGGCGCTGTTCATACATTTTAGCAGATGCCGTTACTTCCGCATCTTCAAATGTAGCTAAAATCCATCTATCTACCAACCCCGCTTCTAAGATTAAACCATCTGGTGCACCTGCAATATAATTTAATGATTCGGGTTGAGCCTCTTTTAACCATCTTGCTAACTGCATAGATTTACGCCCGCCGTAAATTATGACACCGGGGATGGGAACAGTAGAAGCCAAACCGAGCTTGAGGGGTTGTAAAAATTCGGGAAGTTGTAAAATAGGAATAGGGCGATCGCTAAATTCATCCATCAAATCACCCGCAGAAATTGTGGCAAAACGCCACTCCTCACCCCAAATATTTTCCGGTAAAGGTACTGGAGGGGGTTTATCAACAGTTACAGGATATTTTTTATCTTTCAACCATTGCTTTAACGCTTCCGTGCGGCGGGTTGCTTCCACATTAATACCCAGATTTTTAGCCGCTAATTGGATTAAACTCAAAGACTGAGGACGAAATACTTGAATGACATCTGGTAAATTTCCTTTAGCAGCTAACTTAAATTGTTCCGTCAACCAGTTAGAATTGGCTTGTGATTGCGGACAACTAGCCGCATACTCAAAACTACGAGTAGCATCACAAATCAACAACTCCCATGATACCTGTTTATCTGTGTTGTTTTGGGGACGGTGATAAAAGTCAGCTTGCCATACTAGACTCATTTTTTACTTTTTTCCTTTCGGTTTAAAATGGTCTAAATTTACTTTTAGCATAAAATAGCAATTAAATCATTCCTCAATTGGGGAATAAGAAAATAAATTTTACTATAAAATTAAAAACCATGCCTGCACGAGATGCTTATCATCATAATGTCAGAAATGCTTTAATTAAAGATGGTTGGATCATCACTCATGATCCATTGCGGATTCGTCTCATGCGTGGGAAAAATTTATTTGTTGATTTAGGTGCAGAAAAATTGTTAGCAGCAGAAAAAGGACTTGAAAAAATAGCTGTTGAGGTTAAGAGTTTTACCCGTGCTTCCGATATGAAAGATTTAGAAGAAGCTGTAGGACAGTTTATTGTATATGATAGATTACTCAAACGCTATTATCCCGAACATAAACTATATTTAGCCGTTAGTGAAAACGTGAGAAAATCAGTTTTTGAAGAAGAAGCTGGTGAAACCTTAATTGAAGATGGCACAATTAACTTATTCAGTTTTGATCCTGTAAAGGAGGAAATTGTAAAATGGATACAACAACTTTAAATTATAGTCAAATTATAGAACAAGTTTTAAAAGAGTATGCTGATTTTTTTGAGAGTGATGAAGAGGTAGAGACTAAATTAGTCTTAGATAAAGAAAATCAACACTTTTTACTTGTAGAGACTGGTTGGCAAAATGGTTATAGAATTTATGGCACATTATTACACATTGATATTATTGATCATAAAGTTTGGATTCAGCATGATGGCACAGAAGAAGGTATTGCTGATGATTTAGTTAATGCGGGAATACCTAAACAGCATATTGTTTTAGCTTTCAAACCATTAGAAATTAGACCACATACAGGATTTGCTATTAACTAAAAACCGTGAAAAGTATCTTAACTATCCTCTGGAATTATCTAAAAACTAAATATATTCGCCGCTTTCGCACCCGTGAACAACTTTTAAACTGGCAAAATCAACAAGTGCGGAAATATTTACAAACAGTTCTTCCCAAATCACCATTTTATCGCCAATATTACCAAAATCATAATATTGATAACTGGCAAGAATTACCCATAATAGATAAATCTATCATGATGAGTAATTTTGACCAATTAAATACAATTGGGGTGAGCAAATCAGACGTATTAGAATTAGCTGCACAAGCAGAAAACAGCCGTAATTTCGCCGAAACATTGCGCGGTTATACTGTGGGGATGTCTTCTGGTACAAGTGGAAATAGAGGTTTATTTATAGTTAGTCAAGCAGAACAACAAGCCTGGGCTGGAACAATTTTAGCCAAAGCATTACCCAATTTTATCTTAACACCTCAACGTATTGCTTTTTTTCTTCGAGCCAATAGCAATCTTTATGAAACTGTCCAAGGACAAAGAATCAAATTTCAATACTTTGATTTATTTCAAGACGTTAACAGCCATATTCAAAAATTACAGGAATTTCTACCGACTATTTTAGTCTCTCCCCCTTCGATGTTAAGATTATTAGCAGATGCGAAAATCAGAGGAGAGTTAAATATTCAACCTATAAAAATTGTTTCTGTAGCGGAAGTTTTAGATCCTTTGGATGAAGTTTATATTAGTAAATGTTTTGGGCAAAAAATCCATCAAATCTATCAATGTACAGAAGGTTTTTTAGGACATACCTGCGAACATGGAACTTTACACTTGAATGAAGATATTTTGGTGATTCAAAAAGAATATATTGACAAAGAAGCGGGTAAATTTATGCCCATTATTACAGATTTTAACCGTCGTACACAGCCTATTATTCGTTATCGCTTAGATGATATTTTAACAGAGAAAAAAACACCTTGTCCTTGTGGTTCAATTTTAACTGCTGTAGAAAGTCTTGAGGGGAGAAAAGATGATATATTTTGGTTACATTCCCAAACTGGAGAAACTTTAAAACCTACATTTCCTGACTTTATCCGTAGGGCAATTATTATCACATCGGAAGAGATTCAGGAATATTTAGTTATTCAAAAAAATCCTGATTTAATAGAGGTTTATTTAAAAGTTGCGGCTGAGTTACGAGAATTAATCGAAAATCAAGTAAATCAATCTTTATTAGATTTATTTAGCAAAACTGGTTGTCAAATTCCTGTAATTCATTATTATCAATATCCAGAAAGAAAGGAACATCATGTTAAACTCAGAAGAGTGAAAAGAGAATTTACAGTCAATCAAAATTTATGAACTCTCGCGTTTGTTTATACAATCAAGATAATATAGATAAATTAGTTTTACCAGAGACAGAAGTAGGAAATTTAATTAAAAGTTATTGGCTACCTTTGATGAAAGCTGGTTCATCAACTTTTATCAATAATGTCAATACTCAGCTTTTAGTAATTGCTGTTGATGATTTGGTTTTACCTGTAACCGTCAATTCTAAAGAGTGGGAAAATTCTTATGTTTGTTCGGTTTATTCTCATTATATCACGTATTCCAAAGAAGAATTACCAATTTTAAAAAATCCACTTTTAGAAAAAACTTTAGCCCAAACATTAAATGTCATGGGGTTAGTTTTACAGTGGGGTGAAATTAACCAAGTGGTAATTGTGAATAATTGGTTACTTTCTACTAATTTATATCCAGATTTAACCACAGAACAAATTAACGAAATTACTGCTTTTTTAAAAAGTGAATTTTCCCATTATGCAATTATTTTTCGTTCTATTAATACCTTTATTGGTGATGAATTATTTAATAGTTTTCAAAGCCAAGGATATAAAATGGTGGGGAGTAGACAAATTTATTTACTTAATCCTAAAGATACTTCAGCAATGCGGACAAAAATGCGATGGAGGTTAAAACAAGATACTGATTTAATTAAAAAGCAAGGTTATGAAGTAGTTGATATTCAGAAAATTACAGAAGCAGAAATTCCCAGAGTTGTAGAATTATATAATGATTTGTATTTAGATAAATATTCTTATAATAATCCCCAGTTTAATGAAAATTTTGTGGCATTAGCTTTAAAAACGGGATTTTTACAAATTCAAGCTTTAAAAAAGAATAATAAAATTGATGGTGTAATTGGTTTTTATGAAATCAATGGCATGATGACTACACCATTATTAGGATATGATAGGAGTCTACCCCAAGATGTGGGTTTATATCGAATGTTGTCAGCTTTGTTAACTATTATCGCTACGCAGAAAGAAATAATTTTACATCAAAGTTCCGGTGCGGCTTCTTTTAAACGCTTTCGAGGGTTTTTAGCGAATATTGAATATAGTGCAGTTTTTTATCAACATTTACCTTTTAAACGTCAATTAGTTTGGCGAATTTTGGGGTTTGTGGTGAATAATTTGGCTGTTCCTTTGATGAGGAAGTTTAAGTTATAAATGATGGATTTGAACTGTATTAAAATTTATTTTTTATAATCTATAAATTAAGGTTGGTTTATTTTTTTTAAGCAGATGAACGCAGATGGACGCGGATGTTTTTGGGTGATAAGTTAAGATTTTTGTGTAAAGGGTTTAACAATTGAAATCTATATGTTAGAATATAGATATTTGTGAGATTAATTTTAGTTGAGTTAATTTGAGGTTAATAAACAAATGACACAGGAGTTAATAGACCTCAGAAATAGTATTGTAGCGGGACGTTATGAAGAAGCTTTGGCTATTGTAGATGAATTAGAGGGGATGAGTAAACAAGCTATTCTGAGAAATATTCAAGCTTTTGTCAAGATTTTGTTAATTCATTTGATTAAAAATCAGATAGAACAAAGATTAACTAATTCTTGGAGTTCCTCGATTCGTAATTCAATTATGGAAATTAAGAGATTGAATCTTAAAGATAATAAAAAGTCTTATTATGTGAATTTAGAGGAATGGGAAAATCTAATTTTAGAGGAAGTGATGGAAGATGCTATTGCTAGTGCGAGTGAAGAGGTTTTGAACGGTGCATACAATCAATTTCAGTTAGGAGAAATAGTAGATAAAATAAGTTTATTACAAACAGCATTAAGGTTTTTAAATTTAACTTATGAACATTCTTCTAAAACTTTACCCAATGCCATTGCAGAGGCTTTAATTCAATTACCAGGGGGTGAAAATTGGATTAATCGTAAAGGGTAAAGTTTTTATATTTTTTTACAGAAAATAGATTTTTTAGATTTGTTCCTGTACTATTTTTATAAATACACAAAAGAGGAAGAATATGTTAGCAAGTTATATTGATAAAGCTATGGAAATAGCAGTTTATGAAATTATTGAAGATGATGGTAGTTACTGGGGTGAAATTCCTGGGTTACAGGGAGTATGGGCAAATTCTACCACATTAGAAGCTTGTCGGCGTGAGTTAAGAGAAGCATTAAGTGATTGGTTGGCTTTACGTTTACGTTTAGGTTTAAATATCCCTGTAATTGAAGATATTAACTTGAATTTAATTACACAATCTGTTTAAAAATGACCAGATTAACAGTTGTTTTTAGAAATAATTTGATATAATGTTATTTGTAGTAAAAAATTAAAAGCTATGGAAAACTTACTCCCTCATAACATTTTGCAATTAAGTATTGCTGAAAGAATCCAATTAGTCCAAGATATTTGGGATAGCATTATCCTCGATGCTGATAATGTGACTATTAGTGAAAATCAAAAACAGGAATTAGAAAGACGTTTAGAACTGTATTATCAAAATCCTCATCAGGTTTCTACATGGGAAGAAGTGAGACAAAAATTTAAACGCTAGTTATTGTATGATTTATAAAATTGTGATTACACCAGAAGCAGAACTTGATTTAGAGGATGCTTTCAATTGGTATGAACAGCAGATGATTGGATTAGGTTCAGAGTTTATTCGTGCGGTTGATACTAGTTTTTCTACAATTCAACGTAACCCTTTTGCTTATCCAATTGTTCATCAGGAATTAAGAAGAAAGTTAATTCGTAAATTTCCTTATGGATTAATTTATATTATTGTAGATGAGACGATTTCCGTTATTGGTTGTTTTCATGTTAAACGCGATCCTCAACAGTGGGAAAGACGTTTATAAATTTAGTATTCTTGTAAAATTGCGCTTTGCTAGTGGTAGACTAAATTATTTACAATGTATCAAAATAATGCCCAATCTACAATCTTATTTTAACCTTCGTGTATTGAACCATCAGGCATTTTAGCTCCCTTAAGCTGAGTTCCTTGGAGGTCGGCTTCTATAATTTCTGACCCTTGGAGGTTGGCTTTATAAAGGATAGCTTCTTGAAGTTTAGTTTGATAGAGGAAAGCAAATTGTAAGTTTGCGTGAGAGAGAGTAGCTTTTTGCAGATTAGCTTGATCAAGATCAGCGTTTTCAAGTTGAGTCTCATATAGGTATGCTTGTCGGAGGTCAGCTTCTTGAAGCTTGGCTTGACGTAGGTTAGCACGTTGTAGAAAAGCATTTTGAAGATCAGCTTTTTGGAGCTCGGCTTCTTGTAGAACCGCTTCACATAGGTTAGCTCCTTGGAGTTTGGCTTCTTGGAGGTTAGCTTTTTTAAGATTACTTTTTTTAAGGTTAGCTCTTTGGAGCTTGGCTTTTTGGAGGTTTGCACCTCTGATGTCAACATTACTTAAATCAAGCCTTTGATCTTCCTGGTCATTCTCGCCATTAAGTCTTCCGATAACAGTTAGTGCTGCTTGAATATCAGTGCGAAGTTTCGGGGAATTTTCTTCTTCTGTTTTCTCTTCTTGGTGGTGGCGAAGATGCAGTAATGCAAGTTGGTATAACCCGCTTTGTATAAGGAGAAGAAAGGCAAAAATCCCTACTTGTTTACCACTACTCCCCTCTTCTTTTACAGGTGCATTTTCTCTCACAAAAGCTGTGAGAACTTCCATAATTGTCCAGTGGTCTTTTGAGGAATCATTAGCAATTCTTTCTAAAGTATAAATTCCGCCTAATCTCACTTCAGGTTTATCATTTCCTAACATTTCTACTGCTTTTGCAAACCGTTCTGTAATTTGTTTATCTTCTGCTATTTTGGCATTTTTTAAAGCAGCTTTAGCATTTTCATTTGCGGCTCTAGCGGTTTCATTTGCAGCATTCGCAGTTCTTGAGGCATAATAAGAATTAATTAATAGTGCTATACCTCCAAAGGTTGCACCGATAGTTGTTAAGGCTTTAATTCCATAGTCTATTCTTGAGCTAGTTTCTAGACCATGAATATTTAAAAATTTAAAGTCAGAAAAGGAAAATATCCAGACAATAGCCAAAAAGGAAACACCAAATATAATCGCCAGTATGATTAACCAACTTCTGAGTTGGTCTGTACTATTAGTTTGAGGCATAAAATATAAAATTAATACTTTTTTTTTCTAAATGATATCACAGTTATTTTTGGTGTTTAATAAAACCTAGTATTTTTTAAGGTAGGTGATGATATAGATACATTGATAAGGACATGGCATTGCCATGTCTCTACAAGAGATTGATATTTATATGTGTTGGGTTGAATTGGGATGAGATAAATATTTTAGGATATGTTTTGATAATATTACGTTTATATGCTTTATGAAGTCTTTGTATTTACTAAAATATTAAAATTTGCCTATTAAATTGGGGTGTTGTGGTTTGTGGTTGTAAGAATCAGCTGAGTTAGGTTAGGACTAATGCGATAACTACTCAAAAAGTAGGTCAATATCTAGTTCCTTGATTCCTTAACCATAGGAGGTTTAATTGTGACCAAATTAAAAGTAGGTATCAACGGATTTGGTAGGATTGGGCGTTTAGTCCTACGTGCAGGGATTAAAAACCCTAACATTGAGTTTGTGGGGATTAATGACTTAGTACCGCCTGATAACCTGGCTTATCTATTAAAATACGACTCTACCCACGGCAGATTTAACGGTCAGGTAGAAGCCAAAGAAAACGGTATTTTGATTGATGGTCATTTTATCCCCTGCGTGTCCATCCGCAACCCAGCTGAGTTACCTTGGGGTAAATTAGGCGCGGATTATGTGGTTGAGTCTACAGGACTATTCACCGACTACGAAGGCGCGGAAAACCACCTGAAAGCGGGTGCAAAGCGGGTAGTGATTTCTGCACCCACCAAAGACCCAGAACGGGTAAAAACCTTGTTGGTCGGCGTTAATCATCAGCTGTTTGATCCAGCAAAAGATTTGATTGTTTCTAACGCTAGTTGTACAACTAACTGTCTCGCGCCTGTTGCTAAAGTGATTAATGACAACTTTGGTTTAAGCGAAGGCTTGATGACTACAGTTCACGCTATGACCGCTACACAACCTACAGTAGACGGACCGAGTAAAAAAGATTGGCGTGGAGGTCGGGGTGCTGCCCAAAATATTATTCCCTCTTCCACAGGTGCAGCTAAAGCGGTGGCTTTGGTTTTACCAGAGTTAAAAGGAAAGTTAACCGGTATGGCTTTCCGGGTGCCTACTCCTGATGTGTCTGTAGTGGATTTAACTTTCAAAACCACAAAAGCCACCAGCTACAAAGAAATCTGTGCAGCCATGAAAAAAGCTGCGGAAGGTGAGTTAAAAGGGGTTTTGGCTTATACAGATGAAGAAGTAGTTTCTACTGACTTTCAAGGAGATAGCCATTCTAGTATTTTTGATGCAGGTGCAGGTATTGAATTAAACTCCAATTTCTTCAAAGTTGTTGCTTGGTATGACAACGAGTGGGGTTATTCTAACCGTGTTGTTGATTTGATGGTAGCAATGGCACGTAAAGAAGGTTTGTTTTAGTCAGTAGGAGGCAGGAGGCAGGAGGCAGGAGGCAGGAGGCAGGAGGCAGGAGGCAGGAGGCAGGAGGCAGAAGGCAGGAGGCAGAAGTAGTTAATTAAGTAATTAGGCGGAATTAATTACACAACTTCTTTCCCTGTTCCCTGTTCCCTTACTCCGCAGAATTTATACCCTCTTGCCTGACCTAATAATGTTGATTTTTGAGCAGGATTTTTCATTGGCTAATTGATGAAAATCTGGGATTACAGGGTGCTTTTATTTATTGTTAATACCGAGTGTTTATGCGTAGAACAAAAATTATTTGTACTGTTGGCCCTGCTACTTCTTCGCCTGAGAGATTAGAAGCTTTAATCGAAGCGGGAATGAATGTTGCTAGATTAAATTTTTCTCATGGTGCTTATGAAGTACACGCCCAAGCTTATCAACACATCCGGCGAATTAGTGAAGATTTAGATAAGCCTGTGGCGATTATGCAGGATTTGTGTGGGCCAAAGATTCGGCTGGGGAAATTACCACCGGAAGGACTGACACTAGAAACGGGGATGGAGGTGACTTTTCTCCTACAAGAGAAAGGAGAAACTATTGATGAGTTACCTTTACCGATTCCGACTTTGTTTGCGATGGTGCGGACTGGTGAACCGATTTTAATTAATGATGGTCGGGTGAAATTAACGGTAATTGGTCGGGATGCGGATAAAATTCGGGCTGAGGTGAATATTGGGGGTGTGATTTCTACTCATAAAGGGGTAAATTTGCCTTCTACACCTTTACCGGTCAGTTCGATTACAGAAAAAGACTTGGCTGATTTGCGGTTTGGGATTCAGTTGGGTGTAGATTGGGTGGCGGTTTCCTTTGTGCGATCGCCTCAAGACCTCGAACCTGCCCAACGGATGATTGAAGCTGCTGGTTCAAATATCCGCTTAATTGCCAAAATTGAACGGGCGGAAGCGGTTGAACATCTGGACGATATTTTAAAAATCGCTGATGGAATTATGGTAGCTCGTGGTGATATGGGTGTAGAAATGCCTATTTACCAAGTCCCTCTAATTCAAAAAGAAATCATCCGTCATTGTAATTGTGTTGGTAAGCCAGTGATTACCGCCACACAAATGCTAGAGTCCATGATTAGCGCCCCCGACCCCACCCGTGCCGAAGCAACAGACGTGGCTAACTCGATTTTGGACGGTACAGATGCGGTGATGCTATCAGGTGAAACCGCCGTGGGACAGTTTCCCGTAGCGGCGGTTAAAATCATGCACAACATCGCCGTAGAAACAGAAAAGGTACTAGCAGAAGGTGGTAAACATGGCTGGCATCATCAAGCGGGTAGCCTTACTGTTACGGAATCAGTAGCCCAGGCCGTTTGTCGCATTGCCTATGAAACCGGGGCTAAAGCCATTTTGTGTAATACCTCATCTGGTAGCACAGCCAAATTAGTTTCTAAATATCGTCCCCTGACTCCGATTATTGCCCTCACTCCCGAATCTAGCACCTATCATCAATTAGCATTGTCTTGGGGTGTAGAACCTGTATTAATTCCCCCTGTGTACAACGCCGAAGAAATGTTTACTAAAGTCGTTCACACCATTGTTAGCCGGGGTTATGCAACGGAAGGAGACAAGGTGGTGATCACCTCTGGCATCCCAATTGGTAAGTCTGGTACAACCAGTTTAATTAAAGTGCATTCTATCGGACAGCCGATCACTAGCTGAGATGACTAGAATAGGGCTGTGGCCTAAGCTGACCCAAATTAATTAGGCAACAGTTAAGAAAAATTGCCAAAATCGGGATTATTTCAGCACAACTACGAGTTTAAACAAGAGGGGATTAGCCAATCCTACACCAAAAAAATTTACGGAGTATATTATGGCGAAAAATTTACTGGAACAATTACGACAAGTAACAGTTGTAGTTGCGGACACAGGAGACATCCAGGCGATTGAAAAATTCACGCCCCGCGATGCTACTACTAACCCCTCCCTGATTACTGCGGCGGCACAAATGCCAGAATATCAGGAAATTGTAGACCAAACTTTAATTAAAGCTAAAAAAGATGCTGGTGCTAAGGCTAGTCAAAAAGAGGTGTTATCTTTAGCATTTGACCGTTTAGCAGTATCCTTTGGCTTAAAGATTTTGCAAATTATCCCTGGTCGTGTGTCTACAGAAGTAGATGCGCGGTTATCTTATGATACAGAGGGAACTGTAGCGAAAGCACGGGATATCATTGCTCAGTATAAAGCGGCGGGTATTTCTCGTGAGAGAGTTTTGATTAAAATTGCGGCGACTTGGGAAGGTATCCGGGCGGCGGAAATTTTGGAAAAAGAGGGTATTCATTGTAACTTAACTTTACTATTTGGTTTGCACCAAGCGATCGCCTGTGCTGAAGCTGGTGTCACTCTCATTTCTCCTTTTGTCGGTCGTATTCTGGACTGGTACAAGAAAAGTACAGGTCGTGACTATCCCGCAGCAGAAGACCCCGGTGTATTGTCAGTAACTACCATCTATAACTATTACAAAAAATTTGGTTATAAAACCGAGGTTATGGGTGCAAGTTTCCGCAATCTTGGCGAAATTACAGAATTGGCTGGTTGTGATTTGTTAACTATTTCTCCTGCTTTATTAGGAGAATTACAAGCCACAATTGGCGAATTACCAACCAAATTAGATGCTACTAAAGCTGCAAAAATGGATCTGACTAAAATTTCCATTGATAAAGCTACTTTTGACAAGATGCACGCCGAAGATAAAATGGCATCTGAAAAGCTTTCTGAAGGTATTGAAGGCTTTACTAAAGCCCTAATTACTCTAGAACAGTTGTTGGCTGAAAGATTAGCCCGTTTAGAAGGTGAAATGGTGACAGCTTAATTCTGCAAATTTATCACCATAAAAGTTAATTTCTAGGGATGCGGTTTGTCCGTGTCCCTTTTTAGGTGTAAATATTTAAACGCAGATGGACGCAGATGGACGCAGATGGACGCAGATAATTTTTGATGGGAATAATTAAGTTGGTGGGAAAAATTATTTACGTCATTGCGAGCGTAATGACATAACCATTGGATCATTTATTTTTTGGAATACTCTTAGTAATTACATTCGGGGTTTTCATCCTGTAAATCCTTAAATCCTGGATATCCTGATTCAGACATTTTGAGTAAATTAATTTTAACCTCTATTATAATTCATCTGGATTTACACCTAAAGCGCGTAATCTTTCCATTAAGATTTGGTTTTTCCGTTGTGCGGCTTCTAATTCAGTTTGTGTTTGTATAGCTTGTTGTTTGGTTTTTTCTAATTCTGCTTGTGTTTGATTAGCCCTTTGCTTTTCTTGTTCTAGAAGTTCGCAAATTTCCAGATAAGAATAAAATCTATTGCCATCGGGACGATAAATTTGTAATTCTTCTCCTGATAAATCAAAGCGAATACCTAAGCGGGGACTTTGCCAATTTGCTATTTCAGGAATTAAATCTAGTCCGTCTTCTCCTCTTAACCAAACTTTTAAATTTGGAGATTGGGGGTTATAAATATAATATTCTTCGACTCCATGACGTTCATAAAATAGCAATTTTTTCTCCATTTCTGCTTGAGAATTACTAGGAGAAAGAATTTCAAAAACTACTTGCGGTGCAATTCCTTCTTCTTGCCATTGCAAATAAGAAAGACGTTTACCTTTTGGTCTACCAAAAACTACCATAATATCTGGTGCAGTGACAATATTATTTTTCCCTTCGATGGGATACCAAAATAAATCACCTGCTACAAATACATTCGGATCATTTGCAAACAACCAATCTATATTTTGCTGAATTACTAAAATCCAACGAAATTGTTCTGTATCATTAGCTATTGGTTGTCCGTCGCTGTCAGGGTAGATGATTTCGGTTTGGGTGGATGCTGGGGGTTGGGCTACCATAGTTTTAACCAGTTGATTATTTTGATTAAATTATCACAACTGTAAATCATCGGGGTTCACAGCTAAAGCGCGTAACTTCTCAATTAATATTTGGTTTTTGATTTGTGCAGTTTCTAATTCAGTTTGGACTTGTTCTAGAAGTTCGCAAATTTCCAGATAAGAATAAAATCTATTGCCGTCGGGACGATAAATTTGTAATTCTTCTCCCGATAAATCAAAACGAATACCTAAGCGGGGACTTTGCCAATTTGCGATTTCAGGAATTAAATCTAGTCCGTCTTCTCCTCTTAACCAAACTTTTAAATTTGTAGATTGGGGGTTATAAATATAATATTCTTCGACTCCATGACGTTCATAAAATATTAGTTTCTTCTCCATTTCCGCTTGAGAATTACTAGGAGAAAGAATTTCAAAAACTACTTGCGGTGCAATTCCTTCTTCTTGCCATTGCAAATAAGAAAGACGTTTACCTTTTGGTCTACCGAAAACTACCATAATATCTGGTGCAGTGACAATATTATTTTTCCCTTCGATGGGATACCAAAATAAATCACCTGCTACAAATACATTCGGATCATTTGCAAACAACCAATCTACGTTTTGTTGAATTACTAAAATCCAACGAAATTGTTCTGTATCATTAGCTATTGGTTGTCCGTCGCTGTCAGGGTAGATGATTTCGGTTTGGGTGGGTGCTGGGGGTTGGGCTACCATAGGAGAAAATAGTTAATGATTTAATCAGATCCTAACATTGGCAAATTCTAAGTATTAATTTCCAACAGTCCCGCAGGTGGTGTAATTTCTATCCGCCGATTTTCTAAGTTTACCACAGGTGCGATCGCCATTACAAAGGGAATCAAAACGGTTTTTCCGGCTTTCCCAGACCCAAAACCCTCATCTAACCTAACTTCTAACAGGTCATTACCTGCTGCAATCACATCTACAACCCTTCCCACTAATTCCCCGGTTTCCTGTAAATATACAGACATTTCTAGCAAATCTATAACATGAAACTCACCCTCTGGTAATTGCGGTCTATCACTTGCTGGCACAAATAACCGACTATCACGCAGATTTTCCGCCGCAGTGCGATCGCTCACTCCTTTCAATTTAATCACATATAAGTTCTTCCCATCTACAAACCGTCCCGCTAACAACTCCACTGGTTGGGGTTCTTTTTCCCCTGGACGCAGTAACCAACGTTTCCCGGCCACCTCAAACCGTTCAGGAAAATCAGTCGTAGGATAAACACGCACCTCACCCCCTAAACCTTGAGGTGCAACAATTTTCCCAATTTCCAACCAATCATCTAAATTAGGAACAGGGGATTGTTTCTCCTCCCCCTTTTTCTTCATCTGCTTAGTTTCGTTTTGATTCATTCCCTTTAAACTTTCACAACCGCACGTTGATAAACTTCCTCTGCTACCTTAGCTAATCTCTGCATTCCAGTGACAATTTCCTGATCACTTCCAGTTAAACTAATGCGGAGACATTGCTGCTTATGTGTCCACTCTTCCCGTAAACCAGGGAAGAAAGAACTACCCGGAACAACAATTACACCGACTTTTTTCAATTCCTGGTAAAATTCCCAATCATTTATAGGTAAGTCGCGTAACCACAACCAAGCAAAAATCGCTCCTTCACCCCGATGTAAGAACCAAGGTAGATTTTTCGGCATTGCTGCATCTAAAGTATTTTCTAATACATCAAACTTTCTTTGATAGAAAGGTCTAATCACAGTTTCCGAGATTTCGGCTAATGCACCTGAATTTATAGCCCGTGCAGCGATCGCTTGTCCATAGCGAGACGAATGGATTCCTGCGTTAGTTTGGAAACATTCTAACACTTGAATCATGTTCTCATGTCCGATCGCTATCCCAATCCTTTCTCCTGGTAATCCGGCTTTTGATAAACTGGTACAGTGCAGAATATTCTCCCCAAAAATCAGGGACATATCAGTAAAATTCAACGCTGGAAACGGAGGTGCATAAGCTGAATCTACCAATACAGGTATATCATAAGGTGCAGCTAAAGCGGCAATTTTCCGCACCTCATCATCTGTTAACACGTTCCCAGTCGGGTTACAAGGACGGGAGAAAATTACACAACCTGTCTGTTCATTAATTGACAACTGACTAAAATCAGGGCGATATTTAAACCGGTGGGCTGATTCATTGATGTCTAAAGTAGGTTTGTAGGCGGTTACTGCATCTCCTTCCACACACACCCCACCATAACCGGTATAATCAGGACTGAGGGGTAAAACGATTTGTTTTAAATTGCCAGCGCTGTTATAACCACCAAAAGCATTAGCAGCGTAGAAATAAAGATTTTGACTACCCGCCGTAATTAAGACGTTGCGATCGCTTAAACTCAAATTATAACGGCGATTAAAATCATTGACAACCGCCTCAATTAACGGGGCATAACCTTGACTCGAACCATAGCGACAAACCACTTCCCCATATTCTGTACTCGCTAAAAGTTCCGCAGTGCAATCTCTCCACAGCTTTTCCACTTCCGGCAAAATCAACGGATTACCCGCACTTAAATTATATAATTCCTGCCCTGCACCGGCTCTGAGCGTTTCATTAATATCCTTCATAATAGCTCGAACGCCAGTTAGATTAGACATTTGAGCACCGATTTTAGTTAGGGCAGGTTTCATAGGCGTTTACTAGAAATAATGTGACAATGTGCATAGACTATAGTGATTTTGATTTTAACCTAATCCGCCGATAACTACCCTACAAACAATAAAACCCCACGGTGAGGTGGGGGGTTTCTCTTGTGTAAGGACAAATGTACTATACAGAGGGTACTTTTGACAAGAAGTTACAGCAAAAATTTTTTTCAACCTTTTTACAGCAGGGAACAGGGAACTCTTAACAGGGAATAGGAAGGTTGAAAGTCTCCTTGTATGAGGGTTTGTTCCAAAAATTTGTACCTCATTTACCTGAAACGGGCTGTACTAAGGTGAGATCATAGCAGATACGGAGTATAAAAGACACAATTTACCCGAAAAAAATTCTGTTTCCAAGTACCTGATCTAAACTCGAAATGAAACAATCGTAACTTACTTTTGGGGGCTAATTTTGGAAGTTAAAGCCGCAGTCGCATATCAAGCAGGTCAGCCGTTAAAAATAGAAACCGTAGAGTTAGAAGGGCCGAAAGCGGGGGAAGTGTTAGTAGAAATTAAAGCGAGTGGAGTTTGTCACACGGACGCTTTTACTCTATCTGGTGCAGACCCAGAAGGATTATTTCCCGCTATACTAGGACATGAAGGTGCTGGAGTAGTGGTAGAAGTGGGTGCAGGTGTTACCAGTGTTCAACCTGGGGATCATGTTATTCCCCTGTATATTCCTGAATGCCGACAATGTGAATATTGTTTAAGTTTTAAGACGAATCTTTGCCAAGCAATTCGTATTACTCAAGGTCAAGGAGTGATGCCAGATGGGACAAGTCGGTTTAAAATTGGTGGTAAAAAGATTTATCATTACATGGGAACATCCACCTTTGCTAACTATACAGTTTTACCAGAAATAGCGATCGCCAAAATTCGACCAGATGCTCCATTTGATAAAGTTTGTTACATAGGATGTGGTGTAACTACAGGAATTGGGGCAGTAATTAACACCGCAAAAGTAGAACCCGGTGCCAACGTCGTTGTATTTGGTTTGGGTGGGATAGGTTTAAACGTCATCCAAGCAGCGCGGATGGTAGGTGCAAACATGATCGTTGGTGTAGATATTAATCCGGCAAAACGCGAATTAGCAGAAAAATTCGGAATGACACATTTTGTCAACCCCAAAGAAGTCGAAGGAGACTTAGTTAAATATTTAGTAGACTTAACCAAAGGTGGTGCAGATTATAGTTTTGAATGTATTGGCAATGTTAAAGTTATGCGTCAGGCTTTAGAATGTTGTCATAAAGGCTGGGGTGTAAGTGTGATAATTGGAGTTGCAGGTGCAGGACAAGAAATTAGCACCCGTCCCTTTCAATTAGTAACAGGAAGAGTGTGGAAAGGTTCAGCCTTTGGAGGTGCAAGAGGACGCACAGAAGTACCTAAAATAGTAGATTGGTATATGGACGGTAAAATCAATATTGATGATTTAATCACTCACGTTATGCCCATTGAAAACATCAACGATGCTTTTGATTTAATGCACAAAGGAGAATCAATTCGCAGCGTCGTTACCTTTTAAATGTAAATAAATTCAATAAATATTGTAGGGTGGGCATTGTCAAAAATTAGAAAATAATTTATAATTATTGAATTAATACCCACCTGATATAATTTCCATTAATAAAAAATCGTAACCGTTCACGGGGGTAGAATATTCGCTAAAATGTCTCAAATCCTTGTTTGGTAAGCTTTTGGAGTGATTTACACCATCAGCTAATTGCAGCTAAAATGCCGAAAAAACAATTTGACAGCCCGGTATAGCACTTTTGCT
>DATGXB010000288.1:0-4940 GCA_035299225.1 Nostocaceae cyanobacterium | reverse complement strand
ATAGTAGCCATCAGCACGTTTAACAATTCGTACTCGTTTGATTGATTTTACTGGGTAGGTGTGAATATCCCACTTACCCAACAGTTTTAATTCACCAATACCTTTCTTGTCAGTAAAGGTGATGCGGCGTTTTGTAGGGTGGAGTTTCCAGCCACAGGTTTTATACTCAACCGAGCGGTTGTCTTTCTGGAATCTGGGATATCCCTTTTTACCAGGCTTTTGAGATTTACAGTTATCATAAAATCGTTGAATAGCTTGCCAAGCTCGTTCTGTAGCTGCCTGACAAGCCATAGAATTTAATTCTTCTACAAACTCAAATTCTTTACGTAGTGCTGTTGAGTAATTATTTAAAGTTATCTTGTTAACTTTTTCCTTTTTAGGTGCATCCATCCAATACCTAATGGCTTTGTTTCTGATGAATTGAGTTGTTCTAATCGCTTCATCAATAGCTTGATATTGATGTTTTTTACCTTTGATTTTGTACTCTAATACCAGCACTACTAAATCACCTCCTATGAAATTCAGGTTAAGTTATTCCTATTTAACATTTGTGCAATTTAAGAACCTAGCTGCCATCTCTTATCATGCGATGCAAAATAAAGCATGCTCATCAAACTCAAAAAATATGAGTTTGATATTTTTTATTTGCACTGATAAGAAATCTTGTCGTTTATAAGAGATGAGGCTAGGCTTGGCAAAACCAGTCAGCAACCTAATCGCAGATTTATTTATCTGATAATAATTGCTTTACTCTTCCGGCTTTTTTGATTACTTTGTACATTTTAACTATAACATAAAAACAGATTTTTTGCAACTTTTTTTATTTACTGAATTGGGTGAAATAACCAAGGAATAAAAAATGTGAGCAAGTTTTTACTCACATTCTTATTTGATTAATTATGAGAATTATTGCCGATAATTACATTGATTTATTGGCGAATTAATGAAAGCAAATTTGCATTTGGTGACAGGAGAAATGACAAACAATCTTGAGGTTGTAAGTCGAATAAACTTGTCTGCTCAATTTCTGATTCTTTCCTAATTACTGGGGGTTTATCCCAACCGGCATTAACGTATTCAGCTTTACCACTGTTTTGAGGAAATACCCATTCTTTAGCATGGTATCTGGGTTTTTCTTCACACCAGGCGACACAAATGATCGAGCTGCCAGGGTAGATGATTAATCGGTCGTAAACACAATTTTGTCTAATCCAGTTAAATACTGGCCTGGGGTCTTTATAAGCATGAATCAAGATATCACACGCTCCCCCAACTCCCCCTTGAGGGGGGCGAAACAAGTGTAAACTACAGGGTTCTGTCCCCTCTGTTGAGGGGTACCAGTGATGCCAAAGGGCTAGGGAGCAAAAGCCAAAGGTCACGGACACAGAACCAAAGCGATCAACCACCGGATCAAGAATATGTTTACACAAACCCTTAATGCCCTTAACTTCCGAACCCGTGTAACTGGAGGGGCAATTGGGTATTCCTCTAACTACAGCTGTGTGGCTATACAGAAAGTCTGACAGCATAAAATGTTGCCCACCCTCACATCCTGGGGGCGGGTATGTGGTCGCCATTTGCGTTCAACCATTATTTGCTCCTATTAATTACTTTAATTAATTTCATGATCTTGCCACCGTCCAAATTTGAATTTTTGGAATAAGATATAGCGTTTACCAGTCTAATGAAGTACACACCAATTTATTCCCTGTTCCCTGTTCCCTAAAACTAAAAAACTTTGTACCTCACGAGCATGGGAACTGCTGTAATTCATTTGTTATTTTTATGGTTTTCATGGTAAGACACCTTTAAATCTCTGCCTTTCTTAGTTGCTCGAACTGGAGTTTCTTCTTCATTCTCCGAGCCTATACAATAAGCATATAGTTTCCGCAGTGGGGTAATTAATCCATTTTTAATATCATCAGGGAACTTATGATATTTGGGATTTGTTATCAATTCGTACAGCCACCAAGTTTGAGCAGCCGTATTATCCAAAATTGAGCGTTCTTTAAGGACGGCTGCCGTGCGATCGCAAAATGCTGAAAGGTCAAATAACTGTAATTCCTCAACATTCTGTTTAGCTTTCTGCCTACGAAAATCTCGTAAAAGTTGACGTAACTGAGGAGCTGTTAAATCATGTTTACAAACAAGTAAAAACAAAGATTGAATTTCGGTTTTACTCAAACTATTATTTTCACAAAAATTTGCTACTTCAAAAGCACGGGATAACAAATCTAATTTATCAGTTTGTGTTTCCCAGTCTGTGCCGATCAAATGACGTAAGCTGTGGTATTTTCTGGCCATACCATCACTGTTAATGGCTAGTTCTGTGGCTGCTTGGGTGTATGAGCGCCCCAGACGAATGAAAAAGTCTACGCATCTGGCATACTCAAAGGAGGTATACTGCAAGCGGTTGGCATTGGACACCGCCGCCATAATTTGCGCTTCTTCTAAAGAAATTTTATGTAATCGGCAAGGGGCAGAAGAATCTCCCCGGCGATGCATAGCCTCCAGCCTATGGTGGCCAGAAATTAAAATTTTCTGCCCAGTTGGGGAGTCCCAAATGTCTAAGGGGTCTAGGGATTCTGGTTTCCAGTTATTTACCAACCACTGCACCCGTTCCTCGGAAAAATGGGCAGAACGGAACTGAAACAACTCGGTGTTAGTGGTGATTTCTTCAAGTCTTAACCTTTTAATCATTGCTTACCTCTATACTATGAACAACGGAAAGAAAAGAAAGCTAAGAAGCAGTATTAGGCAGTCACAGTAAGGCTTATGAGATTTATTAGGGTGGGATATTAGGTTGATTAACGCAATCATCACACCCTAACAACCGAACTACTGAAACAGTTTTCAAAGAGGTATTGACTCTTGCAATTTATACTGTGGCGAAGTCTGCTCAAATTCTGATTTTATAGCCACAGTGACAATGTAATTTTTAGCCTCCTCATCTGAGGCGAAATGAGGTCGGGCATCAGAACCAACAGGTTGCGCGATCCAAAGACCGGCTAAATTCTGATAAAAAGTACCTAGCAGCAAGTGAGAATACCAAACACAATACAGGGTTCCAAAATCTGGGTCTGGACGGGTATCTACTTGGATTTCTGGCGCGACTTGTGCGGCTTGATTTTCTAAGTATTCATCAAGCTCAAATTGAGCTACTTGTTGTTGGCAAGTAGAACAAACTTGTTCTGGATATGTCATAATAATTAAGCCTCATTGTTGGGGTAAAAGCGATCGCATAAGTTTCTCAGGCTTTGGGCGATCGCTCTCTTCATCTAATCAAGGAAGAAAAAGCTTAAAATATACGCTTCCTTATTAACCAAACAAGCTAGTCTGGGTCATTGCTGGAATTAATTTCACACCGCAGTTAAATTCAGGTTCGGCAGCTTGTTGAGGGATAGAAAGCAAATCAAATTGAGTTATTTCTTCAGTTTCTTCTTCTAAAGTTTCAGGCTGATTAACATCAACTTGGTGGAGAGACTTGTCGTTTCTACTTTTATACCAGCCCCGTTCTTTTGCTGCTTTTACAGAAGAAGCACGAATGTCTCTCGCTAACATTTCATAGTCATGTTTGATGGTACGGTAATCTACAGGTCTGCCCAGGAACTCCCAGCAATTACTATGTCCTTGGGGAACACGATTGTGCTTAACTAAAGTTGCGTTAGATGCCCAAAGGTATACGTCAGTCCAGCGAGTTCCAATCGGATGTTCCATTGACGCAGGCATTAAGTATGCTGTAACTTCAGATGGAGTAGCTAAATTAGTTTTACCTCCAGTTTCATTTTCTTCCAAAATTTGATCGAACCGGTCTAGAATGATAGCTTGAAACAGCCATTGGGGTATTGTGTCAGTCCAGGCACATTTGTAGGTGATGATTGGGCCTGCAAAATAGCAAATTAGTTCACTGTCAAATTCCACCATCTGTAATAGAGCAGCGATTACATCTTTATCCAGACCCGTCTCCAGCATGAACCGCATCATCTTCCTGGTATTATGTGGCAAATGCTCCTGTGCTTTTCGGCGCTTATTTTCAGCAATTAGTTGATCAACATCAAAAAGTGGCGATATGTTAGTCATGGTAGTTTTTAGTTACTATTAATTAAGAATTAGGGCAAAATACCTGCATTTTTTATTGCAGATATTCTACCCTAATAAAAGTTATGGATTTGGCACTTTTTCTAGTGCAGTGATGACAAATTTTGCGAGCAATAAAAGATTGAATTAAACTCTTAAATAGTCTATTTATCAAGTATTTACAGATTCATTCAATTGATATATTATTGCTCTATGTTCCGGCTTTTTTGATTGATTTGTACATTTTTATTTTAGCACAAAATAAGATTTTTTGCAACTTTTTTTATTTGTTGAATTTGGTAAAATACACAAGAAATAAAAAATGTGAGCAAGTTTTTACTCACATTCTTATTTGATTAATTATGAGAATTATTGCCGACAATTCCACAGTGGATAAAAACAATTATTTTGACAATGAGGGCTGATATTTCAAAAAGTATTGAGCCTGCCATTCTTCACCCACAGGGTCACTTACCGTTACTATCAAATTGTCAGAACCAACAGGAACGATTCTAGAAACAAAATTCCAATCCAAATCATTCCAATGGTGGGAGTAGTTATATTCAACAATTTGATTAGATTTAATTGCTTGCTGGCAATAGTGTCGCCGTAAATCACCTATTTCCGAATCGTTAACATCTACACTATTTCCCAGCAAGATATCAGCACCTTTATTCAGGCGATAAGGATTGAGAGTTTTGACATCCAAGTAAACTAATTTATCAGCATCCATCAAATAAACTACAGTCCTAGCATCACTCCAAGCTGTGATAATACCTTGCCATTGTTCAGCCCGTTGGATGCAAATATCACGGCTAATAATTAGCTGTTTATCGTTGTTTTCCATGACGATTAAATGGGGT
>DATGXB010000287.1:0-2796 GCA_035299225.1 Nostocaceae cyanobacterium | reverse complement strand
GTAATGGACTCAAGATATCTTTGACTATTTTTGGGAATGTTGGTAGAATCATGTTTATTTTTAAAATTTTGATATTGAGCCCAAAGTATACTATATTTTGGGCTATTTTTCTAGTATGTTTCTTAACATTCAACACTTCTGTATTACTAATTACAGATCAAGGGAATATCGGAGTAGAATAATTAAAATTACTAATATTTAAAAAATTAACTTAGTTTTTTGTCAATAAAATCCTGGAAAAAACTATTAAAAAATGTTGTAACCAGAACGAAATCCAGCAGGGAACAGGGAACACTTCGACTGCGCTCAGTGCGGTGCATGGTTAAAAGTCTCTTGCTATAAGGTTTTGTTTCTAAAAACTGTACCTTATTTACCTGAAATATGCTGTAAAAATCATCAGGTAAATTGAGGAGGCGAATTGCTTACTTTAGGCGATCGCATTTTGGTACTATTTTCCGTACCAACACATACAAGCCGGAATGATGAATACTGCTCCTACTCCAGACTTATCAGCTAATTGGTCAACTTTTCTGCAACAACTACTACACGGCCAATCTTTATCTCGTACCCAAGCCGCCGAACTGATGCAGGGCTGGCTAAGTGCCGCTATTCCCCCAGAATTAACCGGGGCAATTTTGATGGCCTTAAACTTTAAAGGGGTTAGTGCGTCAGAATTAGCGGGAATGGCAGAGGTTTTACAATCCCTATCCGCACCCCCAACCATCCAGCAATCACTAGACATCCCAGTAATTGATACTTGCGGTACTGGTGGGGACGGGTCATCAACCTTTAATATTTCTACGGCCGTGGCCTTTGTCGCTGCGGCGGCTGGTGTGTCAGTAGCTAAACATGGCAACCGTTCCGCATCCAGTTTAACGGGAAGTGCTGATGTATTAGAGGCTTTAGGTGTGAATTTAGGTGCTCCTAACGACAAAGTACAAGCAGCTTTACATGAAGTAGGAATTACCTTTTTATTTGCCCCTGGTTGGCATCCAGCTTTAAAAGCAGTTGGCCCCATTCGGCGGAACTTAAAAGTACGGACAGTGTTTAATTTATTGGGACCCTTAGTAAATCCCTTGCGCCCCACTGGGCAGATTATTGGTGTATTTGCGCCAGAATTAATCGAAACTATGGCGGAGGCTTTAAACTTATTAGGGATCAAAAAGGCGATCGCCTTACATGGTCGAGAAAGATTAGATGAGGCGGGTTTAGGTGATATCACTGACTTAGCCGTGCTATCGGAGGGTAAGGTAAAATTAACCACCATTGACCCCCAAACAGTAGGAGTGACACCCGCCCCCATCTCCACTTTAAAAGGTGGAAATGTCCAAGAAAACGCAGAAATTTTACAAGCAGTATTAAAAGGTCGAGGAACTCCAGCCCAACAGGATGCAGTAGCGCTAAATGCCTCTTTAGCTTTACAAGTCGGGGGTGTTGTTCCTTGGTTAGATCATGCCCAAGGTGTAACTTTAGCTAAAGAGATCCTACAAAGCGGTAGCCCCTGGAATAAACTGGAGGATTTAGTTCGTTTTCTGCAAAATTAGTCACTGAACTGATTTGAGGGCGAAATTCCACAACATTACGCCTGATGGTGACATCATAGTTACCAAAAAAATCATGTCCTAATAATCCAGTTTCCAGTTCCCTACCAGCGATCGCCACAGGGACTTTATTGACAACGACACCACCCAACTCCATAGAATCAATATAGCCAATCGGAAATTCTACATTTCTAGAACTAACCGTATTGGCCTTAGCTACTCCTACAGGTACCACACCCAAAGCCTGAGCCATTTCTTGGGTGATCACCGTGCCACTAGCCCCTGTATCTACAATCATCTCAAACCGTTGCTGACCATTAAATGTGACTTCAACAACCGGTGTACCACCTACACGTCGCTTAACTGGAGCAATAAACACTAACTCACTTGGCGTTGATGTTGATGCCGATGCAGCCAGAACAGATTGACGGGGAGATGGTTTGGGAGTTGGTTTGTTAACGTAACGATTAGTTGCTACCCTAGTTGTGTTAGTTGGAGGTGGAACAATAATTACCACTTCCTTGGGTGGAGAATCAGGAGTTGCTAACTGGGGTTGAGCCTGTTGTTGAGCAAATCTAATCTGTCGCTGATATTCAGCAATTTTACGTTGAGCCACAGGATAATTAGGACTATTGCGCCCAACTTGTCGGAGCAGAGCGATCGCATCTTCGTACTGATTAGCTACCAAATCCCAATCATCAGGTGATTGAGCAGATTTACTAATCGTCATTGCTCCCGTTGCTTTGTCCAAAGCCATTTCCAAAACATTAGGCTGATTTAGGGCTGGTTTTGGTTGGGGGACAGCCGATGGAGCTTTTGGTTTTGGCGGCTCAATAGCAGCCATGTTGCTCATTGGTTCATTAGCAGCTGGAGGGTTTTTCTGTTGGTTTTGAGTACAGGCAACACCCATAACTGCTAAACTACCAGAGAGAAAAATCAGAGCTGTGCGGGATAAAAGAGGCTGATACATAATTCACTTCATTGTAACCGCCCTGGCTTTCTCCAATGTACTCTGCTCACCAAGGAAAAATACTGTCGAAGATAGCACTTTTCAATTTTAAATAGGGAACAGGGAACAGGGAACAGGCAATAGGCAACAGGCAATAGGCAATAGGCAATAGGCAATAGGCAATAAAGAACAGGCAATAGGCAATTAGAGAACAGGCAATAGGCAATTTATTTTTATTTCCCCTCTGCCCTTGGCCAGGTAGTCGTCCATGCCTGCGGCCAGGAAGCGTTCGCGGTCGCCGGGCAG
>DATGXB010000286.1:0-35158 GCA_035299225.1 Nostocaceae cyanobacterium | reverse complement strand
GGCAGGAGGCAGGAGGCAGGAGGCAGAGGGGCAGGGGGGCAAGGGGGCAGAGGGGAACGAGGAACGCAGAGTTTCTTCCTCATCCGCCTCATCTCCTTCGTCGTCCTCATCTTCGGCAATATGGGAAGCGTTGGGGGGGGTTTTGCTGCTGTTGGGTTGGTTGGTGACAGTGAGAACGCAACCAGGGCAGGCTATTGTTATTAGTGGGTTGGGTTTACAGTTTTTCTATCGTCGGTTAGAGAGGTATAGTTTAAATTCTGATTTTACAGTAATTTTTCTGACGGGTTTACAGGCTATTTGGTTAGGTTGGCGGTTAGTACCAGGTGCATTTCAGGAGTTGGCGGTTATTACTGCTACTGCTTGGACAAATTCCCAAAATGAACCTTGGACATTATTAGGTGTAGCTTTATTTCCCTATATTGCGTTGATGTTAACTTTTACGGGTTGGTTATATCGTCGGGAAAAGCGGGAGTTAGCTAGTTTTGGTGAACAATTAACCCTAATATTGGGAGTGATTTTAACAATTATCGCATTAAATAATCCGATTTTGCGATCGCTCAATTTATTCCTATCTTCTGTTTCTCTACTTGTTGTCTGCAAGCGTCGCGCTTCTTCTCCAGATGCTTTGGTTTATCTGACCCATATTACGGGACTAGTAACGGTTTGTTCCTTTATTAATTGGTTTTTCCCCGATTTACCGCGAGAAGTCTGGGCAAGTATTTTGTTGGTTTTGATGGTGGGTGAATGGTTATTTAGTTTAGGTCAAGGTATTTGGCAGCGTAGTGCTTGGTATATTGGGGTGGGACTGGCCAGCCTCAGTTTTATTCCTTTGTGGGTGAATACAGAAACTTACTGGACTTTAAGTAATATTGCTCAACAAAATTCCTGGTGTGCGGTTTGGTTAATTACACCTGTAACACTGACATTTTTAGTGAGTCGCACCAGTGAAAGACAACGCCAGGATAACCTTATCTTAAGTCTGGTTACAGTCATCGTTGCCCAACTGCTCACGTTACCTCTACCGACTACTAGAGTCATCGGTTTAGCGGTGGGTTTAATAGTTATGTTTATTAATACCTATTATCTACAGATTGAAGCTAATGCTGGATTTACTGTAGGTTTTGGGTTAAGTTTAATCGCTGCTATATTATGGCAGTTTTTCCCCAACTTAACGGTAGCGGGATGGTTGATAGTTTGTGCTGTTGCGACTTTTAGCTTATGGATAGGGAAGAAAATATTATTACAGCGAGAACAGGAGTTAACAAATCTGTATGCTGGTGTAAGTGATAAATGGGCGATCGCCTTATGTGGTGTAGAATTATTGGGAATGACCCTACACTCAGCCCAAGTATATCAAGGTTATGCCCCAGCCGGCATATTTTACATAGTCGCTACAACTATCACCCTCAGCGCGATCATTTATCGGACTTGGGGACGAGCTTCAGATATAGCCTTTTATGGTGTGGGTTGGTGTTTAGAATTGTTAACCGCAGAGATATTAGGATTTGGGGAAAGTTCTATTATAAAAGTAGCGATCGCTAATATTGGATTAGGTTTAACTACTCAGTTATTTGGGGAATGGTGGCGCAAACGTTTCCAAGTCAACAATTTACCTGATAGTTTACATATATTACCCTTAATTTATGGGGCATTTAGTCTATTATTCCGCATTAACGACTTTACCTCCTGGACTGGTTTATGTTCCTTGGGAGTGGCTTTAATTTTCGTGGGAGTGGGTAGACGCAGAACAGAATTTAAACCCTTGGTGTATTTGGGAATAATTGGTATATCGCTTTCCGCCTATGAACTGCTATTTTACCAAATGTCTCAAGCCAGGGGGGGAGTCATCGGTGATGGACTGATTGCCATGTCTGCATTAGGTGCGGGGATCATGTTTGCTTATCGTCGTTTGACACCTATACTCGTTAACTACTTTAACCTGACTCGTGCCGAATTAAAAGCGATCGCTCATTTTCATTGGGGAGTCAGTAGTTTATTATTTATCGCTGCATTAACCGCACCCGTACAAATTAACCTGTGGTTAGGTTTTGGCACAGGATTATTTTTAGCCCGTTACGCCATCTTTGAAGGGAGAAGACAAACTAATGATGATACCCCCGCTACCACAAATTGGGGTATAACTCACAATGAAATTTGGGTATATTTAGGATTAATAGAAGCCGTGATGCTGGCTATTTACTTAGAAAAACTGCCATCAGTAGACAGGGTATTCCAACAAATCATACCTTGGGAAAGTGCGATCGCCTCCATTATCGCCTATTTCCTCTACATCCTGCCTTGGCAAAAATGGCGCTGGTCAAAAACACCTTGGCAAAATGTCGCTTACATCCTCCCCCTAATCAGTGTATGGCAGACCCAAACCGAAATTTACCCCATCACCTTAATTTTCACCGCAGTTTATTATGCCTTCCTAGCCAAATTTGCTGCAAATCTGCGGTTTACTTACATTAGTCTAGGTTTAATAGATTGGGCATTATTCAGATGGTTAGATAGTTTACGTCTCACCGATTCCATCTGGTATGTAACCATCATCGGTCTATCATTACTATACATAGCCCAAATAGATCCCCAACTGCAACAATACCAATCTAAAGAACCCCGTCATGTTTTACGAATGACCGCCAGTGGTGCAATCTGTGGTTGGGCAGTATTATATTATCAAAACCTACCCCTCATCCCCGGAATATTTAGCCTCATTACCATCTTTGCCGGCTTAGGCTTGAAAGTCCGTGCTTATTTATACGTTGGTTCAGCCGCCTTTTTCGCCACCAGCATCTATCAAATGGTAATTTTCAGCCTCAATTATTCCTTCCTCAAATGGATAATAGGCTTATTAGTCGGTATCCTTTTAATTTACATCGCCGCCAACTTTGAAACCCGTCGCGCTCAAATTAACACCCTCCTCCGTAACATCAGCGAAGAACTCACCAACTGGCAGTAAATTAATACCGAACATCCACAGTTAACTTATTTTAAGGTCAGGAAATACATCCTTCGATAGATGACATCTTGACCTTTTATTACATCTGTGATTATAATTACATTGGTAATTATCACCTACCTTAATTCTACTCATACACTATCAACCCTAAATCAACAAGTTTTGGTTCAATGTTGATGATTAAACAATAGCAAAATTTATTCAATTAATTTCCTAATGTCCAATGTAATAACCAGTTAATAATTTATGAAAATCCCCAAAATTTGCAACCTAGTTTTATCAATTGCTTTATTAGCATCACCACTAATTTATCAAATTAGCAAAACATCTCCAGCTACAGCCGAAACCTTAGAGAAAAACGCTAATTCTAAATTTAAGACCTATACTATTAAAAATGCTTTCGCCATTAGTTATCCAACCAAATGGCAAGTTTACAGAAACGATACTTACTATATATACATCACCAGCCAAACGCCAAGATATTCAGAAATTTGGCCAGATAATTTTATTAAAACCGACGTTAGCATTCAACCAGAATCTTTAGAAACATCCTTAAAAAACCATCTGAGTAATATTTCTGAAGATAAATTGCTCAAAAGGGAAAAAATTAGAATTAATAATCGAGAAGCCTATAGAATTTCGTCAACAGATGGAGAGGTAAATACAATAGTTACTTTTGTTAAATACCCACAAAACAAAACTGCTAGTATAGCTAGTTTCCATGCACCTAGTAATTCTAAAATTTTACCCACAATCTACAAAATTCATAATTCTTTTAAGGTATTAAGATAAAAACAAATTATCCTAAACAACTTCAAACATACTCAATTAAAGGAACACACCAATGGTCAATAGTTCACAACCACCCAAATCAAGTAATAATCAAGAGACTGTTCTATCTATTTTACTAAAAAGAATATTCGCCTTTGAAACCGGATTAATACTTATAATTTTACTATGCCTAATATTTGCGACTCTAGTCACTTTCTGGCTGCCAAATGCTCAAAATATAGATAGCAAAGATGCCAGAAAAGAACTATTAGCTGTATTTACTTCTGTCATTACAGCTAGTTTTGCCTTACTACAAACAACAAAACAAAGTTCAAGTAAAGAAAGCCAAGAAAAAATTACTGAATTACAACAAGCAATACAAGCAATAGCCAATAATCAACAACCTAACAATTTATTAGAAAATGTTGTAACTGCAAATAATGTAAGTGATAAAAAATCAAATAATACTAATAACCAAGACAAAAATTTAACCCCTGAATTAGAAAAATAATCATCAAATGGTGTTGCTGAATCAGTAAATGATTTCTGAGTGTAGAGACGTTACATGGAACGTCTCTACAGGCATTTTGGCTTTATACAAAATCACTTTCATTTCTAATATCAGCAACACCAAACTTTAATAGCTGACTATTGATTAATAACCAGGACAACTTGGTAATTTTTTCTTAGCATAATTACAATCAAAATGATTTAATGCTTCTGCACTAGACCTAAATGACCGAGTTGTAGCAAAAGGTCTACTATTCATGTCTGCTGTACGTGGCCAAACTTTCAAATAGTAATAACTACCATCATCACTAGACCATAATTCATACTTATAATCTCCCCCATCTCCGCTACTGGTTAAGTAGTCAGCCAGTGCTAAAGATGACGTAGCCATAAGAGTACATAAGCTGAAAATAGGAACTATCAATATTTTCAGTAACTTGTTAGTTTTCATCAAAACAACCTAAAAGCATCATGTTTCATTCGTGATGTTAAGTATATCGGTTTTAATAAAACAAACCATATAGAATCTGTAAACTTTCGATTATGTTTGTTTAAAGCTAATTTACGGGTATATACTCAGGTTTTGATATTTGATTCTTTTTCAAACCCACTTTATCAGAACACTTTAACCGAAAATATTAATGTGAGGTTTTTAACCCATTGATTCTAAATTCAGGTTAAAAACTGTACTCAGACATAGAAAAACAACTGTAAACATCTTTACAATTTTTTCATTGCCTACAAGCCTGTTAATTGGTACACTAAAAAAATTCTCAAAACAAGCAAATAGGGAAAGTATAAATTTGATGGCTAAGTAGTTTGTACTAATGGCTAACGTGTAAACAGTTAGGACACCGCACCTTTACCCGCATCTAGTTTTTATCAGTAGGCTTTTTCCTTGATTCTCAGACAGCCGTATGACCACTACACCCCAACACATCCTTGACAGAATCCAAGCAGTCAAAGAACAAAAGCTGAAAACGTTAAATTTAAGTAATTATAGGATCACTCCAGAAGAAAAATTAAGAGAAATTCCGGTAGAGGTGTTTGAGTTAACTTGGTTAACAGAACTGGATTTAAGCAACAACCAAATAACCAGCCTACCAGAAGCCGTTACCCGTCTGCAAAATCTCTCATATCTCAATTTAAGTGACAACCAAATAACCAGCCTGCCAGAAGCCATTACCCGTCTGCAAAATCTCTCCACTCTGGATTTAAGCGATAACGAAATAACCAGCCTGCCAGAAGCCATTGCCCGTCTGCAAAATCTTTCTACTCTGTATTTAAGCAACAACGAAATAACCAGCCTGCCAGAAGACATTGCCCGTCTGCAAAATCTCTCCACTCTGGGTTTAAGCAACAACAAAATCACCAACCTGCCAGAAGCCATTGCCCGTCTGCAAAATCTCTCCTTTCTGGTTTTAAGCGGCAACCCCATCAAAAATCCACCTTTAGAAGTAGTTGAAAAAGGTATTAAAGCAATTCGGGATTATTTTCGACAACTATCAGATCAGGGAAAGGATTATTTGTATGAAGCAAAATTGCTAATTGTAGGTGAAGGAGGTGCGGGGAAAACAACCTTAGCTAAGAAAATAGAAAATCATCGTTATCAACTAAAAGAAGAAGATTCTACTCAGGGTATTGAGGTAAAGCAGTGGTTTGTACCAATGACTAATGGTCTGGACTTTAGAATCAACATCTGGGACTTTGGTGGACAAGAAATTTATCATGCAACACATCAATTTTTTTTAACTAAACGTTCTCTTTATGCTTTAGTTGCTGATAGTCGCAAAGAAGACACAGATTTTTACTACTGGTTAAATGTGGTTGAATTATTAAGTGATAATAGTCCAGTATTAATTGTTAAAAATGAAAAACAAGATCGCCGTAGAGAAATTAATGAACGTGAGTTAAGGGGACAATTTACTAATTTAGAAAAAATATTGGCGACCAATTTGGCTACAAACCGGGGGTTAAAAGAAATTTTAAATGAAATCAAGCATTATATTAAAAAATTACCGCATATTGGTTCAGCGTTGCCTAAAACTTGGGTGAGAGTCCGGGAAGCTTTAGAAAGTGATGCTCGTAATTATATTAGTTTAGATGAATATCTCAATATCTGTGAGCAAAATGGGTTTACTCTATTCAAAGATAAATTACAGTTAAGTGGCTATTTACATGATTTAGGTGTTTGTTTACATTTTCAAGAAGACCCACTTTTGAAAAAAACCGTAATTTTGAAACCTAAATGGGGAACTGATGCCGTTTACAAAGTTTTAGATAATCAGCAAGTTATTAAAAATTTTGGCAGATTTACCAAGTCAGATTTAGCTAATATTTGGTCTGATGATGATTATGCCACAATGCACGATGAACTCTTGCAGTTAATGATTAACTTTAAATTATGTTATAAAATTCCTGGTCAACATAATCAATATATTGCACCTCAATTGTTATCTGTTAATTCTCCTGATTATGATTGGAATGACAATAACAATCTTATTTTAAGATATACTTATGAGTTTATGCCAAAAGGTATTTTAATTCAGTTTATTGTAGTGATGCACCAATTAATTGATCAACAACGATATGTTTGGCGAAGTGGCGTTATTCTCAGCAAAGATAATACTAAAGCGGAAGTTATAGAATATTATGACAAACGAGAAATTAAAATTAGGGTTGCAGGTCGTCATAAAAGAGATTTACTGACAATAGTTACTCATGAACTTGATAAAATACATCAATCTTTTAATCGGTTAAAATATCATAAATTAATTCCCTGTAATTGCGAAGTTTGTAAAGGTAGCCAAAACCCACATTTTTATAAATTTGAAAGTTTAAAAAGGCGTATTGCGGATAAAATACCTGAAATAGAATGTGATGTTAGTTATCAAAAAGTGTCAGTTTTAAGGTTAATTGATGATGTAATGGTTCAAGAGAAACCTGCTACATCAGAAAAACCTGATTATTTACATTCTCATACGCCTTTCACTTTTATAAATCAAAACATTAGTCAATCATCTGTTAATATAAATCAAAATATCAGTCAATCATCAAAGCAGGAAACAATAATCATGACAGAACCATCTAAACCAGAAGAAACTTCTAAACAGGAAGTACAGGTTACACTTCCTTGGGCTTACCGTAACGGGTTATTTTATTTACTTTTATTCTCAATTGTTTTTAACACAATTGGTATTTTTGCGGGATTATTGCCTATTTACTCATTAATCATAACAATTATTGGTTCTGTTATTTTGATATTGCTAATTGGTGTTTTACAATTACGTCAAGATGATAGACTATCTGAAAAGTCTTTTGTAGAATTAGTTAAAATGGTGCTAAAACAGTTGCCTTTACTTGGTAATTTATTAGAATCATTTAAGCGTAATAAATAGTTAAATTAACCTTCTTACCTCCTGCCTCCTGCCTCCTGCCTCCTGCCTTCTTGCACTAGCATCATTTTTTCTGCATTAATGAACGCCAATCTGCGATCGCCTGTTCAGTCCATAACCAATTTTTTGCTAGTCTATCAACCGTAAAATTCTCAGGATCGTTTTGCATTACCAATTGACGCAACTTAACCGCTTCATTCATGTATTGCACCTGTTTCAACCCAGGCTGGCTATCCGCAGATTTATATAAACCTAAAGCTAACCCAGCATACGCGGTGAGTGCTTCCGGTGGTGTTGATGGCTGGATAGAGTTAGCAGTCATATTTTGCGTTTTGAAGGCTAGATTTAAGGCTTTAAACCAAGCATCATTAGCCCGATTTAAGTTATTTTCGGCATAATAAGCAAAACCTAAAGCGTTATTATATTCTACAGAGTCCGGTTTAGCTTTAACTGCCACTTCCCAAAATCTTCGCACATCATCAATACTATATTTTTTATCTCCGGTTTGCAGCATTTGCCAAGCTAATCTACCCCGCAAAAAGTTAACTTGGGGATGATTTGCTTGTTGAGAAGATATCATATTTAAAGCCGCTTCTGCCGAAGGAAAAGCCCCACGATTTAACAACTCCTCTACTGCTTTTAACCCATCTTCCAGATTACCTTGACTTAACTTTTCTGAAGCTGTGGCGGTAACAATGCCGGTGGGTGCGGTTTTAATATCTACTGTAGGTTGAGTGAGAGTAGAATTAGTGGGAATCTGGGGAAGTTGGGAGTTGACCGAGACAACACGATGATTCCACAGCCAAGCCATAGATATAATGACGGCGATCGCACTCAATCCCATAGTTCCCCAAATTGGCCATTGTGGACTTTGGCGGCGTGGTGGTTCCGTTGGTGGTGGTTGGGTGCTTAAACTGTTACTTTTGGGGGTGGGTGGTGTGGGTGGTGTGGGTGGTTTCCACGGAGTTAAATCACTGGCTGGTTTTTGGCGTTGACCTTCCTCTAGCGGTGGCACTAACTCAGCACTCATGGCCGCTTCGCTAGTGGGGGGATGACCTAACTGGCGGAACAAATCAGCCACAAATTCCGATGCCTCCTGATATGCCGGATCATCATATTCAATTTCATCAGCAATATCCCCTAAGACATCATCACCGTCTGACCAATCCAGATTTTGACTCAAACCAGTGGGAATCATATCCTCAAAATCTTGATGTAAATTATTTGTATTCGTTGGTATTTTTCCTGGCGGATGATATTCATGCAGAAAATCCACACCCCTAGCCAAATCTAATTCTGACGCTAAAAATCCATCAAATTCTCGCTGTAAATACAAAATTGGCAAAGCCCAATACATTTGATGGGAACCATAAGCGGAAATTAACCCCTGACGTACCCGACTCACACACAAATCCAGGGGATAACCTTGGCTTAAGTTACGGTAAAATAATTGGGTTAAAGTTAAAGCCACCTCATCGGGAATGCGTTCTGACATCGCTAAAACGCCACTAACTCCCCTTTTGACCAAGCTTTCAGTCAGATTCCGTTCTCCTGTTTCTGGGGTATGCTGAGAGTTAGCAGTGTAAGCCCCTAAACAAGAGTTAAACACAGCAATTTGAATATTATTATTTACCAATAACCCAGCTAAATCATCTCCACTCAAAGTTTCAGTTAAACCAGTCCGCCGGCTAACTAAATAAATTTCTCCCCCATTACCCCCGACATTACTATGGCCGGAGTAATGCAGAATATGATAGCGCCCCTGTTCTAAAGCTTGAGTTAACTCTTCTCTACCGGGCTGGTCTAAAATAGTCAATTCTATTTCTGGGAGAAGATGACCAAATTCTGTAAATTTAGGTGGTTGGCGTTGTAATTCGGTTTGTAGGTTAATTGCTTCTTGTTTGAGTAAATCTAGGCGTGTTTGGTCAGTGGGGGCAGAAATTATCATTAATACCTTGATTCCGCCGGTTTCGTCTGGTGTAGGCAGATGGGCAGATAAACGAGAGTGAGAGGGAATACCGCTTTGGTAACGAGAAAAAGCAATATAAGGTCCAGTGGCCAAAGGGCGATCGCCTGCGTGCATCACTTCCCAAGGCAATCGGGCTAACCTGGTATCTTTTAAACCTAAACGTAAACGTAATACCTGTTGATGATTTTGGGCTATTCCTTGAGCTGTAATCCAGCTATCCCTTAACGTCCCTTGAAACAACGCATTATATAATTGTTGGCCTAATTCCACCAAGTTCACAGAATTTCTGGCCAAAGCATCTCCCTGTAGCAAGGATTGCAATGGATCATCCATCAAATATCCTGCCGCCGTTAACCATTCAGCCACAGGCCAAGTTACCAATTCTTCTGCCAATGGTACCCCAGGCGCGACTTGTTCCGTTCGCACTAAATAATCATTCTGTCCGACTGGAGTTACCGAAAGGTGGAATTCTTGGGTCACAATATCTCCTGTTAGCCTTTTAAATCCGGTTTGTCATAAAACATCTTTCAGGTGATGAGCTTTGATTTCCTGATAACTTTAGATGCACTACCATCAAAGAAAGTTTCACAGCAGCAATTATTTCACCATTTTGGCTTTTATAACTTTAATCCGGATTAGATTACTGCGCCTGAGAACACTTTATTGGTAGATGCACCTTGATCTTCAACTCCCTTGGTTGGTTAATTCCGTCCAAGGGTTTTTTTTATTTTGACAAAAAATTCCTTTGCCAGTCATTAGTCATTAGGAGGCAGGAGGCAGGAGGCAGAAGGCAGAAGGCAGGAGGCAGGAGGCAGAAGGCAGAAGGCAGAAGGCAGAAGGCAGGAGGCAGGAGGCAGAAGGCAGGAGGCAGAAGGCAGAAGGCAGAAGGCAGAAGGCAGGGAGAAAAGAGGAGGATTTTGGATTAATGATTTCCTCATTCTGAGACTATTTCACCCCTAACCTGATACAAATCATGGTTTTTAATCCTTCCCCCCTGCTCCCTGCTCCCTGCTCCCCTGCCTCTTTCCCCCGCACCCTGCACCCTACAATCTTTCTATTACCAAAAAATGGGGTTTAAAGCCACGTCCTTTGAGGACGGCTTTTTGGTAGAATAGTGGAAACAGGCAGGGCATTGTCTGTTGGGCGAGATAGTGTAAGACGGGGTAAACCTGCAACTGTTGTTTGAACCCAGAATCTCCGCACTTTTAGCGCGGGGAGTATGTCAACCTGATTACTAACTCCCCTACCCAGCTAATAGCCACAGGAATTTTTTCCGTCAGTGACAAATCACGAAATTTGGGTAAATTTTTCCGGAGCATAGTACCTAATTCCAGAACAGTTAATTGGTAGATGCACCCTGATAACTAACCTCCCCTAGCTGGCTTATGCCTCTGGGGGTTTTTTTTGCCATCAGGCCAAGTCCAAAATTTAAAATTATCCTGATAGATAGGTAGAAGCCAAGAACATATATTCAGTAGATGCACCCTGATAACTAACCTCCCCTAGCTGGTTTATGCCTCTGGGGGTTTTTTTTGGCATTAATCCAAAACCTAAAATCCAAAATTTAAAATTATCCTGATAAATAGGTAGAAGCCAAGAACATATATTCAGTAGATGCACCCTGATAACTAAACTTCCCTAGTTGGTTTACACCACTGGGGTTTTTTTATGGGCATCAAGATTAATTGTACCCAAATTTATCCTGAAAGCGATAGTTAACTTCAGAACTATTAGTTGGTAGATGCACCCTGATTACTAACTTCCCTAGCTGGTTTACACCACTGGGGAATTTTTTTATTTACTTTAGTGCTAAGTAGCTGATGGCGAAACACCCCACGTAGCTGACCCCTCTCTCTATCCAACAATAAATTATTTAACACGCTGATAACAAAACTTTTTGCTCCAACTCCTACCAGGCAATGCAATGGCCAAACGCCCAATGTAGGCGATTATTAAGTTGGGATATTTATAAATTCTATACTCTCAATCATCTATTTGTCGCCGGTGGAGATACTAACCAATGTAGATTTGACATACTCCCCGCCCTAAAAGTGCGGAGATTCTGGGTTCAAACAACAGTTGCAGTTTCATACCGTCTTACACTATCTCGCCCAACAGACAATGCCCTGCCTGTTTCCACTATTCTACCAAAAAGCCTTCCTCAAAGGACGGGGCTTTAAACCCAATTTTTTGGTAAAAAATATTTTTAACCCTGACTATCAAAATAATTATCTCAAATTGATCCGGAACTTGTCAGTTATCCCAGAACAATTAATTGGTAGATGCACCCTGATAACTAACTTCCCCCGGCTGGCTTGTGCCTCTGGGGGTTTTATTTACCAAAAAATCGCAACCTTATATAGAGATAAATTTTCCTGATTAATAAGATGCACTTGAGAACAAATAATTGGTAGATGCACCCTGATAACTAAACTCCCCTGGCTGGCTTGTGCCTCTGGGGGTTTTCTCCAAACAAGATAGTTCTCTTTTTCCCATTTGTCAACACTATAGTGCTGAAATCTCTGCTTTTATTTCGTTCTCACTCTATTGTGGGCTAATGCTCCACCTCCAGAATGATTACGGCGATATATAACGGCACTCTTAATCATTTCTCTATAATTTACATCTTTATGGTGAGTTTGGCAATATGCTAGTATCAGATGATATAAAAAAACTCTTTTGGTTCAAAAGATTACAAGTTCTAGAAAAAAATGACTATCTCTGTAATCAAGTTCTCTTCTGAAGACTGCGGCATCTGCCATAAGATGTCTTTTTATGACAAGAAGGTAGCAGAAGAACTGGGCTTAGAATTTATTGATGTGAAAATGCAAGATACAGCAACTTACCGCAAGTATCGTCAAATTTTACTAGCCCAATACCCTGATAAATCCCAAATGGGATGGCCTAGCTATATCATAACTGATTCCCCAGAGGGAGAATTTAAAATTCTGGGTGATGTCAGAGGCGGCCATCCCAAAGGAGAATTTAGAGAGCGCATTCAAGCGGTTTTAAATTCTGCTACTAACCAGAGCTAATCACCTCAAAAGATTGTACTTCTAACACAGGCCCAATCATGGCTGTAGTCATGACATCATCCCTGACTTGGCCTGTGACTTTTACCTGTTGTCCCGATTGTAAAAGCTTTTGGTCAGCACCTTTGAGGATTTGGTAGGTATTACCATCATTTGTCACTAATGCCCAAGCACCAAGACCTAATTTCCGGTGCTCGATAGTACCTGTAACTGTAATACTCATAGTGGATAATGGGTAAATTAGCTATCAACAATGAGAGGCGGGTTTTGTAGATACGGCAGGAGGCAGGAGGCAGGAAGCAAAGCCTTTTCACGTCTGAGTTTTCAGTTTCAGTTTGTACCTCATTTACCTGAAATTGCCGTGCAATAGCCCACTCAATCCCGCCTGTAATTTAGGATTTTAAATTTTTCAATCCAGAATGCAGAATGCAAAATCTAAAATCCAAAATCTAAAATCCTATGCTGGTTGTTCGTCGTTTTTCAAAGCTAATCTGGCTAATCCATAGCACAATATAGCATTGACAATTAAGTAAATACGAGCTAAAGCACCATCTCCTAAACCCCATACTGCGGGGTCATAAATAGCACTTACAGTCAGACAAGAAGCCACACCCAAAGTTATACCAATTGCTAACCATTTCCATTTGGCATGACCTAGTAATAAAACTATTAAACCCAAAGGAATGAGAACACTAGCAAAAATGGGGTTAAAGGCATCAGTTGCCTGTATACTGTTACCCAGTTCAGGAATAGAACTACCTAACAACCGGAACGGCCATTGGGGTAAATCAAAGATATAAATTCCTCTGAGGAAGAATAAACCGGAACTACCCAAAACTAAGCCACTGGATAAAGTCCAACTCCAGGCAAAGGGGAAGTAAACCCGCAAGAACCAAGCCAGTAAATAAGAACCTACTACCATTAAGATTTTAGGTAATAGTGCTACTGCACCGCCATCTATCCAGAAGCGGGGGTTTAGATAACCGTTATCCCGTAACCACCGGAAAAAGTCTTGAAAACTAATTTGTCCGTTATTGGCTAATGTGACGGCGGCTTCTGCGTTCAGTTGTCCTGCACCGTAGTAATTTAAACCGTCATCTTTAATCACTCTGGCGGACTGTTCTAGAACTTTTAACACCTCATCAGGTTCTTTAACACCAGTTGCCCTAATCAATGCGGCTACACCAGCAACGTGAGGAGAGGCCATACTTGTGCCTTGTAGTCCTACAAATACACCATTACCGTTTTCGTCAATGGTTTCTTGGAGGATTTCCCCGGCTTCTGTACCACCAGGAGCGGAAATATCCACACCTGCACCATAATTAGAGTAAGGTGCTCTTTCTCCGTCGGGTCCAAAGGCTGCTACACCTATTACGTGAGGATAACGGGCTGGATAGCTGACACCTTCGGTATCTTCATTGCCGGCGGCGGCTACAATTACCACACCTTTGCTATGGGCATGGTTAATGGCTTCTTGCATGAGTTGACTTTCACCACCACCACCTAAGCTCATGTTAATTACATCTGCGCCATTGTCGGCAGCAAATCTGATGGCTTCGGCAATATCGGCTACTGTGCCAGCACCGTATTCATTCAATACTTTTAAGGGCATCAGGTTGGCTTCATAAGCTACCCCAGCTACGCCATATTGATTGTTTGTGCTTTGGGCTACTGTTCCCGCTACGTGGGTACCATGACCATTATCATCGCTGGCATCTACTTTGTCGTTTACAAAGTCGTAGCCTGGGAGAAATTTAGTTTTTTGCAAGTCGCGGACTTTACTAACGCCAGTGTCAATGACAGCGACGGTGACACCAGATCCTTTGCTATATGTCCATGCACCTTCGATGCCGATTTTGTGCAAGTTCCACTGTTTGCTGTAATATTCATCATTGGGGCTATTGGCAGTCAGAGATACTTGTGGATATTCTGACTGGGTATTTTCTCCTTCGGGGATAGCCTGATAGATGTAGTTGGGTTCAATAAATTCTGTAGATTTGGCAAATGGGGATTTTTTCAGTTCTTTGAGTCGTTGCCGATCGCCTCTGATAATATAAACATTATCCGCCGCCGAAAGTGCATTATCTAGCTGGGGTGTCACATTATATTGATTTGCGATCGCTTTGAGGTTTTCCTGTATTACCTGCGCGGGTATATCTTCCCGAAAATCCAGTAAAATTGTCTCAAAGTCTCCTTTAGTAGCTAAACTGTGCGAACTCAAAAATGTCCAAACAGCTGCTACTAACCCGATGACAAAAGCACTCAAAAATAGAAACTTTTTCATATTAAAACTAATCACCGGTTTTTGTCAGTTTGTTCACTACCATAACTCATCTACACTTTGATTGAGCAAATTTCCTCGTGCAAGTATAATTTCGGATTTTGTATTACAGCAGGGAACAGGGAACAGGGAACAGGGAACAGTCATTAGTCATTAGGAAATAAGGAATTACTTCTTCTTTTTTCCCCTCTGCCCCCTGCACCCCTGCCTCTGCCCCCTGCCTCCTGTATAATAATAAAGCAGCTTATTAACTGATTAAAACTATGGAACGTGGCTTGTTGTGGTTTCCCCTGTTGATTGCTTTCTTTTGGTTGGCTTGGCAAGGTGCTCAGGAATATCAAAAGGTGGAAGCTTATCGAGTTTGGGCAGAACAGTTTGAACGGGCTAAGTATGATATTTATGCTGTTTTGGGTCAAAAAGGTGACAAGCTGACCTGGGGAAAACCCACAACTAAGGGGATAACTCAAGAAGAAACATTTTCTTTGTTAGATGTGCAAACTATTCAGTTATTAATTAACCATCAACCTGTAGATATAACTAATCCACCACCAAAAGGCCGTTCTGTAGAGTTGGGATTTATCTTGAAAGAACCTAGTACAACCGTAATTATACCATTTACGGAAATTCCCTTAGCGGCAGAATGGGGTAAATTTTTACAAAAATTATTACAAAATTTACAATCATCAGAGACGAACAATTAATTTAAGATATCAATAATTTTGATGGAAAAAAATTATTTTTGGTTAGTATGGCTGTTTCTACTACTGTTTCCCAATTGATTGAGGTGCTTGTAGCTTGTCCTGTAAATTTACAGACATCTACTAAGGTAATAGGTATTCAAACAGATACCAGAATTTTACAACCTGGTGAAGTGTTTGTGGCTTTGCGGGGTGAAAAGTTTGATGGGCATAATTTTGTGCAGGAGGCGATCGCTAAGGGTGCGGTAGCGGCGATTGTAGATTTTGATTATGAAAATAGTGATTTACCCTTGCTGCAAGTTGCCAACACTCTTACAGCTTATCAACAAATTAGTAGATGGTGGCGCGATCGCTTTTCAATTCCGGTGATCGGGGTAACGGGTTCAGTCGGGAAAACTACCACTAAGGAATTAATCGCCGCAGTCCTAGCCACCAGAGGAAAAGTACACAAAACCTACGGTAACTTTAATAATGAAATTGGTGTACCTAAAACCCTGTTAGAATTGGATGCCAAACATGATTTTGCCGTGATTGAAATGGCTATGCGGGGTAAGGGACAAATTGCTGAGTTAACCCAAATTGCCCGCCCTACTATCGGTGTAATTACTAATGTCGGAACTGCCCATATAGAGTTACTCGGTTCAGAAGCCGCTATTGCTGAGGCCAAATGCGAATTATTAGCAGAAATGTCTCATGATAGCGTGGCTATTCTCAATCATGACAATCCTTTATTAATGGCTACAGCCGAGAAAGTTTGGCAGGGGAAAGTAATTACGTATGGGTTTAGCGGTGGTAATATTCAAGGCAGATTAATTAATAATGACATTCTCGCAGTGGGAGATTTACAATTACCTCTACCCTTACCAGGAAAACATAACGCCATAAACTTTTTAGCCGCTTTAGCAGTTGCCCAAGAATTAGGGATTGATTGGCAATCTTTACAAGCGGGAATCATGGTAGATATGCCCACAGGGCGATCGCAACGTTACACCCTGGCCAATGATGTGGTAATTTTAGATGAAACCTACAACGCCGCACCAGAAGCCATGCTGGCAGCTTTACAACTGTTAGCAGATACCCCAGGCAAACGGAAAATAGCAGTTTTAGGGGCAATGAAAGAATTAGGAGAAAGATCCCAACAACTGCACCAACGAGTCGGGGAAACGGTGAAAAAGTTAAATTTAGATGGTTTGCTAGTGTTAGTGGATGGACAAGACGCAGAAGCGATCGCTAAAAGTGCCAATGGTATTCCAGCAGAATGCTTTGCCACCCATGCCGATTTAGTGGCTAGACTCAAAACATTTGTGCAAGCAGGCGATCGCTTACTGTTTAAAGCTGCCCATTCTGTAGGACTAGACCGGGTTGTCAATCAACTTAAAACCGAGTTTTCCAACTAAAACCAACTAATTTTCAGTCATTATGCCTCAAAATTTGTTTTGAGGCTAAATTATTCATCTTCACTAGACATAATTACAGCATTTAAGAGTATCTTTTTCTGATTTTATCTCGTTTTCAAGTTTATACTAGAGATATTTTACAAAAGGTTTTATTTCTAATATTTTAATCCCATTTCCTACCAAATACAATCTTCCTAATTCCCCAACTACTGAGGGAAAGATTTAGCAAATAAACTAGTGCAGCATGGCGGAAATAATTATCCAGTTGAAAAACCTGGAAATTGCTATTTAATCAACCTTCTTACCTCCTGCCTCCTGCCTCCTGCCTAGCCTAACGGCAACGCTTCCGCGAACTGCCTCCTTGCACTAGATAAACAACAAACAATTAATCTCCCTAACTCCTACAAAAAATCTACAAAGCATAAATAAACGTGATTGTATCTTTAAAGTGAAAATCAGACATAATCATCTGATTTACGTCTAATCAAACGATTAAAAACCCTTGAATTTCTAAGTTTAATTTGGAACTATTAAATCAAGATTAGTTAAAACCTAATCTCCAAGGAATTGTCTCAATAACCACTTGAAAACAAAGGTATTACCAAAATGGCTAATATACAAATTACCCAACTCAGCCCCACAGGCTTTGACCTTTTGCAAGACCAAGAAAGCTTCCTCAATGAACTAAATAGCCAAGAAGTACAAACCATTGTGGGAGGAGGACACAGTAAACATAGAAGTCATCATTCCTACGATTCTTATTCTGATCATTACCATCACCACAAGCATCATAGCTGTTGGTAACACTCCATTATTACTATAGGAATCCTAAATTATTTGTGAAAAATTTTAAGTATGTCTAGGATGGGTATTTTGGTTACGGTTCTGAATAGAAGCGGAAAATTGTAGGAAATACTCACCTACGTATTTTGCAAAAATCAAATCGGAATCCTATAGATTAATAATGCAAAAAATGGGAGATTTAAGATAAAAATCTCCCACTTTCTCCAGCAACTATAAATATTGCTGTTTACTTCTCAGGGTATACTAATTGCAAGGAATATTTATGCCAGATAATTACCCCCAAATTCGTGAGTAAACAGGTAACAGCTAAAGATAAAAGAATAAATGTAGGTAACATCACTACATCTATCATAAACCAGGTGTAAACGTGCAACACCATCACAACCGCAAAAATACTGGCTATTCCTGCGGCTGTCCAAATTTGCTGATGCGATCGCCCTATGAATGCTAGGATTATTGTTGATAATGTGGCAAGTATATTCGCAGGTACAAGAAACGCACAAATACCTGCACAATTGGCACGGGAAAATTCAGCTAGGGTATGAAAATCAAACATCAATTTTGGAGAAATAATATTCAAATTAATTATAGGTTTAATATTTTTTGATGTAACTTAAGATAAAACTAGCATATAAAGTGATTACTCACTATATTAATTAATATAATTTAAAGAATTGATAAGCAGTTGTGCAAAATTAATTTCCTACCTGGGAATAGGGAACAGGGAACAGGGGGAATAAGTTGTGTAATTAATTCTGCCTAATTACTTAGTATAGGATAAGTATGTGTAGGGTGGGCATTTCGGGCAAAATCCTGAATAGAAGCGAAAAAGTGTAAAAAATGCCCACCTAAGTATATTTCAAAAATCAAAAAGGAGTCCCATAACAGTAAATTCTTCGGTGATAAACATTAATTTCTGTGAAAAATTTTTGATGCTTTTAGAGGTGGGAAAACCCCACCATTAGCCACTAACCCATTAAAATCACCGTGTCAATAACGTGAATTACACCATTATCTGCCATCACATCAGGCATCAAAACAGTAGCATTCTTTACCTCAAAACCATCTTCACAATTAATTTTAATTGGTGAACCTTCTACAGATGTCACCGTTCCCAGTTGTGCTAAATCTTGCTGAGTCAGCTTTCCGGAAACAACATGATACTTTAAGATGCGAGTTAATTGGGGAATATTTTGTAACAAAGTTGTAATAGTTCCCGGTGGTAACTTGGCAAAAGCATCATCAGTAGGTGCAAAAACAGTAAAAGGCCCAGGACTTTTTAATGTTTCTACCAAACCCGCAGCTTGTACAGCCGCTACCAAGGTTTTAAAAGCATCATTACTAACCGCAATATCAACAATATCTGCCATCTGTTTAACCTCATCTCTGCCCAAAATTTTAAAGGATAGTAAAGCAGTTTGAACTTTTATTAATTAAATTTGTGGTAAAATATGATTTTATGACTGAATTAAGATTTTTCTATCGTTGAAATGAATAATTGCACGTACGCAATTTTAGGAACTGGGGCATTAGGCGGATTTTATGGTGCTAAACTGCAAAAAGCAGGTAATGAAGTTCACTTTTTACTCAAAAGTGATTACCACCAAGTTAAAGAACATGGTTTAATCATTGAGTCTAAAGATGGTGATTTTACTCTACCTCAAGTCAACGCTTACAATGATGTAGAGAAAATGCCTCATTGTGATGTAGTTATAGTAGCATTAAAAACAACACAAAATCATCTTTTACCTCAAATGCTACCTTCAGTTGTGAAAGATAACGGGGTAGTTTTGGTATTACAAAATGGGCTAGGAATAGAAGCAGAAATTGCCCAAATTGTTGAGAATATTTATATTATTGGTGGGTTGTGTTTTTTGTGTTCTAATAAAGTTGGATTTGGTCATATTCATCATTTAGATTATGGACAAATTACTTTAGGTGAATATGCTGTTAATTACGAAAGCACCGGAATTACTGAGAGAATGCGGCAAATTTCCGAAGATTTTGAAAATGCTGGTATTGCAATAGAATTAACGGAAGATTTACTTTTAGGACGTTGGAAAAAATTAGTTTGGAATATTCCTTACAATGGGTTATCTGTAATTTTGAATGCTAGAACTGACGAATTAATGGCAGATATTCATACACGTCAGTTAGTAGAAAATTTAATGCTAGAAGTACAACTAGGGGCAAAAAGTACAGGGAGAGTTATTCCTGATAACTTTATTCAAACCATGTTAGATTATACCGAAAAAATGAAACCTTACCGCACAAGTATGAAAATTGATTATGATGAAAAACGTCCTTTGGAAATAGAAGCAATTTTTGGCAACCCAATCAGAAAAACCCAAGCATCTGGAATAAATTTACCACAAATTAGCTGTTTATATCAGCAATTAAAATTTTTAGACCAGAGAAACAGAGGTAATTAATTAAGTTTTTATATACAAAATAGATTACACAATCTCATTGTAGAATGTAGCAATCACAAAGATTTGAAATTGCGTTGCCCTAATGCAATGATGCAGAGGGCAGGAGGTAAGAACAGACCAAAAAATCAATGATCCAATTTCGTAGGGTGCGTTAACGTAGTGTAACGCACCAGCCGATGAAAATAGAAGTAAGCATAAATTAGAATAATGCAATTTGACAGGAAAATAGCTGATAAACACTAACTCACGCGAATTTTCTCTCGCACCTCCATTAAAATTTTACCTAACATATTTTTGCCACTACCATCTGCACCGCAACCCCAATAAAAATCATGAGGAGCATTTTCCACAATTTCTTTATCACCTGTAGATAAAAGAATAGTGCGGATATCTTCATGAGTGGTAAATTTACATAAAACTGCTTTCCGCATAATATCATCTTTTACTTGTTCCCAATCGGAACGCAGGGGACGGGTTCTTTCTCTACCCATGTTTGCAGCTATTTTTGGTGATTTTGCTAGACGAATTAATTCAAAATCTGGTTTACCAACAAATTTATAAGCTTGAAAGTAATGTTCACTAGTTGGCCAAAATAAGTCATCTAAAACAAAACCATGAGGTGAAAAATTAGAAAAACAACCGTATTGTTCACGAGCGCTATAAAAGTAGATGGTCATATTGGATTCTGATGTGCTTTAAGTAGTTGTGCAAAGTTAAATTCATACGAAAGGAAACGGGAATAAAAAAAGAGTTTCTATAATTTATTTTACCTCAACACTAATCATAACTACTCAGGATGTATATGAGTATAATTTACTTTTATCCAGTATAAGCAAAAAAGTCAAATTTGAGTCAAACTTGTAAATATTTTGTTGTACTTGCATCTTTAACCCCAGTCTGTCTATGAGTTTTTGTTTTAATTGGTAAAGAAATTATAAATTCTGTGCCTCGCTGTAATGTAGAAACTATATCTATGCTACCTTGGTGTTTTTCAATGATTTGGTAACTAATACTCAAGCCTAAACCTGTACCTTTTCCTATTGGCTTAGTCGTGAAAAAGGGGTCAAATAGCTTATTTTGGATTTCTAAAGGAATGCCTGGCCCATTATCTCTAATACTTACTTGAATATCATGTTCATTCACCATAGATGTGGTGATGATAATTTGTTTATTGGTAATACAATTATAGTCTATCAAGGCATCTATAGCATTGCTAATAATATTCATAAATACCTGATTAAGTTGGGCTGGATAACATTCAACTAAAGGCAGATTATTATAATTCTTAATAATATGTATATCTTTAGTTAATCTATGATTGAGAATTAATAATGTGCTATTAATACCTTCATGGATATCTACCTCTTTCATTTCTGATTCATCAAGTCGAGAAAATTTACGTAAAGATAAGACAATATCTCTAATACGTTGTGTACCCATTTTCATCGAATCAAAAATGCTTACCAAGTCTTGAGTAATAAATTCTAACTCAACGTCTGCTGTTTTTTCTGCAATTACTGAACTTAGTTCTGGGTACTCTTGCTGATATAAGCTAATTAAGTCTAAGATGTCGTTAATATGTTCACTAGCACAATCTATATTACCATGAATAAAGTTAATGGGATTATTAATTTCGTGAGCTATACCTGCAACCATTTGTCCCAAAGAAGTCATTTTTTCATTTTGGATTAATTGTGATTGTGTTTCCTTCCATTTTTTTAATGCTTGTTTAAGTTCATAGGTTCTTTCTTCTACTTTTTGTTCTAATGTCTGTCTGGCTAATTCTAATTCATGGGTTCTTTCTTCTACTTTTTGTTCTAATGTCTGTCTTGCTAATTCTAATTCATCTGTATAATCTTTCACCCATTCTACTAATTGATTTAAGGAATTTGCTAATATTCCAACTTCATCTTTACTGTTGATATTTACTCTCAGTTGGAAATCAGACTCTTGGGTGACTTTTTTGGCAATGCGGGTAACTGTTTCCAGAGGATGAGCAATTAATCTAACTGTGTATAATGCCAGTAAAGCTGCTATTGTAGCAGATAAAATTATACTGCTTAAAATAATTTTTAGTTGGAGTTGTTGAGCATGATTAAAGCTTTTTTTGGCATTTTGTCTTTCAATATCAGCATATCCGGTAATGATGATTAATTCATCAGAAAGACGTTCAAATTTTATATTGAGATTTCTATCTTGGTTTTTTTGGAGATTAATTAGTAATTGTTCAATATTAGTCTTTTGTTTTAATGATTTATTTTGTTCAATTTTTTGCCAAAACTCCTGAACTGTAAGTTGATATAATTTAGTGGTTTGCCGATAATCTTGAATTAAATCATGAAAAATTTGCTTGCTAACAGCCAATTCATGGGGATAAGTATTGACTAAGTTCTCTAATTCAGACAATTTTTGATTTAAGCGATTAATATCATCTAAAAATTTGTTTTTTTCATATTCTAACCAAATCGAATCTTCTAGGACTAAAGCTAAACGTTGAGGATGTAGTCTTACACCAGTGGCAGCATTGTCTAAATTCTTTAATAAAGATTGTTGTTGATAGGAAAAGTTTAATTGTTCATAGGCTTTTTTTTGATAGTATTTGGAAATAACTAAACCACTACTTGTTCCTATGGCAGCAATACCTATAGCTACAGCATAACCATAACAAATCTTTTCAGCAATACTCCAATTATTGCTGAACTTACTGAGCCGAGTAAAAATAGATTTAGGATTTAGTCTTTTGGGTGGGAACATTATCTTTAGGGATGTGTTTTATTTTAAAAATTCGCTTTGTCCAATTTTCTCATAAACTTCTTCAATTACGCTATAATCCTGATCATTTACATTAATAAATTTACCACCTTTGTATTTGTCATTAGCTTTAGCGATGAGAAGACTTTGCATGAGTTTATCTTGGTTTTGCAGCATACGTGATTTGATGCTTTCTATAAAATCACCTGCTAACTGATTACTTGCCACAAATAAATCACTAGGTAGCAATGGACTGGTGGCAATGATAGAAAAATTTTGTTTGTCTAGGTTTTCTTGTTGGAGGATATTCTCATATTTATCAGATGCAATTGCCCAAGCATCTACTTGATTGTCTTGTAAAGCTTTTGCTCCTTTTTCTTTTAACATGAGGATTTGAATGTCTGTTTTAGGATCTAAACCTGCATCTATCAGTAACTTAGTTGGTACAATATGTCCAGAAGTTGAACCAACACTAAACATGGCAATTTTCTTGCCTTTTAATTGAGATAATGATGTGATTTGACTATTGGCTTTTACAATAATAATACTGTGATAGTTAGGGCGTTCAATACCTATAATGGGAACAACTTTAGCTCTAGATTTTAAAATTAAGTATTCAGATGGCCCAGCAAAGGCAATATCTATTTTTCCTGATAACATTGCTGGCACTGCGGCGGTGTAGTTATCCACCGGGAAAAATTCAATTGAAATGTCTAATACTTTTTCTAATGCTTGTTTAAATGCTCCAAATTCGCGTTGTAATTCTGCAATTCCGCTAATATCTGTAACTGCAAATTTTAAGGTTTTGGGTGTAATTGTTGTAGCTTTGTTGATTCTGGTTTGAGGGGTGTTAACTCCTGTTGTGCAGCCAAAGGAAAATAATAACAAGTACCAAATCAGCTGTCTTCGCTTCATAATAGTTATAATATTTTAATCCTTGGCGACTTAGTTTAGCTTGATAATTATACAGATATATTAGCAATTTTTTAAGTAAAAAGCACCTGTACATTTACGGTATTAGATTATATTTTTATTAAATTAAATCTAAATAGTTATGAATACATTATGATTTCATTAATGTTTAAGTTATTTTGGCAGAAGTGTCTATTATGTTGGTGAATGGGGGTAATACGGCAGGGGGAAAATAACTTACTTGTCACTTCTAAGCTCAATTCAAAATCCAAAATCTAAAATCTAAAATCTAAAATTCTTCTAACTAATAATTAATGACTTTTACCTGTTCCCTGTTGCCTGCTTGTAAGGGATAATTAAACCTTGTTTTCGCTATTTGCTAGTTCTCTCGGTTCATAGTGCCGGCAACCGTGACAGGGGCCGCTGGGGTTAACGGCACAACGCATATAACCGGAACGAGCGTTAAATTTACAGCTGATATCACCAATTAAATAACCCACTCCTTCTAGATAATAGCGATCGCCTTCTACGGGTCTGATATAATTACGTAGTTGTCGGCGAGATACGCTTAATGCAGCTTGTTGGATACGTTGACGGGCTTGTAGTTGGGTTCTACGTATAACCCATACAGAGAGGAAGGGTGGTAATAAACCTACTGTAATCAATAAAAGTGTTTCTAGCACCTTTGTTTTACCCCTTTTTTCCCCGCAGGCTAGAAACCTGGGGCTATGAGAACAAAACCTGTCTATACAGGTTAATTAATTTTACCTTCATATTAAAATAGTACAATTACGAGTTAATTAATTGCCTGGAAACAAAAACCGCAATAAACCTTTAAGATTAAAGTTAGTCAGATGTGGTTTTTTATGTCGTTGTGATGCTTTTTTGGTTTGTTGTCGGAGTTGGTGGGCTAACTGTGCGGCCTCTTTTTCAGCGCGGAATAAATCAATTGAGCGTTTTGTTAGCAGTAATGAACCATCTTTTTTTTGTCGTACCCAAGGTAAACTGATGCTATTGTATTGACAAATATCTGGGCATTGCTGACCACCAAACAGCAGGTAACGTCTGTGACTATTGATAGCACTGGCTGTTTCTTTTAATTCTAATATGGCTGTTTCTAGTTCTTTGGCCATTTGGTTAACCCGTTGGGCTTGAGTAAGTAATTGTTCCCATTCGGCGATGATTTTTTGTTCTGTGGGCTGGAGTGGGGTAATGGCACTGGTTAGAGGTGGAGACTGTAAGCGGGAAATTGTGAATGATACAGGCTGTTGATGGGTAATTAAGCTGTTATTCATAGTTTTGCTGGCAATGCTACCTGATTTTTAGCTATTTTAGCATTATTTTAGTATAAATGTACTGAATTAATTGGTAAAATTGGGTTTATGAGTGCAAGGAGGTAAGGAGGCAGGAGGCAGGAGGCAGGAGGCAGGAGGGAAGGAGGTTGATTTAACTGATGTTTAATAGAGTTCAAATGGATAGTTATTTCCGCCACGCTGCACTAGATTGATCATAGGAGCGAAATGGTAAGTTTTTTCTTTATGAGAATACAGCATATTTCAGGTAAATGAGGCACAAGCTGAAACTGAAAACTTAGACAGGACAAGGCTTTCCCTCCTGCCTCCTGCCCTCTGCCTCCTGCCTCCTGCTGTAGTTTTTACGCCATTGTTCTAAATTAGTAATAGAAACCCATCGGGTTAAAACATTAGTACCATTTCCGCGCCAGTCTACTTCTGCATCTGTGGTGAAGACTGCACATTCTAGTTGTTCAAGTTCAATATTCCAATATTCGGCAAAACGGCTTTTTAAAGTAATCACTTGTTCAAAGACTTTGTTTCTGTGTTTGTTCCTGCGCTTGCGTTCCGTTGCACCTTTGGCTTCTGTGTCTATAAATTTGGTTTCAATTAAAAATAAACTATTTTTGTTAGTTAAATAAACAAAGTCGCATTTTCCTAAATCAGTATAATCGGCGATGGGGGATTTTTCAAATAATAATAATTCCTCGCATATTGGAAACAAAGTTTTAATGTTGAGAAATAAATAAGCTTGTAGTAATAATTCTTGATTGTAGGGAAAGGAAATTACCCCTTCAAAGAATTTTTTAATGTCTTCCTGACTTTGGGGCTGAATTCTTTTGCAATAAGATACAAATTGACATACTGTACTGGCTGCCATTCACTTTTAGCTCCTTCAGTGGTTTCCTGCCTCTTAGCTACAGCATCGAAAAATACCACGTCTTTGATTAAAATATCAACCGCAAAAGTGACTAAACAAACTAAATTTTTTACTATGCCTCAGCAATATTACGAATAAAAATGCCCTTGTCAGGAAGTTGCTTTACAGCATATTTCAGGTAAATGATGTACAAGCTAAAACTGAAAACTTAGACAGGACAAGGCTTTCCCTCCTGCCTCCTGCCTCCTGCTTTAATTTTCCTTTAACTACTTGTCAGTTGTTTTACGTAGGCGGTAAATCTGACGTTTTGTAAGGCTTGGGCTGTGGTGTGGGAGTTTTGCACCCAAAATTGACGACCGAAACGCACCAGTTCCCGTCGCTCGCCTAATTGTACAATGCCAATGATTGGTATTTTGCCTTTATCTTTACCTCCTGATTGTTCTTGTAAAATGGCTCTGAGGCGATCGCTTTCCTGGGAGTTGATGGCTTGTTGGGGTGTTAACTCTACTAAAACCATTTCTACTGTTTCCACTGGTTCAGCATCATCAATAATTAGTTGCACTTGTTCATCTTTGCGGTCTGCTTTCCCCCAAATAATCAATCTCGCATCAATTTGTAGGTAAGCATGGATTTTTTCATAGGTTTTGGGGAAAACTACTGCTTCTATTGATGCTGTCAAATCTTCAATTTGTAAAATGGCCATTGGCTCACCTTTTTTAGTGATTACCTTTTTGACCTGATTGAGCATGACCACTGCACACAGGTGGCTATCACTTTTTTGAGCGCTTAAACTATCTAAGTTGATTGGTGCTAATACTGAGGCTGACTGTTTCAGGGTTTTGAGGGGATGATCGGAAACATAAAAGCCTAAAAGTTCTTTTTCCCTTCTTAACTTTTCTTGGGCTGGTAAATCTGGTACTGGTGGGGCTTTAGGAGCGTCTAAAGCTACACTTTTGGTTTGGGTATTACTACTAGCTGAACTGCCACCAAACAGGTCAAATAGATTGGTTTGTCCACTAGCCCGATCCCTAGCACGGGATTGAGCCCATTCATAAACTAATTCTAAATCATTGATTAATTGTTGGCGGTTAGATTCTATTTTGTCAAAAGCACCGCAGTAAATTAAGGATTCTAAAGTGCGGCGGTTAACAGTGCGTAAGTCAATGCGATCGCAAAAATCTGCCAAAGACGTAAACCCTCCCCCTTCTTCCCTGGCTTCAATAATTGAGGCGATCGCATTTTGTCCCACATTCCGCACCGCCGAAAAACCAAACAAAATTTTTCCGTCTACGGGTGTAAAATCCAACCCCGACCGATTAATGTCTGGCGGGTCAATTGGAATATTCATACTGTTACAGCTATCAATATATTTACGTACCTTGTCAGTATCGTCACTGTTAGCTGTCAACAGTGCCGCCATATATTCTAAGGGAAAATTAGCTTTTAAATAGGCGGTTTGGTAGGTAACATAACCATAAGCCGTAGAGTGGGATTTATTGAAACAATTAGAAGCAATTAAAGCGTTTTTAATTGCAAAATTATGATCCCGTTCTACCCCAATATCATAAACATTTTCCCGACCAATCAATTTACGAGTAATAATTTTAACCATATATCTTAACCCAAACAATACACCAAAACATTAATGATAAAAATTTTAAACGATCCTATTCCCCCTTCCCTATTCCCCCTTCCCTATTCCCTATTCCCTATTCCTCTATTCCCTCTTCTCCCATTCCCTGTTCCCTGTTCCCCGTTCCCTGTTCCCTTAATAAAGAATTGGGCATAAATCGCTAATATGTACTAAAATCAATCTCTTGAGTCACAAAGGAAGCAATCATGGCATCCATCCGCGAGTTGCACAAACAGCTAGTTAAAAAAGAACGTTCTGCCGTTGAAATCACCCAAGAAGCCTTAGACCGCATTCAAGTATTAGAACCGCAATTACACAGTTTTCTATCTGTGACGGCACAACAAGCTTTAGAACAAGCTCGTGCTGTGGATGCAAAAATCGCTGCTGGGGAAGAAATTGGAATTTTAGCAGGGATTCCCATTGGTATCAAGGATAATTTGTGTACCAAAGGCATTCGCACCACCTGCGGTTCTAAAATTTTAGAGAACTTTATCCCACCTTATGAGTCAACGGTAACACAAAAGTTAGCCCAAGCCGGGGCGGTAATGGTTGGTAAAACCAACTTAGACGAATTTGCAATGGGCAGTTCTACGGAAAATTCCGCCTATCAAGTCACCGCTAACCCTTGGGATTTAGACAGAGTTCCCGGAGGTTCTTCTGGTGGTTCAGCTGCTGCGGTAGCTGCCGAAGAGTGTACAGTGGCGCTAGGTTCAGATACAGGTGGTTCGATTCGTCAACCAGCCTCATTTTGTGGAGTAGTGGGGATGAAGCCGACCTATGGGTTAGTTTCCCGGTTTGGGTTGGTGGCTTATGCCTCATCATTGGATCAAATTGGCCCCTTTGGCCGGACAGTAGAAGATGCTGCGATTTTGTTGGGTGCGATCGCAGGTTATGACCCCCAAGACTCCACTAGCTTAAAAGTGGAAATTCCTGACTATGCAGCCAGCCTCAAACCCGATTTCAAAGCTAGAAAAAAACTGAGAATCGGTATAATTACAGAAACCTTTGGTGCAGGGTTAGATGCAGAAGTAAACGCAGCCGTTACTAAAGCCATTGAAATATTACAAGAACTAGGCGCAGAAGTTCATACTGTCTCCTGTCCCCGCTTCCGTTACGGTGTACCCAGTTACTACATTATTGCCCCCTCGGAAGCATCCGCCAACCTGGCCCGTTATGATGGCGTAAAGTATGGTTTCCGTTCCCCTGATGCTGAGAACCTCATGTCTATGTACACCCGTACCCGTGCTACTGGTTTCGGCACAGAAGTGAAACGGCGGATTATGATTGGTACTTATGCTTTATCCGCAGGTTATTATGATGCCTACTATTTAAAAGCCCAAAAAGTCCGCACATTAATTAAACAAGATTTTGAAAAAGCTTTTGAAGTAGCCGACGTTTTAGTATGTCCCACTGCACCCACCACAGCATTTAAAGCCGGGGAAAAAATCACCGATCCTTTGAGTATGTATCTCAATGACTTAATGACAATTCCTGTAAATTTAGCAGGTTTACCAGGAATCAGCGTTCCCTGTGGTTTTGACAGTCAAGGTTTACCCATTGGCTTACAATTAATTGGTAAACCATTACGGGAAGACCAATTATTACAAGTAGCTTACGCTTACGAACAAGCTTCTAATTGGCATTTACAAAAACCCAAAGGAATTAGTCATTAGTTATTAGTCATTAGGTGGGGGGTGTGGAGTGTGGAGTGATCAAGAGTTAGTTCCTCTTCCCTCCTTTTCCCCTGCCTCTTCTCCCCTCTTTCCCCCTACTATTCTTCTATCGCCTCTGATAATTTCTCTTCTTTACTATATGTCATTTCTTTAACTTCTCCATCTGTGCCTAACAGTTTTGACGGTTTCTCATTCACAGAAACTAATACCACACCCGCATTACCAATACGTACAGTTAGAGAATCTTTTGCTGTCCAAGTTTTTTTAGTTCCTTTATTTAAAACTCCCTCAAATTCTGTTTTACCATCAGCTTTAATCTGTAGCCAAGATGTACCTTTTAATTCTAAAGTCACTTTTACTTGTTTGGGTACAGGAGTATTAGTAGAAAGAGGTGTAGGGGTAAGATTAATTGGACTAATGGGTAAGGGTGTAACTGTCTTAGTCGAAGTTGGAGACGGTGCAGGTGGAACAGCTAAAGGTGATGATTGTACTTTTTGTTGGGATATAGATAAAGGGCTATATTGTTGGGTTAAGAATTTGCGATGAGATTGAAAATTCAGCAAATAGAGTAGTCCCAAAGCAGAAGTTAGTAATAATATCAGGTAAGGTAAAAATATGGGAATGTACGCACTGAGTCGAAACCGAGGAACATTAAGATTTTCTTGATTTTCTGGGGGTAAACTCACAGGCAAATGATTAATATTCCAGCTATTAGCTAAACTAGTTCCATCTAATCCTAGAGCATCAGCATAACGGCGGATAAATCCTTTCACAAAAACTGGTTCTGGTAATTCTTCAAATCTTCCAGCTTCTAAAGCTTGCAATAAAACTAACCGAATATGTGTTTGAGCAGCAATTTCTTCTATAGGGATAGATTTTTCTTGCCTGACAACTTGTAAATTTGCGCTTATTTCCTTCAGGTGTTCCTGTTCAGCCTCATTAAAAAGTTTCACGTTCATCTCCTAATGGGGTAAAGGTGCAAATACGCAAATCTTTATGGAAATTACAGCAGGGAACAGGGAACAGGGAACAGGGAACAGGTTTGAAAGTATCTTAACTATAAGGGTTTGTTCCAAAAATTTGTACCTCATTTACCTGAAACGGGCTGTAATCAAGATTCAGTTTAGATTTTTGTTAAATCAAATTATACTTTTTAGAGTTAGAGAAATTTAGAGTTAGAGAAATTTTACAAAACTTCTTTAGCCATATTTTGATATTTTGCTAAATCATTCTTATTCCTAAAATTAACAATGCTAAATTTAGCTGCATAATCTAGTTTTATTTTCAAAGGAAATTTTTGTCGGCAACGATTAATACAAAATCACTGTATTATTTTCTACTTGAGATTATATGATAGTTAAACTTCTAGTCTAGAATCTCTACTGAAAGTTAAATTTAATTGATGACTTTAGATAGAAAGAAAAACGCTAAAAATGCAAGTTTTATCTATCAAAGGGATGAAGTAAATTTATGATCCTTTCTTTTAGCGACTGAGGGTTGGGGATTTAGAAGGAATAGCGGTTATTGAAAATATTTTATAGTCAAATTTCATGATTTATAATTTCTACTAAAAGTTAAATTTAGTTTGTAACTTTAGATAGAAAAATGTGAAACAATAGAATTAAAAGCAGTGTCCGTCTGTAGGATGAAGTCATTTTGTTTGCGTTTTTAGAAAATTTGAGATAGTAATTGAAAATAATTTCGCCAGTTTCTTTGTCCACAATTTTGAATTGATGATTTAGATTGAACCCAAGATAAACGAAAAATCAACCTTGATAGAAATTTAAGAGTAAAATATGGTTGGATCTATTGCTGGAATAACTGAATTTGAAACCACTGGCAGACAGTTAGTATTGTTTCGTGAACGTGCTATTGATGCAGGAATTAATACTCTGCGAGACTATACTGGTAGACATGGTGTAGCTAGAGCTGCGGATTTTGACTGTCGAGCTGTAACAGCAGAGCAGTTAGATCAAACTGATACGATAGTATTTGATGACTTGGGTGTAGCTGTTTGTATGCTTGACCCAGAGCAGTTACAGTCATTGCATCGAGCAACAGATGAAAGTAGTGCGATCGCTCTGATTGAACCAGAAAGAGTGGTGTATACTGCTAATGAAATCGGTTTTGGTGGTACAGTGCCTACTATGAGCCGTCCCATTACCAATTTAATGCAGCTAACTCCAAGTCTCGCAACCAGTAATCTTTCGGTTGAATATCTCCAAGGTTATCGGGACGGTGTGAATGAGGTTATCAATCGCCTAGTTCCCACTAATGGTAATGGTGCTCAGAGGGTTGTGACTGTACCAGGTTTACAAGCTATTGACGAAACTACAGCAACCTGGGGTTTACAAGTTACTAAGGTTGTCAACTCTCGATACAGTGGACGGGGGGTTAAGGTTGCAGTTTTAGATACAGGAATAGACTTCACCCATCCCGACTTTACCGGACGGGGAATTATTGGTAAATCTTTCATTACCCAGGAAGATGTACAAGATAGAAACGGCCACGGAACTCACTGTATTGGGACGGCTTGTGGTCCGCTTCATCCTGGTATTCCTCCCCGTTATGGGATTGGTTATGAAGCAGAAATCTTTGCGGGTAAGGTTTTGAGTAATCAGGGTAGGGGTTTTGACAGAGGAATTTTAGCAGGTATACAGTGGGCTTTTACTAGCGGCTGTAAAGTGATCTCTATGTCTTTAGGTGCTGCTGTATCCCCTGGACAACCATATTCTGACATTTTTGAGGTTGTAGCCGCTCGTCTCCTGCGTGGGGGGTGTTTAATCGTGGCTGCGGCTGGCAATGAGAGCGATCGCCCTGGTACAATTAACCCAGTCGGCCACCCGGCTAATTGTCCATCAATTATGGCTGTAGCTGCTCTAGATGCACAACTACAAGTAGCTAGGTTTTCCAACGGTGGCTTAAATCCTGATGGTGGTCAAATTGATATTATTGCCCCTGGAGTTGATATTTATTCTAGCTATCCCATGCCTACAAGATACAGAAGGCTAAGAGGCACCAGCATGGCAACTCCTCATGTTGCCGGTATTGCGGCTCTTTATGCAGAAGCTACAGGACTCACAGGAAACGCTCTCTGGAATCTTTTAAGTCAAAAAGCTCTCCGACTTCCCCTTTCTTCTGTGGATGTCGGCACCGGCTTAGTTCAAGCACCTTAGTAGGGGGGCAGGAGGCAGGAGGCAGGAGGCAGGAGTAATTAATTATTCTTCTTGTTTGAATTTTGACTTTTGATTGCATGACTTTTGACTTTTGACTTTTCCTGTACTCCGCACTCTTTTACCCTAATTCAGATATGTCAAATGTAAATTTAACTGTTGCCGTTGAAGAAAACTACATGAGTCAAATTCTGGAAGTGGCTGAAAATCTACGCTCTACAGGTATGAATGTAGAACAAATTTTAGACCAAATCGGCGTAATTTCCGGTTCTTGTGACTCAGATAAAATGCAAGATATTACTCAAGTTCCAGGTGTTTCTCATGTAGAAATTGATCGAGAATATCAATTACCACCACCTGATTCTGACTTACAATAATTAATGGTTAATTTATTGCTATTAAGTATGTGTAGGGTGGGCATTTTTCGGTAAAACAGTGAATGGAAACGGAAAACTGTAGAAAATGCCCACCTAAGTATATTTCAAAAATCAAACAGGAATGCTATATTTTGATTTGTATTATTATTATTGATTGAGGCAGTAATTTTTCTCCTCTACTTTGTTACTTCCTTGCAACAATGACCATAATTTTAAATCTGTAAAATCGGAAATGGTCATAAATGCCCCCACAGCTTTTAATGATTCTGCTGCATGGGTGGAAGTTACACCAATTGTTTTAATCCCAGCACCTACAGCCGCACGAATACCAGAACCAGAATCTTCTAAAGCAATACTTTCTTCTGCTGTTATTCCCAAATTATCTAAAGCGGTTTGATAGGGGATAGGGTCGGGTTTTCCTCTTAAACAATCTTCACCAATCACAATCGTATCAAATATTTGAGTAATGCCCAAAACCTCTAACATGAATTTTGCATTTAGTTTGGGAGCATTGGTAACTAAAGCGCGTTTTAATGGCTGTGTTTCTGTCCAGGCTATAAGTTCCTGAAATCCGTTTAAGGGTTGGAGATTAACGGCTTTTTGACGAAAAATTGCTTCTTTATCTGCGGCGAATTTTTCTGCTAAATCCGGTGATAAATGTGGTAAAATATCTTTGATTATTTGGGGATTTTGTCGCCCACTAATCCGGCTTTTATAAAAAGTTTCATCAATTTCTATATCATGATTTAACAGCATTTCTCGCCAAATGGTGTAATGCAGGGGGTCAGTGTTGGCAATAGTGCCATCTAAATCAAAGAGAATTGCTTTTAACATGATTTTTTGAACTAAATTAGGGTAAATTTGGGTGAATGTAAATAATTATGAAGCTGTTTAGCATTAGTCTACCTGTTGATGAGTCACACCTCTACAAAAATATAGAAATAATTTGGTTAGTTTTCAGTTCTCTGGGATCAGGGTTGTAAGCTGGGATCAGGACTAATGATTCTGAGTAAGTAAATGCCAGCCGCAACAAAATCCTTTCATGTAGATGAGCTTTCAGTGCAGATTTATAACTCTGAAGCGGAAATGGCGCAGGATGCTGCCGAAATCGCACACCGATATTTATGTGATTTGCTTCAGTACCGGAAAAATGTTGCTGTAGTATTGGCTACGGGTAACTCACAGCTAGAATTTTTAGATGCTTTAATTGCTTTGGGTGGAATAGATTGGCACAGGGTGATTTTATTTCATTTAGATGAATATTTAGGCATCAGTGCTGAACATCCAGCTAGTTTTCGTTACTACTTGCGAGAAAGGGTAGAAAAACGGGTATTACCACAGGTGTTTCACTATTTAGAGGGTGATACACTAGAACCCGTGGCGGAGTGCGATCGCTATTCTCAATTACTGCAAGCACAACAGATAGATTTATGCTGTCTCGGTATTGGTGATAATGGACATTTAGCATTTAATGACCCACCAGTAGCCCATTTTCAAGACCCGTTAATGGTAAAATTGGTGAAATTAGATGATGTTAATCGTCAACAGCAGGTCAAAACCGGATATTTCCCCAGTTTAGAACAAGTCCCGCAATATGCTTTTACTGTTACTATCCCTTTGATTTGTCAGGCTAAAAAAATTATTTGCCTTGCACCAAATACACGCAAAGCGCAAATAGTCCAAGAAATGTTACAAGGTGCTATCACCTCCAACTGTCCAGCCACAATTTTACGCCAACAACCCCAAGCGACATTATTTCTAGATATCAATTCTGCTAGTTTGTTATAGCGTTTTTTCAGGGGATGAGGTACACTTATAAAGCTTTTATAGCTGATAAATCAAAGCGGAAAGTGTTGTAAATATTTATTAAAACAATACCCAAGTATACCCAAGAATGGTAATCTAGATAGATGAAACTATCAGATTACGCAAAAAAAGCTGGAGTAACGTACAAAACGAGGCTATCGAATTTATAAAGTTGTCAAAGAAATTGGCAGTGGGCTGAATGATAATCGAAAACTTTTAAATGGTGCGTTACAAGATGAAAATTACAATATTTTCGTCGCCGAACATCGAGACAGAGTAACTAGATTTGGTTTAAATTACATCAAACTTTTATTGGAGGCAACTGGCAAGAAATTAGAAATTATTAATGATGCCGAAAATAGTAAAGATGAACTGATGCAAGACCTGGTTTCAGTCATTACATCATTTGT
>DATGXB010000285.1:0-33004 GCA_035299225.1 Nostocaceae cyanobacterium | reverse complement strand
CAACTTTCGACTGCCAGATCCCTACGTTCGATTTGTCAGTATTATAGTTTTTGGGAAATGGTATAAGATTTCGTAGGGTGGGTTAACAGAGTGTAACGCACCATTTGAGAACAAGACAATTTCCTGCTGTCATCATACTCTTAATTGGACATGGCAGTGCCATGTCCCTACGTTCGATTTGTTTGTGTGTTTGTAATTACGTTTTTGATTATGTCAATAAGCACTACGGTTAAAACTATTCAAGATATTATGCGAAAAGATGCGGGTGTGGATGGTGATGCACAGCGCATTAATCAATTGGTTTGGATGATTTTTTTAAAGGTTTTTGATGCACGGGAGGAGGAGTATGAGTTATTGGAAGATGATTATAAATCACCTATTCCTGAAGCTTTGCGTTGGCGAAATTGGGCAACAAATCAAGATTTGACGGGGGATGGTTTACTGGATTTTGTAGATAATGCTTTGTTTAAAACGCTAAAAGATTTAAAATTTAAAACTGGTGATGCACGTGGGCAAATGATTGGTAAGGTTTTTGAGGATACCTATAATTATATGAAAAATGGTACTCTCATCCGCCAAGTCATTAATAAATTGAATGAAATTGATTTTAATAAACGGGAACATAAAAAGCAATTTAGTGAAATTTATGAGAAGATTCTCAAGGATTTACAAAGCGCGGGTAATGCGGGGGAATATTATACTCCCCGTGGGGTAACGAAGTTTGTTGTTGATAGGATTAAACCGCAGTTAGGGGAGGTAATTCTTGATCCGGCTTGTGGGACGGGGGGATTTTTAGCGGCGGCTATTGAGTATATCCAGCACAATTTTAAAAGTAATGATGTACCGACAATTATACAAAGAACTATTAGAGGAACGGAGAAAAAGCCTTTACCTTTTAATTTGTGTGTGACGAATTTAATTTTACATGATATTGATGTGCCAATGGTGGAACATGATAATACTTTGGCTCGTCCTTTGCGTGATTATAGTCCCCAAGAAAGGGTTGATATTATTATTACTAATCCGCCGTTTGGAGGGATGGAGGAGGACGGAATAGAAGATAATTTTCCGGCTAATTTTCGGACTAGGGAAACGGCTGATTTATTTTTGATTTTAATTATGCGGTTGTTGAAGGATGGAGGAAGAGGGGCTATAGTTTTACCTGATGGTACGTTGTTTGGTGAAGGTGTAAAAACGCGAATTAAGGAGAAGTTATTACAGGATTGTAATTTACATACTATTGTGCGTTTACCTAATGGGGTGTTTAGTCCTTATACGAGTATTAAAACTAATTTGTTGTTTTTTATTAAGGGTGAACCGACTGAAAATATTTGGTATTATGAGCATCCTTATCCGCCTGGATATAAGTCTTACTCGAAAACTAAGCCGATTCGATTTGAGGAGTTTGCACCTGAGCAGGAATGGTGGGATAATAGAATAGAAAATGAGTTTGCTTGGCAAGTTTCGATTGAGGATTTAAGGGCAAATAATTACAATTTGGATATTAAAAATCCGCATCAGGTGGATGTTGAACACGCTGATTTAGATGAGATGTTGAGGGAACATGAAAGGTTAATGTTAGATTTGGGTGAGGTGCGAAATCAGTTAAAGTGGGAGTTGATGCAAGCTTTAAATGAAAATGTGTAAATCAGGATGTCCAGGGTTTGAGGATTTTCAGAATATTGTCTGAATCAGGATAACCAGGATTTGAGGATTTTCAGGATGTAAATGATCAATTTGGGAGGAAATCAAATCTATTTTTTGCGTAATGATTAAAATTGCGGTGCTTTCCGAAAAGTCTGTCTATGCGGACTTATAAAAAATGTTTTCAGGCTGTTTTTATTTCTGCTAAATCATGAATCTAGATTCTTTTTTTGCTCATTTTGATTTGTTGACTGATGCGCCAAATGCGTCTGCTAAGTTACGGGAAATTATTTTACAATTGGCTGTTAGAGGTAAGCTTGTACGCCAAGATCCTAATGATGAACCTGCACAAGTTTTGATGGAAAATATTAAATTTAAGAGAGAAAAATTAGAAAACGAAAGTAATATTAAATTATTTACACTTTTAAAATCTACATTAAAACATAATAATTATCAACTACCTCAAAGTTGGGAATGGACTCAACTAGGTTATGTTGCATTAATTATAATGGGTCAAAGCCCCCCTAGTGCAACTTATAATGAAGAAGGTCAAGGAGTACCGCTAATTAATGGACCCGTTGAATTTAGCCCTGAACCATTTTCCGAAACAATTCTTGGAAAGTTTACTACTGCTCCTTCAAAGATGTGTAAAAAAGGAGATTTACTAATATGTGTTCGTGGAGCAACAACCGGTAGAACAAATATTGCTGCTTTTGATGCTTGTATTGGTAGAGGAGTAGCAGCTATCAGAGGATTTACTTATCAACCATATATTAATTATTTTGTGCTTGCTTCTAGACAGAAATTTCTAGATTTAGGAACTGGCTCAACATTCCCTAGCATTTCCCAAGATAAAATTCAAAATTTTCCTCTTCCATTACCACCGCTTGAGGAACAGAAGAGAATTGTAGAAAAATGCGATCGCCTACTTCTCGTCTGTGATGAAATCGAGAAACGACAACAGCAAAAGCATGATAATATTGTGCAAATGAATGACAGTGCGATCGCTCAACTTTTATCTTCCCAAAACCCCGAAGATTTTCGCCAACACTGGCAACGCATTTACAACAATTTTGACTTATTATATAGTATTCCCGAAACCATTCCTAAATTACGTCAAGCCATTTTACAATTAGCCGTTCAAGGTAAATTAATTAATCAAAGTAGCAAGGAATTCAAAAAAGTTTTAAATACTCACAAAGTATCTGATTATGTCACTGTCTTAAATGGTTATGCCTTCAAAAGCACTTGGTTTATCAATGATGGAATTCGTCTTTTGCGAAATGTAAATGTTGGACATGGTTATTTAAGATGGGATGATGTAGCTAGAATATCTGAGGAAAGAGTGCAAGAATTTCAAAGATTTAAACTAGAAGTAAATGATATAGTTATATCTCTTGATCGTCCTATTATTTCAACTGGATTAAAAGTTGCAAGAATTACAAATAATGACCTTCCATGTTTTCTTTTACAGCGTGTTGGTAAATTTGAGTTTAAAACTGATGAAGTTATGCCTGAATTTTTTTTCCTTTGGCTACAGTCTCCAATTTTCATAAATGCAATAGACCCTGGAAGAAGTAATGGAGTACCACATATCTCATCCAAAAGTATAGAGGCAATTCCCTTTAATCCCCCTTCCAAGGAAGAACAAAAAAGAATTGTAGAAAAATGTGATGCTTTAATGTCCCTCTGCGATAAATTAGAAAGCCAACTGAAACAAGCGCGAGAAAACAGTGAAAACCTGATGGAAATTGCAGCAAGGCAAATATTAACAACTTAATCCAGGATATTTAAGGTAAATGAGGTACAAATTTTGGGAACAAACTTTTGAGATTTTCAACACTGCACCGTGTCGAGTGTAGTGGCAGTTTTCGCTGTAAATCGTAATTTTAAATTATTAGTTTTTTTGATCCAGAACTAATATTAGGACGACTATTTGATTTTTGAAACACACTTAGGCGGGCATTTCTTGGCGGTATTCTGAATAAAAGCGAATGATCCTCAGAGATGCCCACCCTACACATATATTTTTCACAAATCAAACCGGATTCCTATAAAAAAGACATGGTGAGGCCATGTCTGTATGATGAATAAGTAGGAAAGCAGAATTAATTACACATTGTCATTGCGTTCGCGAAGCGTTCCCGTAGGGTAGCAATCGCAATGGTTTGAGATTGCGTCGCTCCATTTCATTTCGCTCGCAATGACGTAATCAAGGTTGAAGTGAAGTGGTAATCACTTATTCTTCAACAAATTCCGGTAAATCATTGGGTGCACCACAAGGGGAAATATTGCTGGTAACATTAACCTTTGTTTCTGGTTCAACAAATTCTGGTAAATCATTTGGTGCACCACAAGCGGAAATATTGCCAGTAAAATTAACGTCTGCCATTAATTCTGGGTGTTCTTGTTTGCGTTGGGCAATTTGTTCGCGGGTGAGTATTTTTGATTCATCAAAACCGAGCTCAATTTCTGTGTTTAAACCTTTGTACTTGACTCGGTTCAGGTTGTAGAATCGCTTGTTGAGGGTGGTTTGAACAAAAGCCTTTAAGCAACCTAAGAGATATTTGCGCTTAAAGGGGTCTTTAACAAACCAATATTCAACGGTTTTGCGGAGGTAAAAACGGGCATAGTTTCGCAATACTCCTTTGAGCACGTCTTCCCGTTCCATTGCGTCGGGTTTCATGATTGGGGTGACGAAGTTATATTGAGAATAATCCCGCACTTCGACGCGATCGCCTAAATCCTGAAATAATTCCGAAAATGGCCAAGGGGTAAACATATTCCAGTTCACCATGTCTGCTTTCCAGTCCAAAGCCATTCTATAGGTTTCCTCAATTGTTTCTGGGGTTTCGTTCTCTAAACCCATGATAAATTGAGCCTCGGCCACCATGCCATTTTGTTTTAATAGTTGAATAGCCCGTTTGTTTTGTTCGATGGTGGTTTCTTTGCGGAACAAATTCAACTTTAATTGGGCTGCGGCTTCTGTACCCAAGGAAACATGAACTAAGCCGGCTTTGCGGTAAAGTGGTAAGTCTTCTTCATCCCGTAAAATATCTGTCACCCTGGTATTTATTCCCCAATAAACACCTAAATTACGCTCGATTAATTCATTACATAAAGCGATAAATTTGGGTTTGTTGATGGTTGGTTCTTCATCAGCCAAAATGAAAAAGCCCACTTTATGTTTTTTGACCAAGATTTCAATTTGATCAACAAATTGTTTAGGACTGCTGGAACGATATTTCCGCCAAAATGCCCACTGGGAACAAAAACGGCAGGTAAAAGGACAACCTCTAGCGTAGTTGGGAACGGCTACCCGCACATTTAGAGGAGTGTAGATATATTTACTCCAATCTAATAAATCCCAGTCTGGGGTAAGGGTGTCCAAATCAGCGATAGGGGGGTGGGCTGGTGTAGCGATAACTTGCCCATTTTCTAAGAAAGCAATGCCTAAAATATCCCGGCGCTCTTCTTGATCTGTTCCTTGTGCGATCGCTTTCAACAAGTTAACTGTAATCTCTTCCCCTTCTCCCCGAATAATGTAATCTACCCAAGGCGCTTCGTTCAAAACTTCACTGTACATATAGGTAGGATGCACCCCACCCATAATTGTTTTAGCTTGGGGACACACTTCTTTAACTATTCTCAGGGTAGTTTCCGATTGATAAATCATCGGTGTGATTGCTGTGGCCAAAACAACATCTGGCTGATGCTTTTTGATAATTTCTGCTAAAGCATCATCAGAAATATAATCGGTCATGGCATCAACAAAACAAATATCATTAAAGCCAGCTGTCTTTAATGCCCCTCCCACATAGGGAACCCAACTTGGTGGCCAATTTCCCGCAATTTCCGCACCACCAGAATGATAATTGGGTTGAATCATCAGAATCCGCATAATCTACCTCCTCAAATATTCCACTTTTTACAGCTTGGCTTCTACAAAATTTAAAAGAGAGAAATATTTACCGCAGAGAACAGAAAGATTAAAACGGGAGTATCACGCTTTATTCTTATAACAGGGAACAGGGAACAGGGAACAGGGAACAGGGTTGAAAATCTCTTGCTATAAGAGGTTGTTCCAAAAATTTGTACCTCATTTACCTGAAATATGCTGTAAATTCTTACTAACTGAAATAGCAATATGTAAAAATTTATCAATAAAATTTCTACTTACAGCTCTTGATTTTGCACCTTTGGTCACATAAATTACAATGATACAAATACTTTCAATAGGACATGGCACTGCCATGTCCCTACATTAAATCTATAAGTATCATAGGTTTTGAGAAATGGTATAAGATAACTATATAGTTTGATAAACTTAAAGATAAATAATTTTTTAAAAATTTAATATTTACTCATTTATCATAGATTAAATATTGGCCAAAATTTAATTAAATTGTCAAGAAATCAATACTTTTTAGTATGTGTAGAGTGGACGTTTTTCGATAAAATGCTAAAGATAAGCAAAAAATTTGTTGTTTTTAAAACTATGCAAATTACTCAAAGTCTCCATACAGCGATTTTAGTTACGGATTTACAACGGTCTGAGCATTTCTATGGTGAGGTGTTAGGATTAGAAAGATGCGATCGCCACAATTTTAATTTTCCTGGTGCGTGGTATCAAATCGGTAATTCTCAACTGCATCTGATTGTCTCTGCTGCTGTTCCCACTGACAACCAAAACGAAAAATGGGGACGTAACCCGCACATTGCTTTTGGGGTTGCTGATTTAGAAGCGGCTAAAGCGAAATTAATCAGTTATAATTATTCTATTCAAACCAGCGTTTCCGGTCGTCCGGCGATTTTTACTAAAGATCCTGACGGGAATGTGATTGAATTAAACCAGATGTAGAGGGAACAGGGAACAGGGAACAGGGAACAGGGAATGAGAAAATTGAGATTTGATTCAACTTTCTTTCTGCTCTTCGTTTCTTCATGTTTAAAAATAGGAAATTTGGTTTGTTAATTTTGCGTTTTTCTTGAGATTATTCGCTAAACTTACCCCTACAAATTACACTTCTTTAAATTGCTAAATTACTATGGTAAATTACAGCTATGTAAGGTATAAAATTTATTAATTAAAGCCTGACGATAAAAAAATTAACTTTCTTCCTGTTCCCTGTTCCCTGTTCCCTGTTCCCTTTTGTAATTGTGAAAGTCATCGCGTACACTTACAGTAATCCTTTAATTGAACTTTCTCCAGATATTAATATTTGGGGATGGGAAATAGATCGCATTTATCAAGATTTGGGTGATAGAAGTCAATTTCAACAGTTATTAATTGATTGTCAAAATCAACCGGCTAATTATTTACTACTTCGTCGTTTAGAGGAGTTGGGTGATAATTTAACTCAAGTGTGCGATCGCCTGCAACAATTAGAAAACCTCAGTATCATCATCATCACTACAGAACAACCCTATACATCTGATAATGCTCACCTCCGGGCTGAACTATTCAAATTATTACAACAAATTCAAACCCATCAACGCAGTCGCCGCATTCAGGAAGGACACGCCCGCAAACGCCTGGAAGTCGCACCACCACCGGGAAAAGCACCTTACGGCTACCGCAAAACTAAGGATAAATATACTATAGATAGAGCTACTTCACCAGTAGTTAAAGACTTTTTTGAGCAATTTTTGTTATATGGTTCGCTGCGGGGTGCGGTGCGATATTTAACCAAAAAATACAATAAAAAAATTTCTGTCACCACTGGAAAACGCTGGTTAACTAACCCTGTGTATCGCGGAAATACCGCATACCAAAATGGCGAAATTATCTCTAATACCCATTCTGCCATACTTTCCCCCACCGAAGCCGCCCAAATTGATAGACTTTTGCGCCGTAATAGCCGTTTACCATCCCGCACAGCCAGCGCACCACGTTCTTTAGCGGGTTTAGTGGTTTGTGAAAAATGTCAAGCGCAACTGACTGTCACCCGTGTTACTCAACCACATCAAGAAAAAGAATATCTATATTTACGGGCTATTGAATGTCCAGAAAAGCCAAAATGTCGGGCTATTCCCTATCAACAGATTTTAGAAAAAACTATTGCGGGGGTTTGTCATAATTTACCCTTAGCGGTGGCGGGTTTGTCTGCTGGGGATGAGGGAATTAAGGATAGTTTAGCAGAAGTTATAACACAAAAACAAGTTATTTTAGAAAACTTACCCAATTTAATAGAAACGGGAATTTTGGACACGGAAACCGCTAAAATTAGGGCTTATAAAATCCGCACGGAAATTTCTAATTTGCAAAATCAATTAGCAACTCTTCCCCCGGTAAATTTACGTTCTGTTGCTCAAGCTGTTTCTATTCCTCAGTTTTGGTTAGATTTATCAGAGGTGGAACGGCGTTTTTATTTACGCGAATTTATCCGCCAAATTCAAATTATTCGTAATAATGGAGAATGGAGTTTACAAATTATCTTTATTTTTTAATGTGGGAAAATTCTCAAAATATTCCATAAAAATTGTAGAGACGTTCCATGGAACGTCTCTACATCGTAATTACAAAATCTTTCTACCTGTTAAAACTTCCCGCACTTCTAACATAGCGGAATATGTAGGAAGAATATGTAAGGTTTCGTTAGCGGGTGTGTGTTTTAAGGCTGTGGAAATGGCGGTTTTTAAATCTTCCTCAACAATTAAATTCATGTTGCTTTGGGTAGATTTTTCGCTGTAACGTAATCTTAAGGCCATATCATACACGCGATCGCCACTAACAACCAGAGTTCCCCCCCTCTCGACTAATTTTTCTGTGTCTACATCCCAAATCCATGATACATCAGTACCATCAGGGGTACGGTCATTTAAAACTATTAAAGTGGTTTTATCGTTACTTTGGGTGACAACTCTAATAGTTTCGTTTGTTCCCACGGGGTTTTTAGATAATAAAATTCTCACCCGTTTACCATCAATCACTAAATCTTCAGCCCGTCCAAAAGCGGCTTGAAAGTTATTGATAGTATCCCTAATTGTGGTTTCATCAACTCCCAATTCTATGGCCGCAGTGGCAGCAGCTAAGGTGTTATATTTATTGTACAAACCGACTAAAATTTGTGACCATTCTCCACTATTTAAAGCGGGTTGACTTTTGGTAAAGCCACAACTGGGACAAGTAAAATCACCCAAATGAGATAAATAAACGCCTTGGTAATCTAAAGAATGTCCACATTTAGGACAGTAAATAGAATCAACTGCGTGAGGGATGGCTTCTAAATAATTTTCTGGTTCATTTAAACCGAAAAATACTACTTTTTGCGGTAATTGTTGCCCTAAATGTGATAAAGTCGGGTCATCAGCATTGGGAATGACTACGGTATTTTCGGGTAAGGTTGATATTACTTTTGTCCAGCGTTTACTAATTGTATCAACTTCTCCGTAACGGTCTAATTGATCTCGGAACAAATTTAAACAGAGAATGACACGGGGTTGTAAGGGCGCTAAAATTTTCGGTACAATATTTTCATCTACTTCTAATATTGCATAATCAACATTTAGCGCACCTAGCAAATTTGTACTTTCAATTAAAGCCGTCGCTAAACCGTTTTCTAAATTTGCACCTGTGGAATTATGGGCGATTTTGTAACCTTTTCGTTCTAAAATTGTTTTTAATAACAAAGAAGTGGTGGTTTTACCATTAGTTCCAGCGATGATAATAACCCCATTTTTTACCTGTTGACTCAACAAAGACAGTATTTTGGGTTCTATCCGTCTAGCAAGTGACCCCGGTAAAACACTAGCCGCACCTAGACGGAGCGATCGCACCAAAAACGTGATACTCTTAGCTATGGATACCGCTAACCCTAGTTTTAGCCTGTCTATCAGTCCGATTTTTTTACTCACAGCCGTTTCTAACTAATAATAGATAATTGCAAATTTAAGTTTGTTGGTTAATACAGCAGGGAACAGGGAACAGGGAACAGGGAACAGGGAACAGGGGTAAAAACATTTTGATGTATAAGTTTGTTCCGAAAATTTGTACCTCATTTACCTGAAATGTGCTGTAAAACCTTAACTGACAATCATACACTCTACACCCTAATAATTTTTCAGGGATGATTCCCAAAAAGCGTTATCTTGGAAAATAGTATATCTCAGTACCTACTGCAAGAAGGCAGGAGGCAGGAGGCAGGAGGCAGGAGGTAAGAAGGTTGATTAACCAATATTTTACCCTTGTCTAGCTGGATAGTTATTTCCGCCATGCTGCACTACACAATACTACTCGGTTTGTGCGTTTTCAGGTGCAAAATCCAGGTGAGGGAAAAAATCAAAAACTTATAGCAGGCAACAGGCAATAGTCAATAGGGTTTAAACTCTTTTAACATCAAGCTTTAACTATTAACTGTTGTACTTCATTTACCTGAAAAATGCTGTAGTTTGAAAATTTCTTCCTTGCTGCTTCTTATTTTCCCTTTTTTGAGGCTTTAATTGATGAATAAGTGGCTTTTTTTACAACCAGAAACAATGATTAACTGGCGAAAATCGCTGGTAAAATGCTTATTATTGGTGCTTTGCTTGTTTATCATCAGTATACAGCCAGCTTTTGCAGGTGTGAAAGATGACAATTATGAGGGAAGTGTTTTTGTAATTTATGCTGGTAATGGTTCATTAATACCACCTAAACAAACACTAGCACACGCATTAGCCGAACATAAACCAGCAATGTTGGCTTTTTATGTGGATGATAGCAAAGATTGTAAGGAATATGCGATCGCTATTTCCCAAGTACAAGCCTACTATGGACGTGCAGCCGAAATCATCCCTGTTAGCGTTGATAGCATTCCCCCGAAAAATAGCTATGACCCCACAGAACCAGGATATTACTACTCAGGGGGAGTTCCACAAATTGTAGTTTTCGATAAGTCCGGTCAAGTCGTCTTAAACAAAAAAGGACAAGTCCCCTTTGAAGAAATAGACGATCGCTTTCGACAAGTGTTTGATTTATTACCCCGTTCTGAATCAGTACCATTAAAACGTCGCGCATTTAACGAAATTAGCAGCGAGTTAGCCAAATAAACCTTTGGGTAGATCAAAAGGTCTACCCTCATTTTTAGTCAGTTTTGATACTTTCATTTTTTAGAAGTGATAAGATAATAGCTATTACAGCAGGGAACAGGGAACAGGGAACACTTCGACTGCGCTCAGTGCGGTGCAGGGAACAGGGTTGAAAGTCTCTTTGTATAAGGGTTTGTTCCAAAAATTTGTACCTCATTTACCTGAAACGGGGTGTAAGTCCTTTAAAAATCAACATCTCCAAATTACTAATTTTTTAAAGATTATTTATTACTAACCTTTACTCACCCAATGAGTAAAGAATGAAAAACGGAGCATAGGAAATAATAAATAGGGTAATTAACTCTTTTTTCCTCCTGCCTCCTGCCTCCTGCCTTCTGCCTTCTTAGTTAATGACCAATGACTAAAATTTACACTACCCAAGAGCTAATTAAAATTTTAGCAGATGAGCGCCAAGCTTGCTTAAAAGGGGAGCGTTTAAAGTTAGAGGTGACAGTCTCAGGTAATCCAATTATTGATCAGTTTATCACAACTGAAGGATTACAAAAATTCACAGCATTTCAAGATTTTAAAGCAGCTATTCACCAATATCAACGAGATCATCAAGTTTCGGGTATTGTCTGGAAAGAGATGACAATTAAAGGTCAAACCCTAAATTATCCAGAAATTGACAGCCATTTAATAGCTTTAGAAACAGATTTAGCCATTATTAAAGCTTCAAAAAACACAGTTCTAGAGTTTTGGCATCAAGTCACCCAAGACATGGAATTGTATCTAAGTTTTAACAATGGTAAACAACATCAAACAATCTTAAAAATAGATGTAGAAAGAATTGCTCACCGCAGTGAATGGGCTACACTCTGTAAATGGGAAAATACCAACTTCCTAGAAATTATTTTACAGCTAGGATGGGGTAAACCAGAAGAAGCTTCTTACAAAAGAGGCCGTCCACATTCAGGTAGTGAGTTTATCCATGCGGTTAAACCCGGTAATTACCCAATTGGTTAATTTGTGTCTCCTTTAATTCCTCCTAAATCTCCATTGTGTAGAGATGTTTTTAAAAATGTCTCTACATTCTCATTTATGGGGGAACAGGGAACAGGGAACAGGGAACAGGGAACAGGGAATAGAAAAAGTTTTAGTAGGGTGGGCATTTTTGCTAAAACACTGAACAGATGCAGGAAACTGTAGGAAATGCCCACCTCAGTTTTAGTAGGGTGGGTATTTTGGGAAAAATCTTGAATAGAAGCTAAAAATTGTCAGAAATGCCCACCTCAGTATTGTTCAAAAATCAAATCAAAATCCTATAAATACTTATCAACAACAAGCCCAGCCAAATGTTAATATATGTTTGTGTTCTGGACATTGGGTAATATGTCCACAACCCACATCACCAAACATATAGGGTAAATTCTCCTCAGAATCAATTTGCAAAACTAAATCCATTCTGGTTTGACAAATCGGACAATTTGGATATTCTATCCCCTGCACCCAATAAGGATAACCCCCTAATTTATCACCAGAATGATTCTCAAGAAATACATCTATTTCTTCCAGTTCTTCCGGGGCTAAATCTTCTATAGATAAACCTACCATTGGACATTTAATTCTGACAGTTTCAGGGAATAAATTAAGGTAAATCTCTAGTCCTAATTCTTCATATTCTTGATTGTCGGGATAATCATCAAACTGTTGCCAATCAATAATAGTTTTCGCTGGAAAAGAGGGAAAATCTTGATTTTCTAAATTTTGAGCATTACCCACCGGTTGAATAATTCGGGCTAATTTAGTATGATTAAAATATTCCCAACTATCACATTCTGTACAGTAAAATAATTGTAATAAACCCTGACCAAATTTACCTGCTAATTCTGCCGGAACTTGGTTTAAATCAACTTGCACAAATAACGGCATTTTGGCATTGCACTCACCACAACAGGGATAATTTTCATTTTTTGCTAACCAAGGTGTACCCCCAAATTTAGAAAGATTTGTATCTGTTTCTCCCTCTTCTACCAGAGGTTTCCAAGTAGGACGTTTATTAGCTTCTATCCAAGGTTGTAATTTTTTGATTATTTCTGTTGCTAACATAACTTTAAAAGTACAGATTTATGAATATACTGTACTCGAAAATTTAAAAAATGGGGAAAAGGTGTCGCCTCTTCCCTTTCTACTAAAATACTGTTAAGCTTACTTTGGCAGCATTGCCGGATTAATCTCAATTCCTAAAGCTTCAGCCTCTATTTTTATTGGATGGTGCGTTACACTCCGTTAACGCACCCTACGAAATTGGATCATTTATTTTTTGGTCTTCTCTTAAGCTTACTTTGGCAGCATCGCTGGATCATTTTCAATCCCCAAAGTGTTAGCTATCCGCTTACCGTAATTCACATCTGCACGAAAGAAATGGCAAAGTTGACGCATTTGAAGATCCCTGCGTGCTTGGCCTAAACTACCGACAATATTCTGAATCAAACTGTTTTAGCAAGCCCTAAGTGAAGATTGTAATAAATGTTAATATTTCCTCTATCTCATACCAATTCAAGGGAATTTTGTTTAAAAATATCCAGAGTAAGTATTGCTATATTCTCTCTAATTACTTAGCCAGAAAAAACGCTATAATCAGATATAGAATTTAACCGCCATATTGTAAAATCATCCCAGCATGGTGTCGAATTATGACCGAAGTTTTCACAGATGAAATTGTAACTTCCCTTGACATCAGCCACCTAATCATAGAAGATGATACCCCCATTGATAACCTGCTGTCTGAAAAACAACAACGCCTTTTAACAGAAACTTTGTATAGTTCTTGGTCAGCACCCAACGGTCAAGAATTTCTAGCAGCTGCCAATGTAGCTATATTTTATGCTTTGCGTCAACCACCCCCAGTCCCTGACGTGTTTTTGAGTTTAAATGTGCAAGTTCCCCCAGATTGGCAGCAAAAAGAACATCGCTCATATTATTTCTGGGAATTTGGGAAAATGCCAGAGGTAGTAATTGAAATTGTTTCTAATAAAAATGGGAATGAATTAGGAAGTAAATTAGAAGATTATGCTCGGTTAGGAATACCCCATTATATTGTATTTGACCCTTTAGAACAATTAGGTAAAATTCCTTTACGTATATTTGAAGGAGTAAAAGGCAGTTATGTAGAATCCAGCGAAAATTGGTTAGAAAAAGTTGGTTTAGGTATAACTTTATGGCGTGGTAAATTTGAAGGTGTGGATGATGTTTGGTTGCGTTGGTGCGACCAACAAGGAAATATTATTCCCACAGGAAAAGAACGCGCCGAACAAGCCGAATCACTTTTAGAACAGGAACGCCAACGCAGCGCACAATTAATTGAAAGGTTGCGCTCTTTGGGAGTTGACCCTGATTTATTATAAATGATGGTTCAGTAAGATTTTAATTTCCCACAAAACCATTTTCATTAGATGCAATGCTTCTGTTTAGCGTTGCATCATCATATTTTTATCAAACACTAAAATTAGATAGTGATACATTGCTTCTGTATTGCGATGCATTACTTCTGGATGACCTCAAATTAACATTGATAAAAATTTCATGCTTTAACCACACCCACACCAAAAGCTGTTTAACGCCATTTCCCAAAAACGATGATAGGCGTTGCTGATTTTTGGGATGAAAACAATTTTGCACACATTCAAAACCCTTGTAGAGACGTTCCATGGAACGTCTCTACACTCAAAAACTTATAAAATTGATTGTAGGGACATGGCAGTGCCCACCAGTGTCAACTTAACGTAAAACCGATAGCCCGACTGGGAATAAATTAAGAGTCTCATTATGCAAAGTCATCTAAAGATGACTAGAAATATTTAAAAGTCTCTAGTTTGCTTTAGTAAACTTGATCTATTAGCCCGGAAATTCATTTCTGGGCGGGTGTGAAAGCCAACAAATAAGCCATCTGTAGCTTAAGTTGACACTAATGGGCAGTGCCATGTCCTCTTGAGAGTATTTGTATTTTTAAAGTAAAACAGTATAACACCCTTTCTCTAAATGTTAAAACTAATTGCCATTAATAGCGTAAAATCTGATTGTACACCTTTATTCTGGCAATCCTTCTAAAATCTCCCTAGTCATCGCTGCTTTATCTTCATCCTGATATTCAATAAATATCTCTAAAGCTTTCTGCAAATTTTCCCTTGCTGCTGAATAATCTTCCTGTACTGCCGCAAGAAATCCTAATGCCGTATAAGTGTCAGCATGATTATAGCGATCACCATATTCAATGAAAATATCTAAAGCCTTTTGAAAATATTGTTGGGCTTGTTCATATTCTCGCATTTCTTGGGCTAATCTTCCCAACCTGTGATAGGCACTGGCTTGGAAATAGTGATCACCATATTCAATAAAAATATCTAAAGCCTTTTGAAAATATTGTTGGGTTTGTTCATATTCTTGCAACTCTTGGGCTACCATTCCCAAAGTGTGGTAGGTTCTTGCTTGGAAATAGCGATCACCATATTCAATGAAAATATCTAAAGCCTTTTGAAAATATTGTTGGGCTTGTTCATATTCTTGTAAATCTTGGGCTACCATTCCCAAATTATGGTAAGTGTTGGCTTGTCCATAGTGATCGCCATATTCAATGAAAATATCCAAAGCTTGTTGATAATATTCTTTAGCTTGTTCATATTCTCGCATTTCTTGGGCTAATCTTCCCAACCCGTGGTAGGTACTTGCTTGGTAATAGCGATCTCCATATTCAATTTTAATATCCAAAGCTTGTTGAAAATAGGCTTTTGCTTGTTCATGTTTTCGCATTTGTTGAGCTAATATTCCTAAATTTTGGTAGATTTTGGCTTGGGAATGGCGATCTCCATATTCGATAAAAATATCTAAAGCTTGTTGATAATAGTGTTTGGCTTGTTGATATTCTTGCATTTCTTCGGCTACTCTTCCTAACCCGTGGTAATTACTGGCTTGAGAATAGCGTTCACAATATTCAATATTAATATTTAAAGCTTGTTGATAATAGCGTTTAGCTTGTTCATATTCTCGCAAATCTTGGGCTATTCTTCCTAATTGATGATAGTTGAAAGCTATTAAAGATTTTTTCTTTTTTTGTTCTATTCCTTCTAAATTCTCATAAATTTTAATAGATTTTTTGTATGATTTTTTAGCTAGTTGGTATTGCTTTTCTATGATTTGACAAATACCTAATCTTGAAATTGCAAATGCTATATCATAACCTAATTCATCTTTAAAAAATACATTTGGGTAATTTTCCAAATGCTGACAAACTATTTCTGATAGTTTTAAATTATTTTGGTTATCTGCTATTAAATCTAAGTATTGATTTAGACAAAAATATATTTTAATCCTTTCTTGTTTTTCTAAACAAATTTGCAAAGCATGATATAGATTTTCATATTCTAGCTTACAGAATAATATTCCCCATTGTCGTTGTTGTGCATCTTTAGATTCCAATAACTGTTGATAAAACGCTGCTAAAACTAGATAATGATTTTTAAAACCCTCTTGCAAAGCTTCACGGGTTGCAGGTTCTAAAGATGCTAACTTAGTCTTTAAAAAATATGGGAAAATCGGCTGAATAGTTAATAATCTTTCTTCCCCTCTTGGCATTGGTGAGGGGTTAGGGGAAAAATCCAGAGGTGATAATAAACCCCAATTTATCGCTTCTTGAATTGCTGCATCAAATTGGTCAAACAGATAATCTTTAAATGGTTCTAATTTTTGTAATTTTTCGATATATAGCGGAATAACAACACGATTAATAAACCCACTAAAAGGGGCTAAATATAAAAGTAACTTTTGCGCTGTTGGGGATAAATTACTGTGGGAATATTCCACACATTTTAAAATACTTTTAGTTTTATCCTCACTGTCCACATCTAAATTTACCTCCGCACCTTGTAAAGCCTGTAAAATTTCCTCTGGTGACTGCTGACGTAAATTTGCTAAAACTACCTCCATTGCTAACGGATAACCCGCTAACAATTTCATTAACTTCCGAAAATTTTCATCTTCCCGAATTTTTTTAATTTGCTTTTTATCACCAATATTCTGTTCTAAAATCTTCTCTGCTAACTGTGTCCGCGCTTGTTGATCTAAACCTTGTAACTCATAAATATAATATTTTGTTGCAGTTTGTAACCATTCCTCACGACTGCGAGAACCCAAAACTACCAAGGTTTTACCACCCACTAACCGCCCTAAAAAATCTCGAATTTGATTTTGTTCTGTTGTTGGTAATGTATTTTGAATTGCTAACTCTTGTCCCGTCACCGATTCTAAATTATCTAAAATCAACCCATAATTTTCCGCCCTAAATTTAGCCGCTAATTTCTGTACTTGTGCAGTTAAATTCATTGCTTGAAAATTAGCTTGTTCAAATTTACCAAACACCTGTTTACCAATTTCATGTAAAATCTGTGATAACGTCCAGGCGGTTTGATCATAACCAAAATAAAATACATCTTTGACAAAATTGGTTTTTACCCACCATTCCCGCAAATAATTTAACAGCGTCGTTTTACCCGTTCCCCCCATTCCCTGCAACAGTAATACATTATGTTTTAATAACGCCTTTTCAATTTTAAGAATTTCCAAATCTCGACCAATAAACCCATAAGTTGGAACAGGAAAGCGATATTGACTCCCCACACTTTGCCAATATTTCTCTTCTTCCTCTGCATCAAACCTGCGTAAATTCAAGTTAACTTTTTGGTTACAATAAACAACAGGTAATAACCAATCTTCCAATTCTACAAACTTATTATGATAAGCCTGACGTTCTCGATTATTAAATAATTCTCTTCTTCCTAATCTTATCGCTTCTGTAATCAGTTTACTATCAAATAAATGTTGATAAAATTCCTTCATTAACATTGCAGAAGCCGACACAGTAATAGAATAACTCATCGCTATTACCATCTGCATTCCCGCACTCATTAACCGACTTCCTAAACTGGTATCCCTCACCTCAACATCGGTATTTTCTCCAGCCGTTCCCTCTGAATTTTGCGGATCATATTTAACCTGTTTTGCCGATTGACAAGCATCCACAATACAAACCGGCACACCTTTTCCTGTCAACAAATCAGCTAACTCTGATGCTTCAACTAAATCAACTTCTCCCGAATTTTCCCCCTCAAATGATAAAAATGCTTTCCATCCCTCAAACCGTTTTATATCACTTCTCCCATACCGACCTTTTGATAAAAAATGTCCTCTTCGGCGTGGTGTTTGGATTTGTTCAAAGGTCAATAAACCGCCGTGCATATCCAAATGAATTACATGATAAAACCCCGCACCTTTAGCCTCTAAATGTTTTGATAAAGCCTCAAATGTCCCCGGACGCAACAATTCAATATTTACCCGTAACTGACTATTTTCTATCAACTCCACCAAGGGACGGGAAATAGTGCGATAACCAATGTCTTTTTCTTGATCAGGACGCGCAACCACCACTAAGACATTAATTACAGGTGAAACTTGCACGTTAGCGGGAATATTTACAGGTGTAACATTTTTCCGCAACATCACACAATCAACCGCCAAAGGTCGGTTTAAATCTGGGTCTTTGATTGCTTCCCAATGTAAAGCATGAAATTCCGGTGTTTTGCCAATAATTTCTATTTGTATTTGACTTAAATTCCCCCGATGTTGAGAATAAATACTATAAGCATTTTTATCTTTAAAAATTTGATTAAACAGATTTTCCCCATAACTTTTAACGCTATCTGCTGCTTTAGCTGCTATGGAATTATCAATAAAAGGATATCTTAACCAATCTTCAAAATACCATTCTAATCTTGCTTCTTCCCTGGGTGTAAAAGGGTCAGAAATAACTATCGGGTATTCTCCATCATTTAACCGCAGTATCGCGTTAAACCCATCCGCAGTTTTTTCCACTTCCCGAATAGAAATTATCAGCACAGCACCGACCCCAATCTAAAATTAAGTGAATTTTTGAAATTTGGTAGCCCGGAATTTGGTAGCCCGGAAATTGGTAGCCCGGAAATCAATTTCGGGCTTAAAGCTCAAGTCATCTAAAGATGACTAAAACAATAGATGTTTAATGGAGTATATCTAAACCGTTGGAATACTTAAGACAATGGTATCACAGGTTTATGGTAAAATCAAATACGGTTTAATAATTGTTTTAATTTCCTAAATCATAGATTTCTCCTATTCAGAGTGCGTTTTAACGCACTTTAGCTATTAGCCCGAAATTTATTTCAGGGTGTGAGGGGTAACATTTCTATCACCCCATTAAACAAAGCTAAAAGAAAATAAAGAAATTCTGGTTTTGACTATCAAAATTATAAAATAATCATCGTAGCGGGATATACAGAATTGTATTTTATCTTCATTCCTCTAGCGGCTTTTGCATGAATGAGTACAACAAAATTTATCCTCTCCAAATTTCTCCAAACCATCACTACATCTACAAAAAGCAAATCAGGGAATTGAGTACAAAAATGCTCACACCCTAGACCGAAAATACTAGCACCCAATCCCAAAAAAACTAGCACCCCTACCCCTAGAAAAAATGTAAAGTTATGTTAATAGGGAGAGGACGGGATTGAGTGCAAGTTTAATAAATTCAATAATTTTAATCTGCTGCTGTGATTTTGGTGCTGGGAGAGTCATCTGATATAAGCAGGGAAAGAACATGGCTCTTTTTACCAGATAGTACCAATGCAAGAGTCTTTCAATAAAACGCAGCCTTCTGCAATATCAACTCTGTGGAAAAATTTACTTTCTGGGCTTTTTTTTGAGCCATTATTGAGTGATTTTCGCATTATCTTTGAGCGAGATCCGGCGGCTAAAAATTGGTTAGAGGTAATATTTTGTTACCCTGGTTTACACGCTATTTGTTTACATCGGGTTGCACATTGGCTATACTCTCACCATGTCCCATTTATTCCTAGATTAATTTCTCATTTGGGGAGATTTTTAACGGGAATTGAAATTCATCCAGGTGCAAAAATTGGCAAGGGTGTATTTATTGATCATGGCATGGGTGTAGTGATTGGAGAAACCGCAATTGTAGGAGATTACACTTTAATTTATCAAGGTGTGACTCTAGGAGGAACAGGGAAGGAAAGCGGTAAACGTCACCCGACTTTAGGCAAAAATGTGGTTGTGGGTGCAGGTGCGAAAGTTTTGGGAAATATTCAAATAGGCGATCGCGTCCGCATTGGTGCAGGTTCTATTGTCTTACGCAATGTTCCGGCTGATGCAACTGTTGTCGGTGTCCCTGGTAGAATTATTTACCCTAAACAAAATAATCCCATTTCTCCCTTAGAACACGGGAAGTTACCGGATGTAGAAGCAAATCTCATCAACTTGCTGCTTTCCCGCATTGAACAATTAGAACAGAAAATCCAAACACTGAGTGACAAAAAATCAGACAAAGAATAATTTACAGAGGATCTTAGAATGATGTCACCTCCGAGCGAACAAATTTTGCGGATTCCTGTAGGCGATCGCTGGTCTGTTTATTACCGACTACAAGAGTTAATGATTCCCTGTGAATATCTTGCGGATGGGGGTTTACGTGTACAAGTAAATAGTCCCCAAACAGCAATTTTAGTTCGTAGTATATTAATGCAATTTTTCGCTTCTCGTCATCAATTAATTGCATGGCTAGAGCATTGTTGGCAGTACAATACTGACTAAAAAACTACAAACTAAATGGCAATATTGAAAGTTATTGTTCGCTAACAAAAATGCTTGCATACTCCAGAAAATTCATCTAAGCTGAAGTTCACTCACTTTGCGAAATCTCAAATTATTCTGACAATTTTATTCCTGAACAGGGTGTAATTAGCAAGTATATCAGGAATGACTTTTTTAATTTTTCTAACCAGATATTTGAACTTCTGATTATGGTACAGCGCAACAGCGACAAAAAACTAATGACTTTTTTGCATCAAGAACTAGCACTTTCTAGCGCAGATATTTCTGTAGCTTTGCGACATCAAAAGTTAGATAATGGACCATTACCGATGTTACTTTGGCAGTATGGTTTAGTGAATTTAGAACAGTTAGAACGGATTTTAGATTGGTTAGCAGAACACGCATAGACAAGAAAAAACCCAAATGTCAAAATTACAATTTGCGTGATTAGTCGAAATACAAATACATCAAAAAGCGTTTTTTTATCTTTCATCCAATCTTTCATTTTATCTTTCATCAATGATACTCTCTTTTAGTTTGCTGTCATACAGATGTAATGATCATAACTGATAAATAATGAATGATCATCAATGATGATTTATAAATCGTTCTATTTGTAGATACTGTTTTGGCAAATTGGTGAATCAAGAGGCATCTATCTAGACAAAAGAAATTGGCCAGCAGAAAGATTCAAAGAATTTCCGCTAGAGGGACGCTAAAGATGAATCAAATCATCATTAATGATACTACATTGCGTGATGGTGAACAGGCGGCGGGTGTTGCTTTTAACCTTCAGGAAAAAGTAGCGATCGCTAGATTTTTGGATGCAATCGGTGTACCAGAATTAGAAGTTGGCATTCCCGCGATGGGAGCAGAAGAAATTCGTGCCATTACTGCAATTTCTAACTTAAATTTACACGCTAAATTATTGGCTTGGAATCGGGCTGTAATTTCTGATATTAAAGCTTCAATTGCTTGTGGAATCCAGCGCGTACATATTGCCATTCCCGTTTCTGGGATTCAAATTTCCGCCAAATTTCATGGACAATGGCGGATAAGTTTGCAAAAGTTAAAAGATTGTATTAGTTTCGCACTTGATCAAGGTTTATGGGTAGCAGTAGGAGGAGAAGATTCATCTAGAGCCGATGAAAATTTTCTCCTAGATGTAGCACAATATGCTCAAGAATGGGGTGCTTCTCGATTTCGTTTTTGTGACACAGTTGGAGTCCTTGATCCTTTTCAAACCTACGTTAAAGTTAAACGATTAGTATCAGCTTTATCAATTCCTTTAGAGATTCACACTCATAATGATTTTGGTCTAGCAACTGCTAATGCCTTAGCAGGAATAAAAGCCGGTGCATCATCAGTTAATACCACCGTCAACGGTTTAGGAGAAAGAGCCGGAAACGCAGCTTTAGAAGAAGTTATCATGGCTATAAAATGTATCTACGGCGTTGATTTAGGTATTAACACTCGCCAATTATTAGGACTATCAAAATTAGTTGCTCATGCTTCTGGTGCTAGTGTTCCACCTTGGAAAGCAATTGTCGGGGAAAATACCTTTGTGCATGAGTCAGGAATTCATGCTCATGGTGTATTAAAAGACCCTTTAACCTATGAACCTTATGCACCGGAAGATGTGGGTTGGGAACGGCGTTTAGTAATAGGAAAACATTCTGGTAGACATATTGTGTCTAATATTTTAGAACAGCATGGGATATTTTTAAACCCCGAAGAAACCCAGGCTGTATTAGATGCAGTCCGTCAGAAATCAACCGTTAAAAAACGCAGCCTCACAACAGCAGAACTGTTGGAATTAGTCCAAGAACAGAGGTATTCCCATGCCACAAGATGAGATTGAATTAAACTCACCCCCAGTTTTTGAAATTGGTCAAAAAGTCCGAGTCAAAAAGTTAATTAAAAACGATGGGACTTTTGCCGGTCGAGAAATTGGGGAAGTTTTAGCCAAAATTGGAGATGTGGGTTATGTAGCCAGCATAGGAACTTTTTTACAAAGTTACTATATTTATGCTGTGCATTTTTTAGAGAAAGGGTACATCGTCGGTTGTCGCAAAAGAGAACTAGAATCAGCAGAGGAAAAACATGAAAATCATGCTACGGATGAATAGCGTCGGAACTTTAGTAGTTTATGTAGCTAAAAAGGATTTGGAAGAAGAAGTTGTCAAACAATCTGATAGTGAAGCTGGAAAGGTTCTGACTTTAGCTAATGGTTGGGAATTAGAATTAAGTGCAATTCCCGATAAAAGTGAATTACCACTAACTGTAGAAGCCAAACGCCTCAGTTAAGTTTATCCTACCACTCCCAGAGAGAAGGTAAAAGGTAAAATACCTATTTTTTCCCTCTTCCTTCCTCCCTCAAAAACTTTAATTATTTTGAGTAATTACAAATGGGTGAAAAATACCGGGAATTACCAGATTTAAATCTGGAAGGACAGTTTTTAGGTTTTGTTGCTGATGAATCAGGAAAATATAAACATATCCGTTTAGCGATTCCTTCAGGAAATATCAAAGTTAAAATACCTAAAGATTTACGCTGTTCTTTGGTTTCTTTAGAACCTGGTGAACAAATTCGGGTGAGTGTCACCAGTAAAATTAATCAACATAAAGATAAACTTAAACTCAAAGCTTATCAAGTGCAATCTGTGGGTTTTTGTCCATTACAAAAGCCATTCAAAACTAAGCAAGCCAAAATTATGGTTTGTCAAAAATCAGGTTGTATTAAAAAAGGTGGTAAAAGTTTATTATCACAGTTAGAACAGACTTTGTGTGAACGTGGTTTATTAGATAAAGTGCAAATCGAACACACAGATTGTCAAAAGCGTTGTAGTAGTGCTCCTAACTGTGTTTTAATGTTAGGTAAGAAGGAATACAAAAAAGTTCACCCGGAAGCTATTGCTTCTATCCTGGAAAATCATTTGACTTGATAAATTATTTAGTTTTGTGAGGTTGGGTTTATTTTCTCAATCCAACCTACAATGACAAAACATAATAAAATATTACCAAATCCACACTTCCCAATACCATGATCCTCCTAACGGTTTAGATTGTACAAAGGTTTCAGCTTGTGTATAATCAAATGGTTTGGTACGATAAACAAACCCTGCATGACCATCTCCAAAACCAATAGAAAATATCCGAAAATCAATGCTTAAACTATCATTTTCTTGAATTACGTTTAATGTTTTATATGTAGTTAAGAAGTTATATTTACAAGGTATTTTCATACGTTTAACTTTAGATTGTCCCAAGGATTCTTGTTCTAATTGGTTATTTTTTACCATTGTAACTACTTGATTAAATGCTGGTCTATAAATATTAAAAGTTTCTATTCTAGGAACACTCAAATAAGCAGAACCTAAAAATACTAAACTAGCTAAAGCACTTATTCCCAAAAGTGGTAGTGTAATTTTAGGTTGTGGAAAAGATGGATGCTTAAAAGGATTATATTGATTAATTTTAATTATTAAGCCTTGTTGATTTGATGGTAAGAAACTGAGAATGTAAGCACTCCAAATTATCAAGGTAATAATTAACAAAAATAAAGATAATTTCCATATATTCTGGATTAAGAAAGGTAAGAGAAGAAATAGTGTGAATAGAGACAATCCACCTGTAAATAGAACCACTAATAAACCGTAATTTTTTCTAATGTTTAAGTTAGCGAAAATATGAAAAGGCAGAACTAATAAAACTAACGTAATTAATAAAATACGGTAAATATTATATAATTCTGGAGCAAATGTTGGCATTAATATTACAAATAGAATAATTAAACCGATAATTGCAATGGCTAGATCATTCCATAAGTTTTTTTTGCGCTGATTCACATGATTTGTATTATTTTTGAAGGCTGGTAAATTCTGACCAAAATGAATTGGCCAAAAATAAAGCAGTAGTACAAAAAATAATAGTGAAGGAAAATTTAAAAATTTATACAAAAATTGCCCCTCACAAGCGGGAAATGCTGTAAATACCCTCCAAATCTTTAAAGCAGCTTGGAAGGTAATCAAAATCAATACAAATACATAAATGCAAAAGCTAATCTTAAGTGCTTTGTTCAGATGACTATAATTTTGCATGATATCAAAATACTGTTATATACATTCCATATAACTACTTTAACCTCAGAATCAGAATTGATTCAACAAAACCAAAAACATTTCTTGCTTTATGGTAATAAATTTTTATGATATAATAATTGGCTGAATATACATAGTTAGTTCATCAAATTGGCTAACACACAATGAAAACCGTGCTTTCCCAAACACTACAACAGATAGAATTACCTCTACACTTAGTAACTTATCAAAATAAATTTACCTTTGTTGATTTATTTGCGGGTATTGGTGGGTTTAGAATCGCTTTACAAAAATTGGGCGGAAAATGTTTAGGATATTCTGAAATAGATAAACAGGCAATTAAAGTTTATCAAGAAAATTTTATTAGCTATTTCAATCAAGATGAAATTGAATTAGGAGATGTAACTAAAATTAGTAAACTTCCTAATAACGTTGATATAATTGTGGGTGGTGTACCTTGTCAACCTTGGTCAGTTGCAGGTTGTTTAAGAGGGTTTGAAGACCCTAGAGGAAAATTATGGTTTGATGTTATTCGTTTAGTAAATAAAAGTCAACCAAAAGCTTTTATTTTTGAAAATGTTAGTGGTTTAGCGAGTCCTAAAAATCGTGATAATTTAGAATTAATTTTAAATGAATTGGAAAAGATAGGATATTTTGTCAAATGGAAAGTTCTGAACGCCTATGATTTTGGTTTACCGCAAAATAGAGACAGAGTTTTTATTGTAGGTATTAGGAATGATATGGAAAATTGCCAAGATTATCAATTTCCAACTTCTTTAAATATTCACCCAAAGGTGTTAGATATTTTGGATGATTTAAAAAATATCCAAGTTGTGGAAAAGGTAAAATTAGATGCGGATACTTTATTTAAAGGGATGATTCCCCCATCAAGAACTCGTTTTCAAAAAGATGATGAGTTAAATGATTTTTTTATTTTTTCAGATTTAAGAAATGGACATACAACAATTCATTCTTGGGATATCATCAAAACAACTGATAGAGAAAAATTGATTTGTTTAACTTTGCTTAAACACCGAAGAAGTAAAAAATATGGTGATAAAGATGGCAATCCTTTGTCTTTTGAGAATTTTCAAGAAATAATCAATGATATTCATTTAGATGAATTAAATAACTTAGTAGAGAAAAGAATATTACGGTTAACTGACAATCATAAATATGAGTTTGTTAACTCTAAAAATATGACTGGTATTAATGGAGTTTATAGAATTATTTTACCTACTGCTGATATTATCCCAACTTTAACTGCTACAGGGGGGAAAGATTATATAGCAACGGTATCTATTCATGCTAGTCATCCAGAAGAATATAAACGTTTGTTTTTGGAAAAGATTTATCAACCGAAAAAATATATACCTATTACTGCAAAACACGCTTGTAAATTACAAGGATTTCCAACAGATTTCGCATATCATGAAAAGGATGATATTGCTAAAAAACAGTTTGGTAATGCTGTTCCTGTACCTGTAGTTGAGTATGTAGCAAAAGAATTAATCAAGATTATTGATCTAAATTAGTTGGGGTAAAAAATATCATTAAATTCTGCTGCAAAATTTTCTTCACCTAGTTCCATGAACAGTGACTTTAACTGTGCAAATGTATTTTTTTCTCCAGAACAAAAATCCCAAAATTCATCTTCAACCCAGATATCTTGACTAATATCTAAAGGTGAACTAGATAATTTACTTTTCTGTTCTTCATACCAATTTTTTTGAAAAGGATTAAAAGGAATAGCAATACGCGCTTCTAAATTAGCATTAGGATCTGCGGCAAGTCTATAAGCATACCACTCTAGCATCTGTTTATTGAATCCTCCAAATGCTCCTTGATTTGCTTGGGGAGTTTTGATATCGAAAACATATTCAATACCATCTTTTTTAAAATAAATATCAACTCCTGTTCCAGGAGGAGGAGATATATATTTAACTATTTCTTGAGGATTGGTTCTTGAAGCTACATTTTTTAATCTCTGTATACATTCTGCTGTAGAAACTCTACCGTTAGGTTTCTTTGCACGTTCATTAATTAAGTTATCTAATTCAACCTGTAATTCCCTTGGAAATGGTTGGGGAAGTAAAATTTGTGTAGTTACAATTTCAAATCCATTTGATTCGGCTAAAGTTTCAGATATAGGTTCCCAAAAGGTTGTTCCTAAACTAGTTTCTAATCCACCAATCAAAGAACGTATTCGTCTTTCGTTGGGAAAAATGTCATCTAAGACTTGATATATTTTTTCTTTCTTATTTTTTCTTGCTTTAAAAAAATTTCTAATTGAAGTTTTAAGAACTTCTTTTATTTTCTGTTTTGTTTGATTATCCATGCTTCCATGTTATGAATTAATCTCATATTTTATAAATAAATCAGGTATAGACATATTTAGGGCTTTTGCTAATTTTTCTATATTGTCTAGGGAAACATTACATTTACCTAATTCAATACTAGAGATGTAAGTGCGATGAAGTCCTGATTTTTCAGCAAGTTGTTCTTGAGATAAATCTAACTCTCTTCTGCGTCTTCTTACAGCCCGACCAAAACTCCCTCTGATATCCACCGCTTTATTTACTCCACTTAGATATTATTGAACAATTAACCCCGCAAATCTACAGATTATAACCTACATTTTGCAGTTTATACTTGACATATCTAAGTTTTGTAAAGTTAAGTAATGAAGTAATGGGCAACATAGGTAAATATAATGCTTTTATAATCACCCATTACACGTTGTTGATTAATTATGATTCATGACTAACATCAGAAATTGCTGTTACAGGTGGGACGACTAAGACTTTATCTACACGGTTGCCGTCCATGTCCATCACTTCAAATCGCATTCCTTGCCATTCAAAATGATCGGCTGCTGTGGGAATTTTTCCTAAATGAGTAATGACAAAACCGCCTAAAGTTTGATAACTGCCTCTTTCTTCATTTTCCCATTCTTGCATATTGAAAAGTTCTAAAAATTCATCTACCGGTAACATTCCATCTAATAACCAAGAACCATCTTCTCTTTGTACTGCTTGGGGTTCATCTTCACCAGGGCCTGCGGGAACATCACCAACTATTTCGCTCATAATATCGTTGAGAGTAACTAAACCTTGAATGACACCGTATTCATCCACAACTAAGGCCATGTGGGTGACTGTTTGTTTAAATAATTCTAAAACCTTTAAGCCTCTGGTACTTTCTGGGACAAATACGGGTTGTCTTAAACCTACTGTTAAATCTAGGTCTTCCCCCCGAAAACTTCTAGCTAGTAAATCGGTGACAGGAATGATACCTAAAACATTATCTAAACCTTCTTGACAAACAGGGTAACGGGAATAAGCGCTTTCAGCCATTTTTTGGCGGTTTTCATCTGGGGGATCATCCAAATCTAACCAGACAATATCAGGGCGGGGAGTCATGAGGGCGCTAACAGGGCGATCGCCTAATCGGAATACTCTCTCTACCATGTCCTGTTCTGCTTCTTCAAATGTTCCCGCTTCTGTGCCCTGTTCAATCAAAATTTTAATTTCTTCTTCTGTAACTTGGGGTTCAGCAGTTTGGGTGATTCCTAATGTTCTTAACACTAGGTCAGTAGAAGCACTTAACAGCACTACCGCCGGCGATGCCAGAGAGGCTAAAGCTTTCATGGGAATAGCCACTGAGGCCGCAAGTTTTTCAGGATTATTTAAAGCCAGTCGTTTGGGGACAAGTTCACCCAAAATTAAGGATAAATAGGTAATAATTAGTACAACAATTCCAAAGGAAACGGGTTCACTGTAAGGAGCGAGGAAGGGAACAAGACGCACGTAAGGCACAAGCCGATTGGCAATAGTTGCCCCCCCAAAAGCACCTGTTAAAATCCCAATTAAGGTGATCCCCACCTGGACGGTAGATAAAAACTGATTGGGTGAATCTGCCAGTTTCAGGGCAGCTCTAGCTTTAGCATCTCCTTGGTTGGCCAGCTGTTGTAATCTCACTTTTCGAGATGAGACGACTGCCATCTCAGACATTGAGAAGATGCCATTGGCAATGATTAGCACCAAAATCACGAAAATTTCAAAAGTGATGGAGGACATTTTTTAAACGACCGCTATTAAGAGCAATGTTAGCTCAACCCTTAGTATCCAGTATTCAAGGCTTTTCTTAAATGCTTTTACCAAAAAATTGGGTTTGAGGTTCCCCGTCCTGTGAGAACGGCTTTTTGATAGAATGGTGGAAACAAGCAGGGCATTGTCTGTCAGGCGAGATAGGTCAGACGGTATGAAACTGCAACTGTTGTTAGAACCCATAATCTCCGCACTTTGAGGGCAGGGAGTATGTCAATACAAGTAGTCGTGTAAAATTAATTTACTACGTGGTGCAAGGGAGCAGGGGAGCAGGGGGGAAAGTCAAAAGTCATGCATTTAAAAGTCAAAAATAATAACTATTCCCTATTAAGATCACCGCACGCTCGCGCAGTCGAAGTGTTCCCTGTTCCCTGTTCCCTGTTCCCTAATGACTAATGACTCCCCAAATATGCTGTATCTCTGTCTAAATATTTCTTGATGATTTATTGGGTGGCTCGCTCAAGGACGGTTAAGAATCTTAAAATAGTTTTCATGAGTTGGTGCAGGGGACACAGGTCTACTGGCAAGAACTGTAAAGCCGAATGCTGGACAGGTCACAGGGGAATAAATTATTTTTACTCCGCACCCCGCACTCCGCCGCACCCTCACAATTTCCACTGAGCAAAGAACCTATGGCCTTTTCTTCTATTGTGCGTACTTTGGCGCGATCGCCACTGACCACTGAATTAATCTCTAAACTCCACAAACAGCAAGATTTACGTTTAAATGGCATTTCCCGTTTACCCAAGGGGTTGGTAGCTTCGGCTTTGGCTCAACACGAAAACAGGGATTTGTTCTTGGTGTGTGCCACTCTAGAGGAAGCTGGACGGGTTTATGCCTTGATGGAAGCGATGGGTTGGAAAACTGTACACTTTTACCCTACTTCCGAAGCTTCCCCTTATGAGCCTTTTGACCCGGAAACGGAGTTAAGTTGGGGTCAAATGCAGGTGTTAGCGGATTTGGTGGGGGGGAAGTCTAAACAAGTTGGCGACAATGGACAACAAGGAAATATTGCGATTGTCGCTACTACTAATGCACTTCAACCCCATTTACCACCGCCGGAGGTGTTTAAGTCGTTTTGCCTAACTTTAACTAAAGGAATGTCATTTGATTTAAGTGCTTTTAGCCTGAAAATGACTCAAATGGGTTATGAGCGTGTAGCTTTGGTAGAAACTGAGGGACAATGGAGCCGGCGGGGGGATATTGTGGATGTGTTTCCGGTGTCCTCAGAGTTGCCGGTGCGGTTGGAATGGTTTGGGGATGAAATTGAACAAATCCGGGAGTTTGACCCGTCTACCCAGCGTTCTGCTTTGGATAAGGTGGAAAAAATTACTCTCACCCCCACTAATTTTGGTTATATTATTATGGATGCGGTGGGGGATACTGAGGATTTTCGCCGCTTAAGTGTGGCTTTGGGGTTTGAGTCGGAGTTAGAAAAAAAAGATACAACAGTTTTAGAAGGTAGTCGGCGATTTTTGGGGTTAGCTTTTGATCAACCTGCTTCTATTTTAGATTACTTGCCGGAAAATACATTGATTGCGATGGATGAACCGGAACAGTGTTTGGCTCATAGCGATCGCTGGGTGGAGGATGCGGCAGAACAATGGTCAATTTTGCGTGAGCAGTTACCACCTACGGATAATTTACCACCAATTCACCGCAGTTTTCAGGAATGTTTAACGGCAACGGAAAAGTTCTCTAAGTTATATTTATCAGAGTTGGCGGAGGAAAATGCAGGTATCAATCTGGCGAGTAGACCTGTTCCTGTTACACCCCATCAATTTGCTAAGTTAGCGGAAACAATTCGACAAGAACGCGATCGCAAGTTTGCCGTTTGGTTAATTTCGGCTCAACCTTCCCGTTCTGTTTCCCTTCTACAAGAGCATGATTGTCCGGCGCAGTTTATTCCTAACCCCCGTGATTATCAAGCTATTGATAAATTACAAGTTAACCGCACACCAGTGGCGATTAAATATTCTGGTTTGGCAGAATTAGAAGGTTTTATCCTGCCTTCTTACCGTTTAGTCGTGGTTACGGATAAGGAGTTTTACGGACAACACGCTTTAGCTACTTTTGGTTATGTCCGTAAACGTCGCAAAGCCACTTCTAAACAGGTAGACCCGAACAAGTTACGACCGGGTGATTATGTGGTGCATCGTAGTCACGGTATAGGTAAATTTCTGAAGTTAGAAAGCTTAACTATCAATGAGGAAACCCGTGATTATTTAGTGGTACAGTATGCAGACGGGATTTTAAGGGTAGCGGCTGATCAGGTTGGTTCACTGTCCCGCTTCCGCACCAATGCCGATAAAGCCCCAGAACTGCATAAAATGACGGGTAAGGCTTGGGAGAATACTAAAAATAAAGTCCGCAAGAGTATTAAAAAGTTAGCTGTAGATTTATTAAAATTATATGCGGCGCGATCGCAACAACAGGGTTTTGCTTTTCCGGTGGATATGCCTTGGCAAGAAGAAATGGAAGATTCATTCCCTTATCAACCTACCACAGACCAGTTAAAAGCCGTGCAAGATGTGAAACGGGACATGGAAAGCGATCGGCCAATGGATAGATTAGTTTGTGGTGATGTAGGATTTGGGAAAACAGAAGTCGCTATCCGTGCCATTTTTAAAGCCGTTACCGCAGGTAAACAGGTAGCCTTGCTTGCACCTACAACCATCCTCACCCAGCAACATTACCACACCTTAAAAGAACGTTTTGCCCCTTATCCTATCCATATTGGCTTAATGAACCGTTTTCGCAGTGCAGAAGAAAAACGAGAAATTCAAAAGCGGTTAACTACAGGAGAATTAGATATAGTCGTCGGTACACATCAAATTTTAGGTAAAGGTGTACAATTTCGGGATTTAGGCTTATTGGTGATAGATGAGGAACAACGGTTCGGGGTGAACCAAAAAGAAAAAATCAAAACCCTAAAAACCCAAATAGATGTATTAACTTTATCAGCAACACCCATTCCCAGAACCTTGTATATGTCTTTATCTGGGATTCGGGAAATGAGTTTAATCACCACCCCACCCCCCACCAGAAGACCCATCCAAACCCATTTATCACCCCTGAACCCGGAAACTGTTAGAAGTGCCATTCGTCAAGAATTAGACCGGGGCGGACAGGTGTTTTATGTAGTTCCACGGGTAGAAGGGATTGAGGAAATTACCACTAATTTAAGGGAAATGATTCCTGGTGCAAGAATAGCGATCGCACATGGTCAAATGGACGAAAGTGAGTTAGAAAGTACCATGCTCACTTTTAACAATAATGAGGCTGATATTTTAGTTTGTACCACCATCATCGAATCAGGCTTAGATATTCCTCGCGTTAATACCATTTTAATAGAAGACGCGCACCGCTTCGGTTTAGCTCAACTGTACCAATTACGGGGAAGAGTAGGACGGGCAGGAATCCAAGCCCATGCCTGGTTATTTTACCCCAAACAAAGCGTATTATCTGATGCCGCAAGGCAGAGATTACGCGCCATCCAAGAATTTACGCAACTCGGCTCAGGGTATCAGTTAGCAATGCGAGACATGGAAATTAGGGGAGTTGGGAACTTACTGGGGGCGGAACAATCTGGGCAAATGGATGTAATTGGTTTTGATTTATACATGGAAATGTTAGAGGAAGCGATTAGAGAAATACGTGGTCAAGAAATCCCGAAAGTTGAAGATACACAAATTGACCTGAATCTCACCGCTTTTGTGCCATCTAACTACATTACAGATATAGATCAAAAGATGAGTGCTTACCGAGCCGTAGCCGCAGCCAAGAACAAAGAAGAACTCAAAGCCATAGCCGCAGAATGGAGCGATCGCTACGGACCCATTCCCTCACCCGCAAATCAATTATTACGAATCATGGAATTAAAACAACTAGCCAAAAGTTTAGGATTTAGCCGCATCAAACCCGAACAAAAACAACACATAGTATTAGAAACCCCAATGGAAGAACCCGCTTGGAATCTATTAGCAGAAAACCTCACCGAAAACCTCAGAAATCGCTTTGTTTACTCCCCCGGAAAAGTCACAGTTAGAGGTTTAGGAGTCTTCAAAGCCGACCAACAACTCCAAACATTAATAGACGCATTCCAAAAAATGCAAGGCGCAATCCCCGAAACCGCCATAGTATAAAATCACCCCTCTCCCCTCGTTCCCAGTCTCCGGCTGGGAATGCCATCACCGAGGCTCTGCCTCAACTTAAACGTTTCTATTGACACACAATAAATTACATCCTAGTATAAAATTGTAAATAAGTAATTTGTATTACCATAGGTGAAATCATGCCTTCTATCTTAGAGGATGTTTTAAAAGTAAAAGGTAGTAAAAAATCATGCCAATCGTCTGACCATAATGCGAATCATGGCGATGTAAATAAAAGTCTCTGTAGTTTCGGGTAGTCGTTCATAATCTTTGCTCAAACGCCGACACCAGT
>DATGXB010000284.1:0-7388 GCA_035299225.1 Nostocaceae cyanobacterium | reverse complement strand
GCCCCCTGCCCCTCTGCCTCCCTAGCTACACCATTTGGTCAAGTTGATACCAAGAAAAAATGACCCTGCTTTTGGAAACTGATCGGTTAATTATTCGCAGTTGGATACCCGACACCGACGCGGAACAAGTGTTTACTATTTACAATGATCCTGAAGTTATCCATTTTTTAGGTAGTGCAGCCCGTCCTCCTAGTATTGAGGCACAACGCCAGCGCCTAGTTGATAGTTTAGAGCGATCGCGTCAACGTCAAAATGGTACCGGTTCTTGGGCTATGGTAGAAAAACATACTAATATGATTATTGGCACAATTATTCTCACTCAGCTACCAGATCGCGATCGCATACCTACTGATGATTTTGAGGTAGGCTGGCACTTACGACGTTCTGCTTGGGGTCAAGGCTATGCTACCGAAGCAGGAAAAGCTATGCTCACATACAGCTTTAATGTTTTACAATTGCCAGTAATTTATGCTGTTGTCAACCCAAAAAATCATGCCTCTATCCGTGTTACCCAAAAATTAACCATGCAACCTCTAGGACTCACAACCAAATACTATGGAATAGAATTACTCCTATTTCAAAAAAAAGCAGAGGGGGAAAGAGGCAGGGTTGCAGGGAGCAGGAAGCAGGGGGGATGAAGAGGCAGGGGGGCAGGGGAGGCAGGGGAGGCAGGGGGGAAAGAAGAAGTAATTCATTATTTCCTAATAACTAATGACTAATGACTAATGAATAAAACTTGGTTTCGTTTAGGAATGCTGGGGATATTTATCTTTTCCCTCGGCTTGCGTTTTTGGGGACTTGATAGATTTAATACCCTCGTTTTTGATGAAGTCTACTTTGCTAAATTTGGCAATAACTACTTAACAAATACACCATTTTTTAATGCTCATCCGCCATTGAGTCAATATATCATTGGTATAGGAATTTGGTTGGCTAGTCATATTCCTTGGGGGCAAGATACAGTTAACGGTTTAGCAGGTTCTACACTTACCCCTTGGAGCTATCGTTGGGTTAATGCTCTTACAGGTTCGTTGATTCCTCTAGTAGTTATTTTATTAACTTATCAGTTAAGTTATCGCCGTAGCTTTGCTTTATTAGCGGGATTTTTTACCGCTTGTGATGGTTTATTTTTAGTAGAATCTCGTTATGCTCTCAACAATATTTATATTGTTATTTTTGGTTTGTTGGGGCAATGGTTGTTATTGTTGGCATTAGCTAAACCAAAACCAAAACGCTGGCTATGGTTAATTTTGTCTGGGGTAAGTTTTGGGGCTTCTGCTGGGACAAAATGGAATGGGTTATGGTTTTTAATGGGTGTATATGGTTTATGGTGTGTAGCTTGGATAATTCGTTATTTACAATCATTTGACCTGTCAAGTCGGTTTTCTTTATTTCCTTATTTACGTCCTCTGATTCCGATTGTTGATCATCCTCAAGATTACACATATTCTACCACACCACTTAAAAATATTACCCAAATTAATCTTTTGGAATTATTTGGTTATCTGGGAATTATTCCCGCTATGGTTTACAATTTAATTTGGATTCCTCATTTACAACTTGACCGCCGATTTAATTTTGTTTCTGTACATGAACAAATTTTAGGTTTTCATTTGAGATTAGGTGGTAATAGTCCTGATATTCATCCTTATTGTGCTGCTTGGTATAAGTGGCCTTTGTTAACTCGTCCGATGGCTTATTATTACCAAACTACTTTAAGTTTTAATGATCCTCTGCCTGTGTTCGGCCCACCTTTACCCAGTGGTACAGGTAAAATAATTTATGATGTCCATGCTTTGGGTAATCCTTTTTTATGGTGGTTTGGTTTAGCGGCTTTAATCTTTTTATTGGAGTTATTGATTGTAAACTTAGTTGTCCCTGGAGTGGAAAAGCAACGTTTTTTCATTTCCAGAAATTTAAGCATAAATACTTGGATTGCTTTGTTTTTAGTAATAAATTATGTTGCTAATCTAGCTCCTTGGGTGAAGGTTAATCGCTGCGTGTTTATCTATCATTATATGGGTGCAGTGGTATTTACTTTTATAGCGATCGCTTGGTTTGTTGATCAGTGTTTCCGTAGTTATTATAACTCCCTGCGCTCCTTTGGTTTTGCTATCACTTCGATTATTATCGTCGCTTTTATTTTCTGGATACCCATTTATCTGGGTTTACCTCTAACTCAAGCTAGTTATCAGCTGCGAATGTGGTTTAATTCTTGGATTTAGGGCTAATACTTGGGGATGATTTTCTTAACATTACTCAATATAAAGCGGTTTAATTAATCAACCAAGTTTTACATTTCTTATCGTAACATACATAAACAGACTGTTAAACTGTAACTGATAGCAAAATTGGGTAACTATACCTCAATAAGTAACAAAAAATTACAAAAACGAAATTCAATTCAGTAATAATGACAAATAATAGATATTAAACCAAAATTATTAATGATTGAGCATTAATTTTGGGTGACTACCTATCCATGCATTTTAGGTCAATAGTTACAAAACAAATTTTGTTATTAATGAATCAAGATTTATTAAATCAATCCTGACCAACAAAGGCAAATTATTATGGTGCAAGGTCTAGAACTAAGCAATATTGAGATTACAGGCTTGAAAGAAGCTCCAATTCATCTTTCTAGCCAGATTCAACCCCACGGTGTACTATTAGTTTTATCAGAACCAGATTTGCAGTTATTACAAGTTAGTAATAATACCTTATATATTTTTGGGTTGACACCTGAAAATATGCTCAAAAAAAAATTAGAAGATTTGCTCGATCCATATCAAATGGAAAGAATTATGGCTGGGTTAGCTCAGTCAAATCTTGATTATATCAACCCGACAAAAATATGGGTGAGAAAAAAAGGAGATGAATATACTGTATTTGATGCAGTATTTCATCGTAATTCGGAAGGATTTTTGATTTTAGAATTAGAACCAGCAATCAATCAAGAAAGCATTCCTTTTTTAAGCTTTTATCATTTAGCGAGAGCTTCAATTAATCGCTTAGAAAATACAAAAACTTTGCGGGAATTTTGCCAAATCATTGTTCAGGAAGTACGCCAAGTTACTGGCTTTGATCGGGTAATGCTGTATAAATTTGATGATGATGGGCATGGTTCGGTAATTGCCGAAGAGAAAATAGATAGTTTAGAGTCTTATTTGGGGTTACATTATCCAGAGTCAGATATTCCCAAACCAGCCAGAAAATTATTTATTTCTAATTCTATCAGGTCAATTCCTGACGCTCACGCGGAGACAGTCCAGATATATCCTGTTAATAATCCATTGAGCGATCGCCCCATTGATTTAACTAACTCCATCCTCAGAAGTGCCTCCCGTTGTCACGTAGAATATTTACACAACATGAATGTAGGTGCTTCCTTAACCATCTCCTTAATTAAAGATCAAAAACTCTGGGGATTGATTGCTTGTCATCATCAAACACCCAAATATGTTGCTTATGAATTAAGGAAAGCCTGCGAATTTTTGGGAAGAGTGATTTTTGCAGAACTTTCAGCTAGAGAAGAAACAGAAGATTACGACTATCGGATGAATTTGACGCATATTCAATCACAACTGGTTGAATATATGTCGCAATCAGAAAACTTTATTGATGGTTTAGTTAAACATCAACCCAATCTATTAGATTTAACCTCTGCTCAAGGTGCAGCAGTGTGTTTCGGTGGTAAATACACGCTAATTGGTCAAACTCCCAAAGAGGAAGAAATTAACTTTTTAGTGGAATGGTTAAAAAATAACGTCAAAGAAGAAGTATTTTACACAGATTCTCTACCCGGCATTTATCCAGATGCCATCAGCTTTAAAAATGTTGCTAGTGGTTTATTAGCGATTCCCATTTCCAAGCGAAATTATGTTCTATGGTTCAGACCAGAAGTAATTCAAACTGTGAATTGGGGTGGTGATCCAAACAGAGCTTTTGAAGTGAATAAATCAGAAGGACATTTACGTTTATGTCCTCGGCAATCCTTTGAGATGTGGAAAGAAACAGTGAGGTTAACTTCACTACCCTGGCAATATGTAGAAATTAGAGCCGCCTTAGAACTGCGTAAAGGCATAGTTAATATTGTTCTGCGTCAAGCCGATGAATTAGCACAATTAGCCCATGATTTAGAACGTTCTAATGCTGAGTTGAAAAAGTTTGCTTATGTAGCTTCTCATGATTTGCAAGAACCATTAAATCAAGTAGCTAATTATGTGCAACTTTTGGAAATGCGCTACGAAGAATTTCTGGATGAAGATGCCAAGGAATTTATTAATTATGCCGTAGAGGGAGTGAGCTTAATGCAAACATTAATTGATGATGTATTAGCTTACTCAAAAGTAGACACCTTAGCGATTACTTTTCAAGCCACAGATGTAGAATTAGCATTAGATAAAGCTCTGACCAACTTACGCCGGAGAATTGTGGAAACCCAAGCTACAATTACTCATGATCCTTTACCCACCGTCATGGCTGACAGTACCCAGCTAATGCAGTTATTTCAAAACCTGCTGGGTAATGCGATTAAATTTCATGGTGCAGAACCGCCAAAAATTCATATTAGTGCAGAAAGGTTAGAAGAAGAATGGCTATTTTCTGTCAAAGATAATGGTATTGGCCTAGATCCACGATTTAGCGATCGCATCTTTGTTATCTTCCAACGTCTACATACCAGAGATGAATATCCTGGTACCGGTATGGGTTTAGCCATTTGTAAAAAAATTATTGAATGCCATCGGGGTAGAATATGGGTAGAATCACAACTAGGGCAAGGTGCAACTTTCTACTTCACAATTCCAGTAGGGGGACGAGAGCATGAGCGTAGAAATGGAAGAAAAGCACAGAACAATCTTTTTGGTTGAAGACAACAAAGCTGATATTCGTCTCATTCAAGAAGCATTAAAAACCAGTGTACTACCTCATCAAGTAGTCGCGGTGAGAGATGGTATGGACGCAATGGCTTATCTCCGCCAAGAAGGTGAATATGCAAATGCACCACGCCCTGACCTGATTCTATTGGATTTAAACCTGCCTAAAAAGGATGGACGAGAAGTTTTAGCAGAAATTAAATCTGATCCTAAACTCAAACGTATACCCGTAGTGGTATTAACAACTTCAAAAAACGAGGATGATATTTTTCACAGCTACGAACTACACGTAAACTGTTACATTACCAAATCCCGAAACTTGAATCAATTATTTCAGATTGTTAAAGGAATTGAAGAATTTTGGTTTGCAACAGCCACCCTTCCTTCTGAATGAGGAAAAAACAAAACGGGAAAGGGTAAAAGCAAAAAAATTACCCTTTTCTTGGCTTCATCATACTTTAAAAAATGATGGTGATACAGCAGGAGGCAGGAGGCAGAGGGCAGGAGGCAGGAGGGAAAACCTTTTCCTGTCTGAGTTTTCAGTTTCAGTTTGTACCTCATTTACCTGAAACGTGCTGTAGATTGAAGGATTTATCATCCAAAATCTAAAATTCTGTCACTTTTCCCTTTTTACAATTAAAATTAGGATAAATCACAATCGGTCACTATGGCTGCAAGCTACTCATTAAAAATCTTGTTGATTGAAGACAACTTGGCAGAAGCTAGGTTGTTACAAGAGTTCCTTAAGCAAGCCAAAAATCAAGAATTTAGTTTAGTTCATGTTCAAAGACTCATAGATGGAATTAAAGAACTTCATCAAAATAATTATGATGTCATTCTTCTAGATTTAACCCTTCCCGATAGTCAAGGCTTATCATCTCTACCTATACTAATTGCTCAAAAGCCTAATATCCCAATTGTGGTATTAACTAATACTAATGATGAAGAATTAGCAATTGAAGCAGTCAGACAGGGAGCGCAAGATTATTTAGTCAAGAGACAAGTTAACCCAGAAGTTTTAGTGCGATCGCTCCGTTATGCTATCGAGCGTAAACAAGTATTAGAAAATTTATTAACAGTTAATAAAGCCTTAGAAAATAGAGTTGAAGAACGCACAGCAGAATTAGTTAAGGCTAAAGAAATAAATCAGTTTAAATCTGAATTTGTTTCCATGCTTTCCCATGACATCCGCAACCCTTTAAATACAATTCTCTTAGCCGCAGGATTACTCCAAAATAATGATGAAAAACTCTCTCAAGAAAAAAAACATACTCATTTACAACTTATTCGTTCTGCTATTAAAAATGTCGCCCAATTATTAGATGAAGTTTCATTAATTGGTAAAGCTGATGCTGGAAAATTACAGTGTCAATTGGTGACATTAGATTTAGAATCCTTCTGTCGCCAAATCATAGAAGATGCTCGGCTAACAGCCTTAGAAAAACATTTAACTATAGAATTTATAACTTATGGCGATTTTCACGGCGCAATGTGGGATGAAAGCTTATTAAGGCATATTTTAGGCAATTTACTCAGTAATGCTATTAAATATTCTCTTGTAGGTGGGAAAGTGCTATTTAAAGTAATTCGTCAACACAAAATAGTAATTTTTCAGATTACAGATTGGGGAATTGGGATTGCACAAGCAGATCAGAAAGAACTTTTTCAACCATTTCATCGTGGCGAAAATGTTGGACATATTCCCGGAACTGGCTTAGGTTTAGCAATAGTTAAAAAATGTGTAGAAGCATATAGAGGCGAAATTAAACTAGATAGTCAATTAGGTGTAGGTTCTACCTTTACCGTTAGTCTTCCATTTATTAGCAGATAATTTGATTGAGACATAAAAACAAACAGGGAAATTAATACTTAAACGCAGATGGACACAGATGGACGCGGATAAATAGCTAAAACTCTTGTAAATTATTTAATTTGATATGTAAATGATTTAGGATTGTATAAGTAGTGATGCAAAATTAATTTCACACTTGGAAACAGGGTGTAGGGAAAGAAGTTGTGTTATTTATTCTGTTTGATTACTTATCTGATCTGTATCTACTTATTTTTTCTTAGAACTGGTCTAGATATTTTACTGAAGATACTTGACATATATCAAAGATTTGTGCTTTAGTCTGGAACATCTACAAGTAAGTAGATTGGGGGCAACATAAAATATATTAAATTAATAAATTAACCAAATTGTTTGAAATTTTTAGCAAAAGTTCCCTTGTTGAGTTTGCATAAAATTATGCAAATAAGAATATTAGGTAAAAAAATATAATAAGTAAAATAAATCACCGATTAACTTAGGCAAATGTTGTAAAATAGAAGTTGATACAGTGTAAAAATTATAGGTTTCACACAAGCATACTTAGAGGATGTTTTAAAAGTAAAAGGTAGTAAAAAATCATGCCAATCGTCTGACCATAATGCGAATCATGGCGATGTAAATAAAAGTCTCTGTAGTTTCGGGTAGTCGTTCATAATCTTTGCTCAAACGCCGACACCAGT
>DATGXB010000283.1:0-40745 GCA_035299225.1 Nostocaceae cyanobacterium | reverse complement strand
ACTGGTGTCGGCGTTTGAGCAAAGATTATGAACGATTACCCGAAACTACAGAGACTTTTATTTACATTGCCATGATTCGCATTATGGTCAGACGATTGGCATGATTTTTTACTACCTTTTACTTTTAAAACATCCTCTTAAGTGTGATAAATTCACATCTATATATTAGTGATACAAATAATCATGCTATCCGGTTTGTAGATTTGTCAACCGGGGAAGTTAAAACAATGAAATTTACTGGTTTATGTTCACCAAATGCTTGCTTTCCTGAAAATTTATAACAATTCCAAAAAATGCAAACGTTTCAGATTATCAACCGCTACAATATAACTTCCATCTGGTGATATATCACAAATTTTTAACACTGTAGCATATTTGTAATTAGCTAATATAGGATTCCTGTTTTATTTTTTAAAAATACTGAGGTGGGCATTTCCGCAAATTTTCCGCTTCTACTCAATGTTTTACCGAAAAATGCCCACCCTACATATACTTAAAATTTTTCATCAATCATTTAGGATTACTATATTTCTCTCCTAAAATCTAAAAATAACATTTGAGTTGTAAAACAATTTGAAAAATACGTTATATGGGCATTTTCTACAATTTTCTGCTTCTATTCAGAATTTCGTCCAAAATGCCCGCACTACTACATCAGTATATTAGGAAGAACGACGCACTTTCCCAACTATACTAATAACATCTATTAGCATATTGAGGGCAATATCTCGACCTGGGCAAATGCGTCCAGCATGACTATCACCAACTGAATGAAATCCCAGATGATAAGGACAAAGGTTCTCACGTTGGGGATTAAAATCGTAAGCTGTCGCACCCCAAAAGTTTTGATCTAACATCCCTAAAATCATTGGTATCAGCACCTTTGTACCTGCGGGAAAAGTGCGTTCTTTACCTGCCATTACTACTGTAAAAGGTTCGGTAGCAACTCGATGGGAAGCACCCACTGGCAACCGCAGTCGAGCACATTCTAACAGGTAACATAGTATAGATTGACGGTCATCTAAATCGAGAGTATCCCAATATTTGGTAACATCAATTTCATCTGTTTTGTGTCCTTTGTAAGCAGGAAAAGGACGATTTCCCATAGACACATAAGCCAAAAATAATGGCCCAATTAATGCTGCAATACTCATGATTGATGTCATCAGTTTTGCTAGTTCCCGTCGAGTCATGTAGTTATATTCGGGGTTATTTTCTGGAAATTCTGCTAAAACTGGGGAATTTTCGTAGATAGTCGCTGTTTGTTCAATCAGTTGTTGCTGTTTTCCGTGTCCTTTGATGTTTAACTTTTGCATTAAGCTACCAACACCAGTAAAGTAGTGTAAAGTCCCTATATTTGTGTAATACACTTCTGTTAATGTGGCGATCGCTTCTTCATCATCGGGATTTATTCTAAATAAAACATAATGTAAATAACGCACTATAAACCCCATTAAGCCTTGATTAACATCAGTGAAAAAGCTTCCACCCCTGTCATGAGGCATATTTTGATAATCTGTTGCTAATTGATGGAGTAATTTTTGAGCGATCACATCTTTTTGACGTAATTGTGCAGCATCATTAATCACGTAATTCTGCATACAACGCCTGAAATTTTGATGATCTGTACTGCCATTAGCCTCTAGATCAGATAGAGAAAGTAAAAATACATTCCTTCCCCCCACATCTAAATTAGGTGCATGATTCGGATCTAACATAGATGTACCTAGCCGCCATGTACGTGCTTGAGGTGAAGTTAATGCTGTTTGCACATCTGTAAAATCACTCATTACTACTTGTCCCCCACAGCAGAAATTAGATCCTAAAGCTTGCCGTTTATTGTCTAAATAGGTAGGTGGATTAGCTAAGAAACCTTCAATAAAACTGATAATTGGTAGAGAAATCCTACTCAGCAGGTGATTGGGGTTCTGTAAAGCCCAAATCTGAAAATTATTGAGTATAATATCTATGAATGATGGTTTAATAGTTTGTTGCATTTCAAGAAAAGCAAATATTACAAAAAACAATTTTACACAACATCTATAATTTAATGGAAAGCATAAACATTACCTGAATATTTAATAATTATTATATAGGAATCCGGTTTGATTCTTGAAAAAAATTGAGGTGGGTATTGACTAAAATTTTTCGCTTCTATTCAGTGTTTTACCGAAAATACCACCCTAGACATACTTAAAATTTTTTATGAATCATTGAGGATTCCTATACCTTCCTTCAGTAATACCTGACAAAAACCTAAAGATATTTACCTTGAACCCTTCCTCCTTCCCTTTTGCCCTTTTCTTCTTCTGTCGTCATTCCGTACTGGTACTGTGAGAGAATTATTCAGAAATTACTTGCAATCAAACCTTTAATGTCGTATTTGAGCAGTCCCATGTTTAAATTAATTAATCCCTGGCTGAAAAGCAGCCTGAAGACCATACTGCTGATAACGATCATCACAAGCATCAGTATAATTGGTTATACTCCTTCTAGTTACGCTGCGCTGCCGGCTGGGAATGCTATTACTGACAGTAGAGCTTTGTTACGGTATGCACTCCCTATTGATAATCAACCTGTACGTAAACTGCAAAAGTCCTTAGAAGATATTTCTACTGAACTGCGGGCAAATCGTCGCTGGGGTGCAGTTTCTAGAGACTTGAGTCAAGCATCAAGAGTTTTAGCTCAACCAGCCAAAATCCTAGCCAGTGTTCCTCCAGAACGTCAACCCCAAGCCACCGCTTTACTTGATCAACTCAAGTCGGGAATATCTCAACTGGAAGAAGTGGTAAAAACTAAGGATAAAGACCAAATTCTTGAAGGTAGAGCTAAATTACTAAATTTAGTTACCTTGTTAGAAGAATCAATGGTAAAAGAATTTCCTTTTCAAGTACCTGCTGAATACAGTAATTTACCACAACTCAAAGGCCGGGCCACTGTGGAAATTAAAACCAATAAAGGTGATTTAACTGTAGTTGTAGATGGCTATAGTGCTCCTGTGACAGCAGGTAACTTTGTTGATTTAGTACAACGTGGTTTTTATAATGGTTTAGAATTTACTCGCTCGGAAGAATCTTATGTACTACAAACAGGAGATCCAGTAGGTAAAGAAGTCGGTTTTATTGACCCCCAAACGGGTAAATATCGAGCTATTCCTTTAGAAATTTTGGTGGAAGGGGATAAAGAACCAACTTACGGAATTACTTTAGAAGATGCTGGTCGTTATTTAGATATGCCAGTTTTACCTTTTTCTGCTTTTGGTGCTTTAGCTTTAGCACGTCCAGAAACTGAAGTGAATGGCGGTTCTTCTCAAGTTTTCTTTTTCCTATTTGAACCAGAACTTACACCCGCAGGCAGAAATCTTTTAGATGGTCGCTATGCTGTGTTTGGTTATGTAACCGAAGGGAAAAAGATTTTAGATACTCTTAAAGCAGGTGACAAAATTGAATCTGCTACTGTTGTTCAAGGGTTAGAAAATTTAGTTGAACCACAAACAACTTAAAGCTAAATACAGCAGGGAACAGGGAACAGGGATGAAACGCCTTTGCGATAAGGCTTTTTAATTAAAACTTGTACTTCATTTACTTGAAACGTGCTGTATTAATTTTTGTAGTTGGCACTTCGGTGCTGACTACACATTCCCAGCCAGAAAAACTCTATCAGGTGTAATGATTATTTCGGGAAATATTCGTGATATAATTTGCTGATTATCGGTAAATATTTGTTCTTCATATAATCCTTCTTCTAACAAGAGTATAGAAATCTTAGCTACAATGGGATCTACAACCCAATATTCTGGAACTGCTAAAGCTGCATATTCAGAGCGCTTGAAACGATAATCTCTTTTTATTGATTCTGGACTGACTACTTCTATAATTAATAATGGTGGTGTTTGAAATACAACCGATTGATTTTTTAATTCTTTAGCTTGTTCTATATTGACCACAGCTAAATCAGGTAATCTTGATTTTTTTTTACCTGTTCTCACTCCAGTTTCTCGCAAACAAAGCCAATCTAAATTTAGCCGATTTATTTCGGTATCTAATACCTTTTCTAACCATTTAGCAATTAAAAAATGTTCTAGTACAGGTGGATTCATAATTTCTAACTTACCATCCACCAATTCATATTTACAACCTTCATCGTCATCATAATTTAAATATTCCTCAAAAGTAAGGTCATTTACTGATGTAGTAACCATGACTATTAATTCCTAGATTATTCAGATTATACATTTATCTTAGCTTGTCAAATAAAATTCATGAGTAACAATAATTTATCTAGCTTAAAAGTTCAAGATATTGGCGAACAAGGACTTTTAGAAAGATTGCAAAAGTTTTGTCCGCCAGAAATTATTGGTGATGATGGGGCGGTTTTGGCAACTACGCCAGGTAAATTGTTGGTTGTCACTACTGATATGTTAGTTGATGGTGTGCATTTTAGTGATGTCACCACAGCACCAGAGGATGCAGGTTGGAGGGCTGCGGCGGCTAATTTGTCAGATTTGGCGGCTATGGGTGCTTTGCCCTTGGGGATCACGGTGGGGCTGGGTTTACCGGGTGATAGGTGGGTGAGTTGGGTAGAAAGACTTTATCAGGGGATGGCAGAATGTTTGCAAGCTTATGATGTGGCGATTGTGGGTGGTGATGTGGTGCGATCGCCGATTACAACTATATCAATTACTGCTTTTGGTCAAGTTAGCCCTGATTTGATGATCCGTCGGTCTAGTGCTCGTGTGGGAGATGCGATCGTAGTTACGGGTGTACATGGGGCGGCTAGAGGGGGTCTAGAACTGCTCTTAAATCCCCAAACAGGTCAACACCTCAAACCTGAAGAAAAAGCCGCTTTAATCACTGCCCACCAGCGCCCCCAGCCCCGTTTAGATGTCATTCCCATCCTCCAAAAAATTCTCCCCAGCCAATGTTTAATCGCCGGCATGGATAGCAGTGACGGTTTAGCTGATGCAGTCTTACAAATTTGTCGGGCTAGTGGTGTCGGTGCAATCTTACAACTGCGAGAAATTCCCTTACCCCCAACTTTTCACCACTGGTTAACACCACAACAAGCAATAGAATATACTTTTTACGGTGGCGAAGATTTTGAATTAGTCCTGTGTTTACCCTTAGAAGTTGCTTTTACTTTAGTGCAGCAACTAGGTCAGAATGCCGCAATTATCGGTAGAATCACACAGGAAACATCAGTAATTTTACGAGATAACCAACAAAAAATCCCTGACCAAGTTCTCACACTTAATCAAGGATTTCAGCATTTTTAGGTTGCGGTTTGCAGAGTGCAAAGTGCAGAGTGTAAAGAATAAACAATTCTTTCTCCCTACTGCTCCCTGTTCCCTGCTCCCCTGCCTCTTCTTACTGCCATTTAACAGCTACGAGTTCAGCCAAATCTAAAACTCTTTGGCTATAACCCCACTCGTTGTCATACCAAGCCATAACTTTCACCATGTCGTTACCCATCACTAAAGTTAGGTTGGCATCAACAATAGAAGAAGCATCATTACCTTGATAGTCAGAAGAAACTAAAGGTAATTCACTGTATTCTAAAATCCCTTTCAGTGAACCTTCAGCTGCATCTTTCAATGCTTGGTTAACTTCTTCAGTAATAGTGGGTTTTTCTACTTGCACCACAAAATCCACCATAGATACGTTAGGGGTAGGTACACGCAAAGCTACACCGTTTAACTTACCCTTCAGGGCTGGTAATACTAAAGCTACTGCTTTCGCTGCACCGGTGGAAGTAGGAACAATGTTCAGCGCTGCTGCCCGTGCCCGACGCACATCACGGTGAGAAGCATCTAATAAACGCTGGTCGCCGGTGTAGCTGTGGGTAGTGGTCATAGTGCCTTTGATGATGCCAAATCTCTCATGCAGGACTTTGGCAACAGGAGCCAAGCAGTTGGTAGTACAGCTGGCATTACTGATGATGTGGTGTAGGTTGTGGTCATAATCTTGATGATTCACACCCACAACAAATGTACCATCTTCGTTTTTACCAGGGGCTGTGATTAGTACCTTTTTAGCACCAGCATTAATATGCTTCATTGCCCCTTCTTTACTGGTGAAAACGCCTGTAGATTCAATAATCAGGTCAATTCCCCACTCTTTCCAGGGCAAGTTTTCTGGATTACGATCGGATACACACTTAATGGTTTTACCATTAACGGTAATCGAGTTATCATCAGCAGAAATGTCTACATCCTTAAGTTTCCCCAGCATGGAGTCGTATTTGAGCAAATGAGCATTTGTTCTAGGGTCAGATGTATCATTAACAGCAACAAGCTCAATATTACTATTTTGTCTACCTAACCAGCAGCGTGCAAAGTTACGTCCAATGCGTCCAAAACCGTTGATTGCAACTCTAATCACAGTATCTTGCCCTCTGTATTTATGCCTATAAGTTGATATCGTTGACCCCAATCATATCGCAAAGGGGGGGAGTATTTATAACCATAAAGTGTTATATCTAAAAAAAAACACATAATTTATTCACAAATCTTGGAGTAAAGGTTGTGATTGGCAATGTACAATCTGACCGATTCAGGTACTAAATAGCGAATAGAGTGGTTTGTGCAACAGCGTTGGCGGATCATACTTGATGATAGTCCGACTAAAGGTATACTCAAAAATTGCCATTTTATAGTCTGGGAATTTTCTTGTATTTCTTTCTCTACTTCCTTGCAGATTAGCTCACTTTGAGCTATAGTCTCACCACCTAGTAATCGCGGTGCAATCAACCAATCACACATTTGGGCTAATTCATGGCCGTGATACCAGCGCGGTAAAGTTTGGAAAGCATCCAAACCAATAATCCAGTACCAATGAGTATTGGGGTAACAAGCAGATAAATCTATCAGGGTGTTGATAGCATAAGAAGTGCCAGAGCGTTTTCCCTCAATTTCCGAGACTATAAACGCTGGGTGATTTTCTGTGGCTAGTTTTACCATAGCCAACCGATGAGCAAATGAAGCTGCTTGTTTATGGGGAGGCTTTCTTGATGGCACCCATAAGATTTTTTCTAGGGGAATTTGACCTAAAGCTGTTTCAGCTATAAGGAGATGTCCCCAGTGAATGGGATCAAACGTGCCACCAAAAATCGCTAGTTGTTGCATCTAAAAAATTGCTTTAGCTGGATGGAACTGAAGAATAATTCCACTGCCAATGTACTATTGTAATCAATTCCGACTATAACCGGAGTTCAATTTCAATCAGACACTAAGCAACAGCTTAATAGTAAACTTCACCAGTAAGACTACCAAGTTTATGTATTTAACATTACTAAATTTTTTTCCCGATGTAGCACAAATTTCCAGAATATTCTTAACAATAGTTCCGAAGAGGGGAAAAATCTCTCATCAAGTTAATTTTATTCTGGACAAGCAAAAAGCTAGTCAATAAATTTCAGATTCAATAAGTATGAAAATAGTGCGGTTGCAGTATCGGTAAAAATCAAAATCCTGTTATGATACGCGTGTCATTTGTGATTATGGTGTGGTGTGGTGTTAAGAGGAGCAAACAATGAGTAATACTATAGATTTTAGCGGTAGACCATTTCACTTTATTGGTGTTGGTGGGATTGGAATGTCAGCCTTAGCTTACGTTTTAGCCAAGCGTCAGTTGCCAGTATCCGGGTCTGATTTACGTCCCAACAATATTACCCGTAAGTTGGAATCTCTGGGAGCTCATATTTTTAGTAAACAAGAAGCCAGCAATTTGGAATACTTCCTGCCTCAGCTATCAGCAAATGGAGTATTATTAGATTCACCAGAAAAATCTTCTATTGACATTGACAAGGCATTATTACCCCAAGTAATTTGCTCTACAGCCATTAATTCTCATAATTTGGAATATAAAGCTGCTTTAGAATTAGGTTGTCCTATTCTGCATCGCTCAGATGTACTGGCTGCTTTAATTGCAGATTATCATAGTATTGCTGTAGCTGGAACTCATGGAAAAACCACAACTAGCAGCATGATTGGCTATATGCTGTTGGAAGCTGGTTTAGACCCGACAATTTTAGTTGGTGGTGAAGTTAATGCTTGGGAAGGTAATGCTCGGTTGGGACAAAGCCGTTATTTAGTGGCTGAAGCAGATGAGTCAGATGGTTCTTTAATCAAACATTCTCCAGAAATTGGCATTATTACTAATATTGAGTTGGATCACCCGGATCACTACGGCACATTAGAGGAAGTGGTGGACATTTTCCAGAAGTTTGCCCAAGGTTGTAAAACTTTGGTGGGTAGCATTGATTGTGATACAGTGCGCGATCGCCTCCAACCCAACATCACCTACAGTCTAAACCCAGATCAACAAGCTGATTACACCGTTACTAATATTGATTATCGTGCTGACGGTACTACAGCTTTAGTTTGGGAGAAAGGAAAAGCTTTAGGTGTATTGAATTTACGGTTATTAAGTCGCCATAACTTAAGTAATGCCCTAGCTGCTGTGGCTGTTGGTCGGCTCTTGGGTCTAGAATTTGGTGAAATTGCTAAAGGTCTAGCTACCTTTGAAGGTGCAAGACGACGCTTTGAATTTCGGGGTGAAGCGGCGGGAATTACTTTTATAGATGATTATGCCCACCATCCTAGCGAAATTCGGGCAACTTTAGCGGCTGCACGTCTCCAAGCTCGACCCGGACAAAGAGTTGTTGCGATTTTTCAACCCCACCGTTATAGTCGTACACTGGCCTTTTTAGAAGAATTTGCTCAATCTTTTACTCATGCTGATTTAGTAGTCCTGACTGATATTTACAGTGCAGGCGAGGCCAATTTAGAAAATATGACTGGAGAACAGTTAGCAACAGCAGTGAGCAAACATCACGCTCATGTAGTATATCAACCGATTTTATCCTCAATGTGTGAGTTCTTATTAACAACTCTGCATTCTGGGGATTTAGCACTATTTTTGGGAGCAGGTAACTTAAATCAGGTGATTCCTGAAGTTATCACTGCACTTTGTCAACCAGCTAAAGCTACATCATAAATTTTTGGAGTTTTGCTAGATTCCTAACTCAGCCAAAACTACACTTAGCATTTAAAAAAGTTAATTAATTGCCGTAGTATTACGGTAAGCACAGTGTCAAAAATTTACCAACACAATTCACGATGATAACTTCCCAGGCAGCTGGAAACATCTGCACAGTTTCTGATCTCACTCCACAGCAGCAAAAGAAAGATCATGGAGTTGATAGCGAAATCATTTACTTAGCTGGTACTGATTGCGCGATCAAACCTCAAGCTTACTTATCAGCATATACTTCCTATCGGGTTGGGGGAGCTGCTGAGTGGTATGTAGCCCCTCGGAATTTACCAGCACTACAAGCCAGTATTCAATATGGTAAAGAACATAATTTACCAATTACTGTTTTAGGTGCTGGTTCTAACTTATTGGTTAGTGATCAAGGTATTCCTGGACTGGTGATTGCTACCCGTCATTTGCGCTATAAACATTTTGACCCTGAAACTGGTCAGGTAACTGTAGCAGCAGGAGAGCCAATACCTGGTTTAGCTTGGGAAGCTGCTGAGTTAGGATGGCAAGGCTTAGAGTGGGCTGTAGGTATCCCCGGCACTGTGGGTGGTGCAGTGGTGATGAATGCTGGAGCACATAATAGTAGTATTTCAGAAATGTTGGTTAGTGCTCAAGTGTTAATGCCAGATAATACAATCCAAACTGTGACGGCGGCGGATTTAGGTTATAGTTACCGCACTTCACAGCTACAAGGGAGCGATCGCATTATCACTCAAGCTACTTTCCAACTCCAATCAGGTGCAGATCCAGCCCAAGTTATCGCCCGTACTAAACAGCACAAACAACACCGACTAAGCACCCAACCTTACAACTATCCCAGTTGTGGCAGTGTCTTCCGGAATCCTCAGCCTTATGCAGCTGGTTGGCTAATTGAGCAAACTGGTCTTAAAGGCTATCAAATTGGCGGAGCGCAAGTAGCACAACTTCACGCTAACTTTATTGTTAATCGTGGCGGTGCTAAAGCCAATGACATTTTTAGCTTAATTCGTCATATCCAACAATCTGTTCAAGAGCGCTGGGCCATCTGGTTAGAACCAGAAGTAAAAATGATTGGTGAATTTCAAGCTGTGGGTTAGTGAGGAGGCAACAGGCAACAGGTAACAGGCAACAAGCAACAGGCAACAAGCAACAGGCAACAGGCAACAGGCAATAGGCAACAGGCAACAGGCAACAGGCAACAGGCAACAGTCATTGGTCACTAAGGGAATTAATTCTTCTTTCTCCCCTGCCCCCTGCCCCCTGCCCCCCTGCCTCTTCCTCCCTGCCCCCTGCCCCTCTGCCTTATTGGCCGGAACGGCGATATAATAACCAGATAAATAAGGGTGAACCTAACAAGGCTGTTACTGAACCTACAGGAAGTTCTACCGCACCTAGACGAGAAAGTAAATCAGCAAAAACCAATAACCATGCACCACCTACAGCTGACAAAGGTAAAACGAAACGGTGATCTGTACCGACAATCAACCGCACACCATGAGGAACTAAAAGACCGACAAAACCAACCAAACCGCTAATACTAACTGCACCAGCAGCCAGGAGAGTGGCAACACCACCGATTAATAAACGCGATCGCATCAATGAAATCCCCAAACCCACAGTTAAATCATCACCCAAAGCCAACACATTAAGCGATCGCGCCAGCAAACATCCCCCCAACAACGCCACACATACATAGGGGCCAGCCGTATACACCTCTTGCCAACCCCTACCATTTAAACTTCCTACTAACCAACTTAAAGCAGTTTGCACCTGTCCATCTTCAGCTAATAATAATAACGTGCTTTGTACCGAACCAAATAACGAACTAACCGCCACACCTCCTAAAATCAACCTTTCAATTGAAATTCCTCCCCCAGTCCGACCCAAAAAAATCACCACCGCAGAAGTAAAAATTGCCCCCAACCAAGCAGCCAAAGGAATTGCCAAAGGGTAAACCTGCAAAACAATCATCGGAATCACCAGCAAACCAGCACCGGCGGAAATACCCAAAATAAAAGGATCAGCTAAATTATTTCGTAACATTCCTTGTAATAAAGCCCCAGACATCCCCAAAGCTGCACCCACAATTAAAGCCGCCATAATCCGGGGTAAACGCAAATCCCAAAGAATAGTTTGTTTAATTGGATCACCTTGATGTAAAAGTGCTTGCCAAAATTCCCCAAAACTTAAAGGCACGGCACCTTGAGAAAGGGAAAGTAACAACGTGATTACTAAGCCGCTACTGAAAACTAGAATTGCCCAGACTAGGCGATTGAGAGGTGAAGTTTTCTGCCAATTTTTATTCACTACCAGAAATTAAAAACTCAAAAGAAAATACTGTGGATATTGTTTAATTATAAATGATGCCGAATATAAAATAATAGCTAAACCCAAAAGTGACCAAACCCATTGAGTATTTTTCCAAGTTATTTCCCAATACTTTTCTATTAAATACAGAAAAAAGAATGTACCACCAATACCGTTAAGTTGGGAAATTTGCCAAACTGAACCAATATACAGCGCACCCACTCCAGACACTACAGTTAATAATTGTAAGTAGATATAAGGCCATTTGTTGTCTAAAGCATACCAAACACTTTCATAATAATACCATTTAGAAGACATAATCAGTAAACCGATAAAGTAAACAAATGTCCCTAAAAATAATGCCCCTGGTGCAAAAATATTTAAGTAATTAATATTTGTATTTGTTAAGTTCACACCAATATAAAACACCATCAAAAGGAAAGAAACAAAGGTAGTAGTAGATACAACTTCTCTTTTTGTAAAACCAATAAAATAAGATAGTGGCATGGCAACAACAGAAAAACCTAAAAATACCTCTAAAGCTAGAATTGCCAAAAAGCCAATGATAGAACTTTCATACAGAATAGCTACCCCACCCCAAATTAAAAATAACCATCCAGAATAAAAAGAAAATATTTCTATATTATGCTTTTGATAAAAGCTTTGTAATTCCTCACGATGCAAATAGTTAGTTAATGAAAGTGCGATAATTAATCCTAAACAACCAGGTAAGGCAATAAATTCACTAATACCTTGTTCAAAAGATAAACCTAAAGCAAAAGCACTAACACAAGCAAGATAAATGAGAACTTCATATACTACCTTGGGAATAGCAGCCAAAATTGGTACTAAATAGATAGCAGTGAGAAATCCTAAAGCAATAGTTAGCAGAATTATAGAAAGTATCCAAAGGATATTAACAAAGTTAAAAAGTCCGGTGATTCTTTGCCAAGTTGTGGGAGAATTAACCGAGTTATTTTGATATTTTGCTAATAAATTTGTTAATTTTTCTGCTGTAAGTTGTTGATTAATCAGGGTTTGAGCTTGGTTGAGATAATATTCTGTTTCTGTTTTAGCTACTCCTTGATTAATTACACCCCGATTTTCTAAATCCTCAATTGTTGAGAGATTATATTTAATTTCTGTGAGTTTTTGGACTTGATTATTAGTTAAATTTGGTAGATGAGTTTGAGCAAAAGCAGATGATGGCCAGGGAGGCGTTAAAACAATTACTAAACACAGCAATATCCCTAGAATTTTACGCATCAGAGGCCACCTTACTAGATTATAAGTTAAGTTGTAACAACTTTATACTAACTCTAACCATCCTTGGTAGCCAGTAACAATTCTGTCACCATCTTTGAGGATATGTACTTCTATTTGGTCACTAGCCCAAGAAATTTGATCTTGAAATTCAGGGTTTAAAATATGTACCTGTTGGTTACTAGATGAAACCGGAGATAGAGGAGAGTTAACCGCTAGAGACTGAACAAAGGGACCATCAATCAAAATGTCTAATTGTTCTAATAATTCTTGAGAACCGGTAGGTGCAGATTTAGATTGTAGTTGCTGGAGGGTGAAGCCAGTAAAAGACATGACATTTAATCCTTCGGCTTTTACCCTTCTCGCTAATTCTGCCAGTGCAGGCGCTTGTAAAAAAGGTTCACCACCGGAAAAAGTCACACCGTTATTATGTTTATTTTTAAGGATGCTTTCAGCTAAACTTTCAATAGAAACTATTTGATTAATCTCAAATGGCCAAGAGTCGGGATTAAAACAACCAGGACACGCACGCGGACAACCTTGCACCCAAATAACCGCCCGACAACCAGGGCCATTAACTTCTGATTGGTCAATGTAACCCATAATATTCAAGTATCCAGGGGGAATATCTAGGGATTCTAATAATGAATTGTTGAGTTTTGTTTCCATTTCTGCCAGTCCTTTGCAGCTGTATCTGTTAGTTAATATAACGAAGCTAGAGGGACACAACACACCAAAATGTTTATAGGATTGTTAATTTTTGCTGCTAGATTGTTAAGTTGTGCAGATTTTTTCCAAAATGGATCAGACAAAGTATAGTTTTGTCACTAAAATAAAAAGCTGGTTCATCTGTATTTAAGTATCAGTACAGATTTACAGCTTCTAGTTTCAGTTATTTTGATGTCAAAGTTTGATAATTTTGATTACTTATAAAGCTTGGAAATTCTCAACTGTGATAAATAGTTCTTCATCGGCAATTTGGAAACTGTAGTCAATATTAATTTGGGTGGGATAGCCGAGTTTAGGTTCATACTGTATGTCTAGTCTATCTGCTTTCTTGGCGATCGCATCTTGAATCACTTTAAACAATTCTGGAATGGTATCATATTGCTTGAATAATTCTGGATCAACGGATTGACCAGTGGCAACAGAAGTTACAGAAACAGTTTGACCATTACGTACTTCAACTACTACCGGTTCTCTAGCTTCAGGAGCACAAAAACAACTTCTAGTTAAAGTGTAACGATAATTTGTGATATTTTGTCTATTCCACAATCTTTGATTTACTCTTAATTGTTGCAAATTAGAGTTAGATGGTCTTGCTTGTGTAACTCTAATAGGTGGTCTAGAAAATACGGGTGTAGTTAAACCCATTGAAATCAATAGTGATGCACCAATAGCCAGAGGTAAACGCATACAATTCTTTTTTAGTTTAGATAATGTTGTTACTTCAAAGCTTTTCAATTTTTTAATATCAGAGTTTATGCAAATTATACACGAATTAATCGGCTTGCATATCTGATATGATTAGCTCTTGATACTTATCATAGTCAAAAGTAAACATTATGCCAATTTCCATAAATTTTTTAATGGTATCGAAAAAGATAAGATTTACATTTCTATGTAATGATTAATATTCACTTTCTTAAAAATTAACTTTCCTGTTTTACACACTTCCAAGCACGGATATTCTACTTTTAATAGCAATTGTACATACTTATTTAAAATATGCACAAGAGGTTAAATTATCTCTTGATGCAGAAGCATTTATTTCTGGTTGTTAGATATTTATTGAATAGACTATAACTTACAATCCTATAAAAAACTACATCAGAATGTACAAGGGAGTTTTGTCCATCATCACAAATCAATTTTACTCCCCAAATAAACTATAAATTTACCCTTTTTTACTGATTTAGTTTTGGATTTATTAAAACTCTTTCCTGGATAAAGATAGGGGGTTGAAAAAAATATTTGACAAAATTTATAGAAAAATGATAAAATTCTGTCAAGTGATAAAATGGGCTATTTTGACATTTTTTAATACTTAGATTCTTTTATACTATCTTTAAAATATACACATCATGATCATAACTGTGATTTCCGCACCAGGTATCAAGCCATAAACCGCCGAAAATAATTGTTTGTTGGTTGTATTGGATGGTGGTATGTGCAAATCTGGGAGGGGGTATTTCTCCTGTGGTTTGAGGGAGTAACCAAGTGTATGTTCCAGTGGTGGGAGAATCGGGGATATTTAATAAAACTAAATCACCGATAGTTATATGACTAATTCCATCACCTGGGGCTACACCTGCAAATAAAATTAAGTTATTTTCAATTTCACCGTAACCGTGAACGCTGCGGACTGGTATCCCATCTTCGCAGATAATTATATCATCGTCTTCATCTTCATATTCTTCATCTTCGTATTCTTCATATTCTTCCCATTCCTGGCTATTGGGTAATACAACTTTATAACCATAATTTTCTATTCCTTGGATATTGGCTTTTTCCCATTTTAATGTTCGCAGGGATTCATAATCAAAATCAGGAATTTCCAAGAGGAGGACGTGATTACAAAATCCTTCATAAGCAGCATCACCTAAAAACTTAATTAATGTATTGCCTTGAATTTTTAACCCTGCAAATGCTGCACCATAACAATTTTCTATTTGCAGGGGTAGCCAGGACATGGTTTTTAAATTCAGAATGTGTAAATCATTTCTGGAAAAATAAAAATCATAAGCACCACCATCAATAATTAATTTGTCTTGATATAAAATTGCACTGTGTTGACAGCGTGGGGTTGGAGGTGTGCCAGTGGGGGTGATTTTTGACCATTCCCAAGTATGCAAATTAAGGATATATAAATCATTATCACGACAATTATATGTCCCTTGTCCTACTTCTTGAGAACCTCCCCAAACTAACATTTGATGATTATATAAAACGGCTGTGTGAAAGCTACGGGGTGAAGGAATTTCACCAGATGTTTGGGGTTGTGTCCAAGTCCAGTTTTTTAAATCTAAAATGTGAAGATCATTTAATGTTTGGTTGGTTTCGTTTTGTAACCCACCAAAAATGATCATGCTGTCTTGATAGCAAATAGCAGAATGTCCATGTCTAGGTGAAGGAGGTTCATTATGAGTTTGAACTTTTTTAAAGATTAGATTAAGTGTTTGTAATGTCATATTGGTTCTAGAGGATTCTTCTGTTAATCTATTAATTATAAGTATAATTAATTACTTTGCAATGAGCCATTCACAATTATTTAGAAAATTAGCACACACAATGAATATTGTGCGGTTTTGTCAACAGCATAATATTTCTACTGACGAAGGTCTTGAAAAATTTGTTTCTTGGGAAAAAATACTATCTATCCGCAAAACTAAACGACGAGAATTTTTAGCGGATATGGGGAAATTAACTTTGTTCGGTGGGACGCTTGGTGTCGGTTCAAGTTATTTTCACCAAGTTTTAGCTGCACCTCCTATCATGAATACAAAAATAGCAATTGTGGGTGCTGGTTTAGCTGGTCTTGCTTGTGGTTATGAACTGCAAAAGCAAGGACTTAAAGCTAACATTTATGAAGCTAGTGACAGGGCCGGAGGACGTTGTTATTCTCTCAATGGTGTCTTTCCCGGACAAGTAGCTGAGAGAGGAGGGGAGTTTATTGATAACTTACATAAAACAATGTTAGGTTATGCAAATGAGTTTAACCTCAAAGTTGAAGATATATCAAAACAACCTGGAGAAACTTTTTATTACTTTAATCAGACTCGTTATCCAGAGTCCGCAGTAGTTGAAGAATTTAGAAATTTAGTAACTGCGATGAAAGAGGATTTGCGTGTTATTGGTAGTCCAACTGCTAATAAATACACTGCTGACGAACGCCGTTTAGATTACATTTCTCTGGAAGAATATTTGAATAGTCGTGGTGCTGGATCTTTAATTAAGAATGTGATTAAATCGGCTTATATTGGTGAATATGGTGGAGAAATTAATCAACAAAGCTGTTTAAGTTTTCTGTTATTTATCCATGCTGATAAACGTTCTAAGTTTCGTCCTTTTGGTGTGTTTAGTGATGAAAGATATCATGTAATTGGTGGGAATGAACAAATTGTAGAAGGTTTAAAGAATCGTTTACAAGGACAAATTCAATATGGTAAAAAATTGATTGCTGCGAGTAAGGATAGTGCGGGTAAAATAGAATTAACTTTTAGTAACGGTAGTAGTGAAAAATTTGATGCTGTCGTTTTGGCTATTCCTTTTTCAGTTTTGCGAGAAGTTGATTTGCGGTCTTTAAAACTTCCTCAGTGGAAAATAGACGCTATTAATAATCTGCGTTATGGTACAAATTCTAAATTAATTGTGGGTTTTAATAGTCGTCCTTGGGTGCAATTGGGTAGTAATGGTTCAGTTTATGCTAATATTTCTAATATCCAAGGTACTTGGGAAACTAACCCTAGTCAGGGTAATAGTAATCGAGGGATACTAACTAATTACACTGGAGGAAATTTAGGTGCAAACCTTAACCCGCAATCTTTACAGATGGAGACAGGTAATTTTATTAATTCTTTGAAAGGTGTTTTTCCTGGTGTGGAAAGTGCTGTAGTCAAAGTTAATGGAAATCAGTTTTTAGCTCATTTGGAAAATTGGTTAATAAACCCCTTGAATAAAGGTAGTTATTGTTATAACCATCCTGGCTATTTTACGACTATTGCTAATAATGAGGGTAAAGCAATAGATAATCTTTATTTTGCTGGAGAACATACAAGTTCTTTCTATGAATGGCAAGGTTTTATGGAAGGTGCTGCACTTTCTGGTGTTAATATTGCTAAACAAATTGTGCAAAAATTTAAGTAAGTAAAATCATGGTATGACAGCATGGTAAATTATCCATGATTGATGTTTAATGGTTGGGGTGGGTTAAGATGCGTACCCCAACAATATTTCTATGTTAGAATTATAAATATTAACTTGTAGCAATTAATCCTTCTAACACTTGTTGTAAATCATTGGTTAATTCTGCTACGGCTTGTCTAGCAGCTAATCTATTACTTTTATAGGCTGGATAACGTGCGGAAACAGAAATCGGTTCACCAATGCTAATTTTAACTTTTTGTTTACCGAGTTGGGGTCGTTGAAAGGGATTATTTCGTTTAATTTTTGTCACCATATCCCATAATAATAAAGTGGTTTCGGCAAATCTTTCCACACTGGGTTTTTCACGGATGTATGTACCGGAAACAGCGACAAAGCTTTCTACTAATCTCATATTCCACATTCTAGCATTAGCTTCTTCCGCAATGCGATCGCCTAATGCTCTCTCAATTTGTGATAAATTTTTAATATCCTTATATTCTTCTCTAAATATATAATTCCAGCCTGCCTGTTCCACTCTCCTGCATCTATCTGTCCAAGTCCCTTTAGACGGTAAATCAAAATATTGTTCAGAAATTAACAAGGCTGTATTCATGACTGCTTGTAAGCGAAAAACTAAAGCCTCATTACGGTCTGTGATTTCTGCGGCGTTAATTTTCGTATCTGGGAATTTTTGATGATAAAATTTGCCGTAGAAGTTTTCCATTATCCCCAGCAAATGTTCCGCTAAAGTTAACAACCGGGGGTAAAGTGCCTCTAAACTGATGACGTTCTTTTCTGGTTTGAGGGATAAACCGCTTGCTGTTTCCAAGTCTGTTAATAAATTAGCGATCGCTTCCCAAGGTTCGTTAATATAACTATATTTAATCCCAACTGGTAAAATATAAACTTCTTCATTTCTGCTTTCTTTCTGTAAATCCTCCAAACACCAAAAACCTAACTGTGCAATACCTGGTTCTAAAGGACTGACAAATTCTGATAACCCATTTGTACCACCTTCCGGCGCTGCTGCCATCGGAAATTTACCATTGATAAATATATCTCTCGCTGAACGCAACCCAGTCCAGTCCGCTTTCCCCCGTTGAATAGGTGTCGCACCCAAGCGGGAAGCTAACCAACCAACATGATCACCAGCCCATAACGGAATACCCCGATCATAGATAAAATGGGCATGAAGTGGTTTTTGTAGCACTATTCCCTCTTGTTGTGCTACCTTGGGCAACAGTTGAGACAGCAAGTAGCATAAACAAAAAGCATCATCTGTTTTTGGATGCCGAAACGCCAATAAAAAGCGAATTTTGCCCTCTTGAAACTGGCGATACAGTTCTGCTAAAACTTTAACATTATCTGCTTCAATTTGACTAATTGCTGTTTGTGAACTAATCCAAGTTGGTAGAAACAGCTGCACCAGCTTTAAAACTAAGGGGTTTAGCGCTGGTGGGATAAACTCTAAAGGTGGTTGTGCTTGATACATAAACAAGGCAGAGGGGCAGAGGGGCAGGAGGCAGAAGGCAGGAGGCAGGAGGCAGGAGGGAAAGTCAACAAGAATAACTATTCCCTGTTCCCTGTTCCCTAATGACTCTTGTTTGTTACTACTATGACTCAACTGTTACTAAATTAGCAATTTCTGGAAAGGTAAAAAAGGAAAGAAACGATGCGACTGTCACAGATGTTATTTGTTACACTTCGGGATGATCCGGCTGATGCGGAAATTCCTAGCCATAAACTTTTACTCCGCGCAGGTTTTATCCGTCGCATCGGTAGCGGTATTTATGCTTACCTGCCGTTTATGTGGCGGGTTTTACAAAAGGTTTCCGAGATTGTACGGCAAGAAATGAACGCCACCGGCGCACAAGAATGTTTATTACCACAATTACAACCTGCGGATTTATGGCAGGAGTCGGGACGCTGGGACACTTATACTAAAGCTGAGGGAATTATGTTTTCCTTGGTGGATAGAAGAGAACAACAATTAGGTTTAGGTCCCACCCATGAGGAAGTGATTACAGCGATCGCTCGTGATATGATTCGTTCATATCGTCAGTTACCCCTCCATCTCTACCAAATGCAAACAAAATTCCGGGATGAAATTCGTCCCAGATTTGGTTTAATGCGCGGTCGAGAGTTTATCATGAAAGATGGCTACTCCTTTCATGCAGACGAGGAAAGTCTGAAAAAGACTTATCAGGATATGTACCAAGCCTACAGTAATATGCTGCGGCGCTGTGGTTTAAAGTTCCGTCCTGTAGAAGCTGACTCTGGTGCCATTGGTGGTTCTGGTTCTACAGAGTTTATGATTTTAGCAGATGCGGGAGAAGATGAAGTTCTCTACACCGAAGATGGAAAATATGCCGCAAACGTAGAAAAAGCGGTTTCCCTTCCCCCCGATGCTGTCCCCTCTAGCTTGAGTTATGAAAAACGGGAAACACCCGGAACTGAAACTATTGAGAAAGTTTGTCAATTCCTTAAATGCGATTCTACCCAGTTAGTCAAAAATGTACTTTATCAAACTGTTTATGATAATGGTTTAACAGTATTGGTATTGGTCAGCATTCGAGGAGATCAGGAAGTTAATGAGGTGAAACTGCAAAATGAGTTAACCAAACTAGCTTCCCAATTTAACGCTAAAACTGTTATAGCTTTAAGTGTACCCAACCCAGAAGCTCAAGCAACATGGGCGGCGAAATCTCTACCTTTAGGATATATTGCCCCGGATATTGCTGACGAATATATCAAAGGGAGTAAAGAGGTACATTCTAAATTTATCCGTTTGGTAGATAAAACCGTCGCAGAGTTAAAGAATTTTGTCACCGGTGCGAATGAGTCTGGTTTTCACGTCGTCGGGGCAAATTGGAATCAGCAGTTTAAATTACCTGATTTAGTAGTAGATGTACGCAAGGCAAAAATAGGCGATCGCTCTCTTCATGATTCCTCCCAAACCCTCCAAACTGCTAGAGGAATCGAAGCTGGGCATATCTTCCAACTGGGAACAAAATACTCTCAGGCAATGGGAGCAACGTATACAAACGAACAAGGGGAAGAAAAACCTTTAGTTATGGGTTGTTATGGTGTGGGTGTTTCCCGTCTAGCACAGTCAGCCGTCGAACAGTCACACGATAAAGATGGGATAATTTGGCCTGTAGCGATCGCACCTTATCACGCCATCATCTCTATCCCTAATGTTAATAATTCCCAACAAGTGGAAATAGCCGAAAAACTCTACACAGAACTTAACAAAGCAGGTGTAGAAACTTTACTGGATGACCGCAACGAAAGAGCAGGTGTTAAATTTAAAGATGCAGACTTAATCGGCATCCCATTTAGAATTGTCACCGGGAGAGCGATCGCAAATGGTAAAGTAGAAGTAGTCAAGCGCTCTACCCGCGAATCTCAAGAACTCCCCATCGCAGAAGTTACCACCACCCTCCAACAGTGGATTAAATCAGCAACAGAAGTATAAATTATAATTCTCTGGGTGGGTGTTTTACCCGCCCCAAAATCCTAAAATGGCCAAAGATAAATTTCACAATACTGTCAAAAATGCTTTAATTAAAGATGGATGGACAATAACAGATGACCCATTATTTTTAGAATTTGGAGGAGTAGATTTATATGTTGATTTGGGTGCAGAAAAAATGCTGGCAGCCCAAAAAGATAACCAAAAAATCGCAGTTGAAGTTAAAAGTTTTCTGGGTGATTCGACAATTTCAGAATTTCATCATGCCCTTGGTCAATTGTTGAATTATCGTTTAATTTTACGACGACAAGACCCAGACAGATTTTTATATTTAGCTGTTCCCCTCGACATCTACGAAAGTTTTTTTAAACTAGAATTCACTCAAGCTGCTATTAGCGATTATCAGCTAAAAATCATAGTTTATCATATTGATCAAGAGGTGATATCTCAATGGATAAATTAGAAAAATACCGAAACTACATTGAAAATATCCTCAAAGAATATAGTCAATATAAACCATCTTATGGTGATGTAGAATTGCAATTGCTTTTTGACCAAGAACGCGACCATTACCAATTAATGAGTGTAGGATGGAATGGAGAAAAGCGCATTCATGGGATAATGTTACACATTGATATTATAGATGGAAAAATCTGGATACAACATAATGGTACTGAAAGAAGAATTGCCCAAGATTTGTTAGAATTAGGTGTACCAAAACAAGATATAGTTTTAGCCTTCCACTCTCCCACCCGCAGAAAATATACAGATTTTGCAGTCAGTTAAACAACAAAAATTTTTTCAATTTCATCTATTGACAGAATCCAAAAAATCAGTTATGCTGAACTTGATAAGGAAGAACTATCTTCTAATAAATTTCTACAGAATTAAAATAAACATATCCATATCACCTAAAAAAAGAAAGCATCCTAACCCAAGTTACTAATTTTGTAGTTAAGGCTGGTAATGGATCATTGGTGATTATATCCCTGCTTTCATCCTGTAAATCCTTAAATCCTGGACATCCTGATTCAGACATTTTCCCTTTAGGGTAATTTTATCTATTGACAGAATCCAAAAAATCAGTTATGCTAATTTTGATAAGGAAGAACTATCTTGCAATAAATATTTTTACCACTAACTAAAATAAACATCTAGCATAAGTAGGGTGGGCATTTTTCGGTAAAACACCGAATCAAAGCTGAAAATTTTCGGAAATGCCCACCTCATTATTTTGCCAAAATCTAACAGAAACACTATAAATAATCGAATATAGATAATAAGCCATAATCTTCCAACTTCCATCTCGTAAATCCTCAAATCCTCCACATCCTGATTCTGATGTTTTCCCTCCAAGGCAAAAATTTTTTTTCATTTCATCTATTGACAGAACCCAAAAAATCAGTTATGCTAATCTTGACAAGGAAGAACTATCTTGCAATAAATATTTTTACCACTAACTAAAATAGACATTTAGCGCAACATAGCAGAAATAGCTACCCAGCGAGACAAGGGGAACTCATTGCTTAATCAACCTTCTTACCTCCTGCCCCCTGCCTCCTGCCTCCTGCCTCCTGCCTTTTGGAAAAAACTGGTGAAAACAGGAGTTAATTTATCATAGCACCACTACTAATTAAGCCAGTTGAGGAGTACAATAAATGCCGACTGTCATGCAAAATATGAAAGCTTCATGATTTCCAGTAACGACTTTCGTCCCGGTGTTTCAATTGTTTTAGATGGGTCTGTGTGGCGAGTGGTCGAATTTCTCCACGTTAAGCCAGGTAAAGGTTCTGCCTTTGTAAGAACCAAATTAAAAAACGTCCAGAGTGGGAACGTAGTAGAAAAAACGTTCCGGGCAGGGGAAACCGTACCCCAAGCAACTTTGGAAAAAATGACTATGCAGCATACCTATAAAGAGGGCGATGAGTTCGTCTTTATGGATATGGAAACCTACGAAGAAGGTAGACTGAGTGCAGCACAAATTGGCGATCGCGTCAAATACCTCAAAGAAGGTATGGAAGTGAACGTCATCCGTTGGGGTGAACAAGTGCTAGAAGTAGAACTACCTAACTCTGTAGTGTTGGAAGTGACTCAAACCGATCCTGGCGTGAAAGGTGATACCGCCACAGGAGGCACTAAACCCGCAACCGTGGAAACAGGTGCAACTGTCATGGTTCCCTTGTTTATTTCTCAAGGTGAACGGATCAAGATCGATACCAGAGAAGATAAATATTTAGGCAGGGAATAACCCTAATCTCTGTTTGGAGATCAAACACCGATTTCAATCCCTTTTTTATAGAGGGATTAAATCCCTGCCAGACTAAAATGCTAATTTACGCTTAGGTCGAGGTTAAAAACACAGTGCCATTGGACTTTAATGAAATTCGCCAATTACTAGCCACTATTGCCCAAACAGATATTTCTGAGGTGACACTGAAAAGTGAAGAATTTGAGCTAACAGTTCGTAAAGCTGTTAGTAGTCATATTCTACAAGTAACCCAAGGAACTGCAAGCGGTGTTGTTAGTCCGGGCTTGACTACGGTTGTCACTCCAACCGTGCCCACCGTTTCCGCACCCTTAATGGAAACTGCCCCCAGTCGTCCAGATAGTCTGCCTCCCACTTCTACACCACCAGTAATCGAACAGAAATATGTAGAAGTGACATCGCCAATGGTAGGAACATTTTATCGCGCCCCAGCCCCAGGAGAAGCCCCTTTTGTGGAAGTAGGCGATCGCATCCGTGCTAATCAAACAGTCTGTATTATCGAAGCCATGAAACTGATGAACGAAATTGAAGCAGAAGTTTCTGGACAAGTGATAGAAATTCTAGTGCAAAACGGGCAACCTGTAGAATATGGTCAACCTCTACTACGAATTAATCCTGATTAAGATAAATCTATATATGGAATGATTCATTGTTAACCATACTCTCAGGTTGAACCTGATCAAATAAACGTTGCCTTTACAACCAAAAATTGTGCAACACTTATTAAATAAGTCAATGCTTCTACGACTGTTGCACCTGCTAAAGAATAAAGGAAAATTTGGACAAGTGTTAGTAGAGGCAACATCAACATATCAGGCAAATATATCTAAACATTCCCAGGTAATGTGGCAAGCAGGCATCCTTAGCCGCCGCAGTCAAGGAAATGATTTTTGAGTGATGTAACAGGGTAGGCGATCGCCTCACTATAAGGCTCGTACAGCTATCCGCCTTATAATCTAAAATCTAAAATTCTTCTACCAATTGCTGTAGAGGCGGGTTTAGGATATAAATTCGGTTGTGTACCCAAAATTTATGCCCAAAACCGCCCCTTTCTACCAAAAATTTCTGTAAACTACCAATCCCTAAAGCGGATAATTTTCCTTAAAACTTTTACGGGTTAGGGGTTGCTCTATTTCCACACCTTCCCCTCCTAGATAATCTAATTTTTTACCATCTATCTCTATATAGACTTTCCCATTGGGATTAAAAGTAGTGGCTGTATACACAATTTGTCCTACCCGCCCCATCATGGAAGTGCTACCACCTCCAGTAGTAAAGTCTTCCGATAAATTAACATGAATATCATTATTGTCTACCTTCACACCCAAAAGTTTTGTTTCTGGGGGAATAGTCGTAGAATTTGTACCTTCAGTGGGACCTGCTAACAAAGTTTTAAAAGCTGCTTCTAGAGCTTTGTTTGGTTTATCAGCTGCAACTTTTACTGGTTGAGGTACTAACTCTACACTGGTTTCATTGGCTTTGAGCCAATAAATATTGGCTGTTTGCTCTTTTGGCTGTGTAGTTAAAGGTTGTGTCGGTGTAGTTTGTGAAGCATTAGGCGGAGTGGGATTATTACTAGGCTGCTGTGAAGTTAACAACGCTACACCACCGCCTGCTGCTATGACCACAGCTGAAACAGCTGCTATGACACTGGGAGAAAAACGCTTAGGGTTTTGTGGGTTACTCATAATGTAAAACCTACTTGACAGATAGCTGAAAAAATGCTTTGCTGAGGGGCAGCCTGGCTAAAGACGATGTTTATCAACGGTGTGTTTCTCAACAGCCAGAGGTAACTTGATTTAATGAAAATGACTCTGATCTCAACTTTCTATTTTTACCTTCAATTTTAGAGTCGCCTTTTCCAGTCTGCCAGTTATCTGTTGATCATTTTAAAGATTAACTCTAGGTTATAGCGGTTTCTGTCTGACTGGAGTACACCATAATCTTTGAGTTATAATCACTAAAACCTTTATTGACGTATATAATCTTACAAGGGATTGCTATAGCCCTATGTTGTCAATTATGGTAATAAAAAAGAATAAAAATAAAAATTTATCCAGAAGTAACGCAAGCAGGAAGCTAATTGATTAGATTAACAAGTTTCAACAAATTTGTACCTCATTTACCTGAAATAAGTAGTCGTGCAAAATTAATTTCCTACGTAAAGCAAGGGAACACTTCAACTAAGCAATGATTTTTTCATGACTACTGAAACATAACAAGTTTTTTAAAAAAACATTTGAGAAACCCTTAATTATGAGTAATCTCACAAATCAAATAGGACTGTTATAAAATAAATAGTTGTGCTGGAATTAAAGCTTATAAAGCAAGGGAACAGGGAACAGGGAAATAAGTTGTGTAATTAATTCTGCCTAATTACTTATACCATTTCACCCCTATCATAATACAAATACATGGAAAAGGGTTTAGCAGTGCTAAACCCCTACAAAAATTGATATGTATCAGCATTTTCGTGAATTGGTATTACAGCATATTTCAGGTAAATGAGGTACAAATTTTCGGAACAAAGCCTGATTAGTAGGAAAATAGACTTTTACTCCTGTTCCCTGCTGTAAAAATTAGACTACCAAATAGATAGTTATCCTAGAAAAATCAATTGTAAGAATCTTGTTGTTATATGCACCAAAGAGACTAGTGTATTCAGTGCTAGAGTTACTTTCATCATTATGAAAAGTGCTTAAATTAACATCTGAGTTACGACCCAAGAATAGTGGAACAATATTACCTCCTGAAATCAATTCCATTTGTTCTAATGTTATGTCATGAAAAAGTTTCTGTACTTCAACAGAATTTGATTCAGAATTCTTCACTTCAATCATTGCTTTAATTTGTAGGTCAGGAAACAAATTAGGATACAAATTTACCGTAATCGAATCAATTAACTATCCAAATATATGTACTTCGAGCATAATCTATGGTGTTAATTTTATTATCATTGGCAGTCCCTGGCCCGTAGTTTGAACTACTTGGACTATTTACATCTCCATGATTAGTTGTGATATACACATTGGATAGGGGGTCTCCAAATGCTCCTCCTGATATACTTTCCATTTCTGCTGGAGTTAGTTCATAAAAAAAAGTATTTAGATCATTATTATTTAAGTTAGAGATAACTATTTTATCCATGACTTTATCCTCTGAAACAAAAATTGAACTCACTCTTATATTTTTACATTATCGGATTCTAAAGGATATAAAGTTTCGGTAGGGAGAAAGCATTTTAGACATGATTTTACGACATAAAACCATGAATTATGTCTGAAGTTTCAACTTTTATATTATTATTAACCAGATAGGAATTTATGAAAAATTTATTTGTATAAAAAGTTATTTAACCATTATCTTAAGAAATAAATTAATATGAAGATTCAATGTAGAAAAAGCCTTTTAAAGATGATTTGAGGACATAAATCAAGGAATTTTGTCCGAAAATTCAACCAGGAATAGCCCTTAACTATTGTCAGCGAGGGGAAAAGTTCTTGTTATAGCAGGGAACAGGGAACAGGGTTAAAAGTCTCTTTTTATAAGAGATTGTTCCAAAAATTTGTACCTCATTTACCTGAAATGGGCTGTAAGATTAGGGTTAACACAATTCTCAGCCTTATGAGTTCTAAATTGTCAGGTTAATGCTTTATTAAATACTCTGTAAACTACAAAAGCGGAGGCTTAATTATTTCTTTCTCCCACCCACAGAAACTTTTTGTATATCTTCTTCTGATATATCCTCTAAATTTGGTATTTGTTTTGCTGATTCTGTTTCTGCTGTGATTGGTGTTTCTATGGGTTCTTCTGTTTCTGGGATAGTGACTTCAATATCAGCACCGTTAATAATACCTCCTAATAACCCTAATTCAGATTCGACTAATTGATCTACTGCTTCACCTAACAGGTTTTCTTGGGTGTAGTTTGGCCTGGTAACTATGACCATGCCATCACTAAAGGGTTGGATTAGCAGTGTATCGTTAAATAGACTGAGAGGATTAGTATCTAGAATTACTAAATCATAACGTTCCCTTACGTCTTCCATTAAGCGGCGAAATTCGCTAGATTCAATAACGGCGGCGGCTTGTCGCACTGGGCCAGGGCTGGGGAGGATGTATAAATTTTCTACATCAGGAACTAAACGAATACACTCGCTCAAACGACCATAATATTGTAAAGGTTCAACGGTGATTTCTGGGTCTGGGGCAACTTTCAGGGAAACAGCGCGAGATGGCGATCGCAAATCTGTTTCAATAATTAATGTTCTCTTACCTGCACGAGCTGCCGCTATAGCTAAGTTAAATACGCTGGTGGTTTTACCTTCCTGACTGCTAAGACTGGTCACTAACAATACTTTGAGGTTTTTACCACCAATCCGCCGCAAGTTACTACGGAATTTTTCATAAAATTCTAAATAGACGGAATCAGGAGATAAAATTACGGGAATACCTCCTGGTGGTAAGTCATCCACTGGTAAAAGTGGCAATTCTCCCAAAATATTGACTTCCCGTTGTTTGAAGCTTTCCCGGATATCTTCTTTGGTTTTGAATGTTCCTTCCAATGAACCGAGTAAGAAAATCACTCCCCCACCGATCACCGCACCTAAGAAACCACCCACACCCAAGGTTACAGGTACACTCTTGGGTTTAACTGCATTGGGAACAACCACAGGTGGTCTAGCAACAAGTAAACTGCTGACTGTTTCGGCTTCTGCGGTTTTAGCATCATTGATTTTCGCTTGCATTTGGTCATAGGTCGCTTTTTTTAAGGCTACCTCTTGCTCTAAACGCGATCGCTCTAATTGTTTATTTGGGATTAATGAATATTCTTGTCTTAACTTTGCTTCTTGGACTATTTGTTGATTTAACTGTTGTTGTAGGGTTTCTCTCTGGGTTTGTAAAGCTACCATTTGGTTAGCTAATCCTTGTCTGGTGGGATCTAAGCTGCTTTGAATGCGAATCCCTCTCAAGTCTCCTACTATGGGTTTGGCAATTTGACCACCTAAAACTTCACCTGCTCTTTGCCTTAATAATTCTTCAGATGCTTGTTTTTGCCGGAGCAACTGAATCATTGTCGGGTGTTCAGGACGATAATCTTTTTGCAATATGGCGATTTGGGATTCTACTTGATAGATTTGCGATCGCAAATTCATAATAATCGGGTCAGCACTCAAGGCTGAAGCTACATAAGCCTGACCTACATTTAAGCCTAATTTACTTTCTAAACTGCGTAATTGGGCATCAATCCCGGCAATAGTTGAGATAATCTGTCGCTGTTGGTTTTGGCTGGTGGTAATAGCTGTGAGTAAACTGCCATTTTCTGCGGCTAAAATTGCTGGACGTTCTAAGCGATCGTATTGTTCTAATTTCTTTTCAGCTGCTTGTAATTCTGCCTTGGCTTTAGGTAGACGTTCATTAATTTTGTCAATAATGGCGTTTAATTTACTAGAATTTATTTCGCCACTTAACTGCACCATTCCTTCCATTAATGCTGCCAACACATCCCCGGCACGGCCAGCATCACCATCTTGATACTGTAACTCTAAAATGGTTGATTCTAATTCTCCAGCACGATTTCTTTTCGGCATTTTTAAAGAAATATTCGAGCCAATTTTTCTAGGATTAATTTTAACTTTCTCGGCTACCGCTCCAATCAGTTTATCAGAAAGTAAAATCTCCGCCGTTAGGTCTTCTGCCTGCTGTTGAATGGCTGATCCTGTAGCTGAGAAAGAGACTGGAGGACGAGTATAAGAAAGTGCTGCATTAGCAATGTAGTTCGCTGCTGGTTCTGGTTGCATTGCCACCACCGTAGACCCTGCTAAAACTAGACCAAAACAGGCTAATCCAAACCACTTATATTTTGCAAAAGCAATTAGATAACGCTTAACTATTGGTGGAGTCATAGCAGGATTTACGCAGTATTCACTAGGTTATCTGTTAACTATTTTAGAGTATGGAGGTGCGGGGGGGAAAGAGGCAGGGGTGCAGGGAGCAGGGTGCAGGGGGAAAAGGAGGATTTGAGACTTTCAATTTTGGATTTTGGATTCATGATTTCCTCATCATCCTCATACTATTTCATACCTAACCTCATCAAAATTACTTGCTCTTATTCCTCCCCTCTGCCCCTCTGCCCCCCATCCCCTCTGCCTCATTTCCCCTGTCTCCTTAATTCCCAGTTCCACCACCCCCAAATAATCCATTACCGAAACTTTGGAAGAAGCGGACAAAACTTTGAACATTGAAGAAGGGTTGAGTAATTGTATTTAGTAAATTAGTCACTCTACCGATGAGGTTACGCCCTACTACGATAACATCATTATCTTGTAATGGCACATTTTGAGAAGCATCACCGGCTAGTGCTTTTTTTGCGTCTAGTCTTTGTGTAATTGCTTTGCCTCGTTCTGGATCAAATCGTACTAAAGCTATATCTCGCAGATTAGCTGTATCTAGACTGACACCTGTGAGAGCATCAACAAAGGTACTGCCATTGGGTAAGGTTTGGGTAGCAATTCCCCCAGCTGCATAGTTTAAAACTCGGACGCGGATTTGTTGTACAGCTAAGGTTGAACGAGACACTAAATAGCGATCGTAACCGTCATCTGTACCGACTTCCCGACGTTGTACAATTATGGCATCCCCATCTTGTAGCCGTAAATTAGGTACAGAACCACCGTCTTGCAAAGCTGCATATAAGTTAATATTTTGGGAAACAACTCCACCATTAGGTAATTTACGGCGGATTTCAACCTGTCTTAAATCAGCAGTTAAGGTTGAACCACCAGCTAACTGTAATGTCTCTGCCACTCTAGGTAATGCCGGATTTACAGCATAAATTCCTGGACGAAATACTTCTCCACTGACAGTTACTTGTACTGGTCTAGGATTAGTGACAGAAACTACCACTACCGGATCTGGAGCGATTCTACTTACAGCCAAACGAATTTTTTCCTGTGCTTCTTCTACACTCAATCCTTGTACAGATATTAATCCTATCTGTGGCACAACGATATTACCTTCTGGAGTGACAGCTGCTTGAAAGCTTAACTCTGGTCGTTGTCCTAATAGCGATAAAAATATGACTGGATTAACTACAAACCGATTTAGACCTGTTTGAATTTTACTTTCTGCTTCTTTTAAAGTTAAACCTTGTAAAGATACCGTTCCCAACAACGGAACAATAATATTACCTTCTGGATTAATAGCTGCTTGAAAACTTAAATCTTGAAATCTTTGTACTGATACACTAATGCTATCACCAATCCCTAAACGGTAAGGCCCTGGTGGACGTTGTACTGATACAGCTATGACATCTCCTGCCCCAATAATATAACGCTGAAACTCTGGAGAAATAGCTTCACTGGCATCTGTGGGGGTAAACTCCAAACTAGAAGGGGGTGCTGGTATTTCTGGGTTTTGGTCAGGGTTAGTATTGATGGGTGGTGTAAATTCAATTCCAGATGGTGTGATGGGTATAGGTTGGGGAGATTCTTGTAAATTAGGTAAAGTTTGAGCAAATACAGGTTCAATAGTTTTCGTCAAGCCGAAACTCGCCTGAAGAGTAACTAAACACAGAATATTAAATGCGCGTAGATGAAAGCGAGGAGTGATAGACATTGCCCTTTTTCAGTTTAAAGTCGCTAGGTGGCTTTTCATTCTATTGGAAAGGTATGCTTAATAATGCTGTTTGTACTTTTTCAGCCAAAGATTGAACTGTTAACCGATTATCTTCTATATTTCCTAGAGGTTCGATTTGCAGTAAAATTGCTACACCCACCCAAGGAACACGTTTTTTCTGCCATTGTGCTAATTGGTCGGCGATAAACCAACGCATAGGAGATGTATGGCCACCATCAGGTAAAGAGTACCATTGTATGACTGCAAAAGTTCCCTGTTGGGTGACAGCACGAAAATATCTAGCTTCGACTTTAATTTGTGAGTTGGTGTTTCCGGGGTTTGGTGGTTTAACGCTAAATTCGAGGTTTCTTTCTTGGGCTATATCCCATTTACCCCAGTTAATTTTTCCCCATGTGTCAATATCTGTCCATTCTACTTGGGGTTGGTCTGCTGGCCCATTTTGAGGAATTACGAGTAATATAGCTCGAATGTTTGCGTCGGCTTTTTTTATTTCCTGTACCGACCATTTACGCTCACCAATTAACCGTTCACTTTGTTGGATACTTTTCCATTCTGGCAGGGTTAAGCCTACTTGACGGATGTCTCTTAATTTTGCCAAATGTGCGATCGCTGGTGGTTGTTTCCATTGCCATTTGCCAGTTATGTATCCGGGTAATGCTGCTATAGCCAGCAATAAAGTTAATAATAACAGGGCTATTATTTTGTTTAATTGTTCTTTCTGGAAAAATTGAGTTAAGGAAGTCATTATTATTGCGGTGAAAAATAAGTGTTAAGTAGCCGTGCAAAATTAAATTCCTAGATGAAGTAAGGGAACAGGGAACAGGGAAATTAAGATGTGTAATTAATTCTGCCTAATTACTTAATACAGCAGGGAACAGGTAACAGGAAGATGAAAACTCCTTGAAAATTTAAATATATTCAAATATTTAGTTCAAACTTTAGTTCACAAAAATTATAGAACGGAGGCATATTTTAACGCCCCCTATTAACTATTTTTTAACTATCTTCTATTTGATTTGGTGGTGCATCTAAATATTCACTTTCTCCTGCTAGTTGCGGTTCTGGTTGAGTGGCAAAATATCTATTCATCGAATTCAATAAAGGCACTAGCAATAACAACATACAAGCAGAATAAAGATCACCACCTACTCCATCATGAATAAAAGCAAAAGCTCCGTCGTTGCCAGTTCCATGAAAATAAGTTAGTAAAGTATTACGAATGATGTTACCTAATACGCTAATTAATACAGCACTTGATAAGAACAAAGTAGTAATGCGACGTGAAGATAAAGCATCAGTCCAATGTAGTAGAATCAGGCTAACATACAGGGTAGTTAATAGCATTTTTAGACCAGCACAGTAGGGTGCAACTTCTACAATTCTCCCTCCCACAAATATATTGATTCCATCAACTGTTACCTGCATTCCCAAGGTGTTTAAAATAAAGCCTGCTGTACCTGCAATAAAGGTTTGTAGAGGGAAGGTATAAGGAGCAATTAGATATGGTACGGCGTTGGGAGTGGCTAATAATATTAATAATAAGGAAAATCCCTGCAATTTAAAGCCTGGTATTCCTTTGAGCCACAAACAAAGCCCTGTCAAAATAATTGGCAAGGAAAGATTTACCCATTCGCTAATGCCAGTTATATAAAAAATTCCGCCAACTGCTAATAAAAATAAACCAAAGGGATGGTTAATATTTTTTAATCTCTGCCATTGTTTGCGGGTTGTCCAAAATAAATATGCTGCAAAGGGAAAACCGATAATCCCATGACTAAAATATTCATGTTCTGTACTAATATTTTTGTGTAACCAACCATCGATCCAATGTAGCAATATAGGTGCATAAAGTAAGAGCAACACGCCAATAATGCTGAAGTTTAGGAATAGATTGGTATTTCTGGTTTTAATTTGTTGTTGAAGTTCCATAAAATAATTAAAAGTTCCAACTTCAAAATTTCAAAATTGATTTGTGATTGATTTGTAATTTTTCGATTTCAGTCAACTAAAGCCTAAATGCTTAAAAGGATTTTTCAGTTAACAATAAGTTTTTTTCGGCATTCATGGCTGAAGTAATAGCAGCAACAACTTCTTTGATTTGACTATGGCTTAAACCAGGATACATAGGCAATGATAAAATTTGTTTTGCCAATGCTTCAGCTTGGGGAAAATCTCCTTGTTGATAACCTAAATTTGTAAATGCTGGTTGTAAATGGCACGGAATAGGGTAATGAACACCAGTTTGAATTCCCGCTTGTGTCAGATGTTGTTGTATTTGTTCACGGTTAACTGAACAAGCAGAATCAATTTTGATCACGTAAAGGTGATAAATGTGCCCTGCACCGCTATGGTTCTCTATAGGGATTATACCAGCAGATGCTAAGGAAGTTAGTTCTAGATCGTACTGTTGTGCGGCGGTGTAGCGATCGCTATTCCATTGAGTTAAATAAGGCAATTTCTGCTGTAATACGCTGGCTTGTAGGGTGTCTAGACGGCTATTTGTGCCAAAATCCAAATGCACATACTTTTGAGATGCACCATAATTCCGCAAACGTCGCATTTTTGCTGCTATCTCTGGATCTCTGGTGATTAGCATCCCTCCGTCCCCAAAAGCCCCTAAGTTTTTACTGGGATAAAAACTATACGCTGCGGCAACTCCCACTGAACCAGCACGATATCCTTCTCTTTGGGCTAGATGTGCTTGAGCAGCATCTTCAAAAATCAGTAATTTATAGGTGTGAGCAAAATCTAATAGTGCTTGAGGTGATACCATTTGCCCATAGAGATGGACGGGAACAATGGCTTTAGTCCGGGGTGTAACGGCTTTGGCAGCTGCCTCTAAATCAATTAAAGCTGTTTTCGGGTCACAATCTACAAAAATCGGTTTTGCCCCTGTCCGTAATATGCCGATCAGTGTAGCCACAAAGGTGTTAACTGGTAAAATGACCTCATCACCTACACCAATATTACAAGCTTGCAAACCCAAGGCGATCGCATCTGTCCCTGATGCTACACCTACCCCATACTCTACCCCTGATGCAGTTGCAAAGGCTGTTTCAAACTCGGCTAACGCTTGACCTAAAATAAAATCACCTTTGGTCAGTACATTTTGTATTGCTTGTTGCAATTGAGCCTCTAGGGGCTGATGCTGTAAGCTCAAATCTACAAATGGTATTTTTACATTCATTGATGCTTGATCTTGTAGTAATTAAAACCTAATCTACAAAATGTAATCCATTTTTCCTTGATTCGTAAACTTGTATTCTCTCAAGAAAAATACGGAATTTAGCAAAACGAATATAAGTATAAACAACTGATTATATTTTTCTCAGTAATACTTAGCCCCTTGATGATTATAAAAACAGGCTATAGGCAAAATTTTTGCAGTAAACCTGTTGATCAGAGGTTAAATTGGGGAATGCTTAAGGAGGGGAACATAGTAAATCCCTCACAACAATTAGAGATAAAAACCAAATTAGCAGTCACAAAGGTAACATTAGTAATGGTAGAGCCTGAAAATAAATTATTGGCTATCCGGGATGGTTGGACTTCTGTAGAAACAAAAGAACAAAAACGCCTAAAAGCATTGTTAGAAATGGGTTTGCGTCAACCAGAGATGATTCCCGTCTTTGAAGAAGCAACTCAAACTGCTGCCCATTTTCTCGAAACACAAATTTCTATTTTGGGATTTATAGACCAGGAAATTCATTGGTTTAAATCAGCTGTAGGTTTATCCAGACTAGGTTTAATGAATGATTTGGCTCAAAATCGTCAACTCTTACGCCAAGAATCATTTTGTAGTCAGGTTGTAGAAAGTAATCAGATATTTGTAATTAATGATACTCATAAATTAACTAACTCTTTATTTTCTAATAGTTTGCTGATCCAAAATTATGGAATTCGTTCTTATTTGGGTGCACCACTCATTGACGCTGCGGGAAATTGCGTAGGTTCATTAGCAGTAATGGATCTTGTACCACGCGATTTTCCAAACCGTGATATTGAGTTTTTACAAATTATCGCTCGCTGGTGCATGAGTGAATTTGAACGTAATAGATTATTATCAGGAAACTCAGAAAAAAGCACGATTAATAATAGTATTTCTCCCTTGTCACTTAATCACCAGCCCATAAAAGAGCTAAAAGTCAACACTAAAGTTTTAGATAAAAATAATACATCCAGTAAACAAATTCAACTGGAACTTTTGAGCCTGTTAACTCAAGAGTTACGCACACCTTTAACATCTGTTTTAGGTATGGCTAGTGTATTAGGAAGAGAAATTTATGGTCCTTTAACTACTAAACAAAGGGAATATTTAGAAATTATCCAACACAGTGGAAAATATTTACTGTCATTGGTGAATGAAATTACTGAATTAGGATCTGTAGATGAAGCTGCTAATGTATTGAATATAGCTCCTGTAGATATTGAAATGCTTTGCCAGCAAGCTATTCATACTTTAGAAGAAGTAGCTACTCGGCGTGAGCAAGATATTCGTTTATCTATTGAACCAGGACGCAACCGAATTTGGACGTTAGATAAAGATAAAGTCCGCCAAATTATTTATCATCTTATTTTTAGCGTAGTTCAAGTTTCAGCTACCGGTAGTATAGTAAGGATTCACGTTTCTTATAAAGAAGATAACCTCAATATTACGGTTTGGGTTTCTCATCCTTGGTTGGGAGAAGGAATAGATTTTATTAATCCTTTACCAACGTTAGAAATGACAGAGGAGGCATTAGAATCTGGTGATATTCAAAACCAGAATGTAGAGAAATTACAGACTTTTGGTATTAGTGATTTCAATTCTACCTTAACCAAAGCCTCTAATCATGCATCTAGAGAAAAGTTAGGTTTATTACTTAGTTGTCATTTAGCAGAATTACATGGTGGACAAATTTCAATTCAAGGTTCTCCAGAGTCAGGATATCGCTATGTTTTATCTTTACCCATACAACCAGCTACACCTTCAGAAGTAACTAATGAGCTGTGAGGAGGCGGTTTTTCTGCTCGATAGTGGATCATCATTTGTTTTTTAGTGCTAAAGGGAAATCCACCCAAGGCACTGGACTCAGCTGTTTCCTGTTCCCTGTTCCCTACTGTATGATCAAGGCCAGTTTTGTGCTTTTGTGCAAGTTAGTTAGAATGTTTTTTTATGAATTTAGTCTGGGACAGGTTTACTCTATCGTCTTTATCGTTAAAAGAATTTTTAGCTACCAGTTACTTACATCGGTTTTTGGTTGGTGGTTTAAGGTCTTGGCGACAAAGTAGTATTTTGATTCAATGGGGAGATGCGATCGCAGCTGGTTTACTCAGCGTAATTTATGCTTTAGCTCCTTTTGTTTCTAGTACCTTAATCGGTTTATTAATTGCTGCTTGTATTCTCTTCTGGTTGTTGTTGACTTTATCTGATGAAGCAAGAAATACTCAAGAGACTTTAGTTTCTCCTATTCATGTCTTAGTTTGTTTATATTGGGGTATTGCTGTTCTAGCCACTGTTTTTTCACCAGTGAAACGAGCTGCATTGAGTGATTTAATTACTTTAAGTCTTTACTTAATGCTGTTTATTGTTTGTGCTAGAGTGATCAGATTTCCCCGCGTCCGTACTTGGTTGATTACCCTTTATTTACATATTTCACTGATTGTCGGTGTATATGGTATTCAACAGTGGCGTGTCGGTGCTCCACCTCTAGCCACTTGGGTTGATCCAGAATCAACTTTATCTAAAACTACCAGGGTTTACAGTTATTTGGGCAATCCTAATTTGTTGGCTGGGTATATGTTACCTGCTGTAGTTTTGAGTCTAGTGGCGATTTTTGCTTGGCAGGGGTGGTGGAAAAAAGCTTTAGCATTAACTATGTTTGCTGTGAATACTTCCTGTTTAGTATTAACCTTTAGCCGGGGTGGTTGGTTAGGTTTAGTTGTCGGTTTGTTAGCAGCGATAGCTTTATTAGGTTATTGGTTAAGTGCACAATTACCAGCTTTTTGGCGTACTTGGTTATTACCGATAGTAATTGGTGTAGTAATTGGCCTGTTACTATTAGCTGTAATATTTGTTGAACCTGTCAGATTAAGAGTTCTCAGCATCTTTTTAGATCGCCGTGATAGCAGTAATAACTTCCGACGTAACGTTTGGGATGCAGTATTTAGAATGATTCGCGATCGCCCTTGGATTGGTATTGGCCCCGGACACAATTCTTTTAACCAAAGGTATCCCCTCTATCAACTACCCAGATTCAGTGCTTTAAGCGCGTACTCCATTTTTTTAGAAGTAGCAGTAGAAATGGGTTTAATTGGTTTAACCGCCTTCCTGTGGTTATTAATCGTCATTTTCAATACTGCTTTAACCCAATTACATAGATTACGCCAATCTCTACAGACAGAGGGATTATGGTTAATTGGAGCGATCGCCTCACTATTGGGAATGTTAGCTCATGGTACAGTTGATACTGTCTGGTATCGTCCAGAAGTCAATACTCTGTGGTGGTTAATGGTGGCCTTAGTCGCTAGTTACTGGCAACCACGCAGAAACCAATCGCCAGAACTCACCTAAACAAAAATAAGCAGAAAAAGGACACGGAGAGAAAGGGAAATTAAAATCCCTCTCTACCTCACCGCGTCTGCCCTTCTGCCCATCTTCCTTATAGCTAAGTTCCTACAACTTCTGAATTGTTCAATCTCTGTAGCTGGTTGCACTTGGAGTATTAGGATCACGATAGCGTGTTGGTTCTTCTTCGCGTCTTTTTCCTGCTAAACCAGCTAAACCAGCTAGGCCAAGTAAACCTAACAAACCCCAATCAAAACCATCACGATCATAAACCCGGACAGCATCAGTATCAGTTCTGGGAACAGTTCTTACCTGAGCTTGTGCTGGTAATGTGAGGGGTAAAACTCCTAAACTCACAGCCAGAACCCCAGCGCTGACAGTTCGAGTGAAATAGCTTTTCATAATAAGAATGCCTTATCCTTTGTAAAGCTATTTACAACTGTATCTAGTCTGATTATTAGCCAAATCAATCTATGGCTATAAACAGGAATTATATTTAACTCAAGCTGAAGATATAGGAGAGGAGGCAGGCAGGCTTCTTTAATATTTCATTGCTCGCTGCATATCACGTTGATCTTGTCGGCGTTTCATATCTTCGCGCTTATCATGGAGTTTTTTACCTTTACCCAAGGCAATACTCACTTTTACCCAACCACGCTTCAAATACATTTTTAATGGTACTAGGGTTAATCCTTGTTGTTCTACTTTGCCAATCAGCTTGCGAATTTCTTGGCGATGTAGTAACAGCTTACGAGTGCGTCGTGGTTCATGGTTAAAGTATTGTCCACTGGCATTATATGGAGAAATATGCACGTTAAGTAACCATATCTCACCGTTACGAATTAAACCATAGCCATCTTGAAGATTAACTTTACCAGCCCGAATAGATTTCACTTCAGTGCCTGTTAACTGCACTCCAGCCTCGTAAGTTTCCAAGATTTCATATAAATAACGGGCTTGACGATTATCGCTTACAACTTTGTAACTTTCGTTTTTGTCACTCATGGAAAATTTGGGGTCAATTGAATAATGTTAAGTTTTGAAATTTAGTTTAAAACTAACCGCTAGTACAAGAAGGCAGGAGGCAGGAGGCAAAAAGGTTAATTTAACAAGGGTTTAATAGGGTTTTCCTGGATAGTTATTTCTGCCAAGCTGCACTAGTGATTTTTTTCATATTTGATGTACCATTGCTTTACAGATATATGCTAACAAGATTAAGTTTTGGCTATAATTGGGAAATTATCCCCAATCTCTATGTTAGTTCATCAAGACGAGAGTTATAAACACTATTGTTGCTTTTGTTGTCAAGAATTGAAAAACTTTCCATAGATATTCCCTAAGCAGTCTCAAGTGGGTTAAACTAAGTCAATATTTCCTCAAGATTTAAGATTTTTTTTATAAATCACCCTTCAGACAGTCATTAAGGGTTGATCCTGTCATAGGATGAAACATAAGAACATTGTTATTGTCTGTGTTTATTGATTACTTGGTAAACAAAATTCTAGGGGTGTACTGTCCATGCCCTTGATGATCCTGGTAGTGGATGACGATCTGGGCACTCGTCTATCAATTAGTGATTATCTTGAACTGTCTGGCTATAATGTCCTTACTGCTGACGATGGTCAAGAAGCACTAGGGATAGTCGAGGAGTACCATCCTGATTTAATTGTCACGGATATTGTCATGCCACGAATGAACGGCTATGAACTGGTACGTCGAGTACGTCAAAAATCGGCGTTTCGGTTATTGCCTGTGATTTTACTAACAGCCAGAACTAAAACCCAAGAGCGAATCTTAGGTTATCAGTCAGGTTGTGATCTTTACTTGCCGAAACCGTTTGAATTAGAGGAGTTAGCAGCAGCCATTCGGAATTTGCTGGAGCGATCGCAAATTATTCAATCAGAATATAGACTTTCTCCGCAAGAAAATCTTGGCACTGCCACCACTACCAAAGCTGTAGATGTGCCTAATTCTCTTGTAACACAAATTCATCAACCTCAGATGTTCTCATCACTGACTACCAGAGAACAGGAAGTTTTAGAATTATTAACTCATGGCTTATCTAATGCGGAAATGGGGAGTCGGTTACATCTAAGTCCAAGAACTGTAGAAAAATACGTCAGCAGTTTGTTAAGAAAAACCTCTACCAGTAATCGTGCTGAGTTAGTCCGCTTTGCTATTAAGCATGGTTTAGTAGATTAAGAGGAGGCAGGAGGCAGGAGGCAGGAGGCAGGAGAAAAAACATAGAATTATTTTTCATTTCTTCCATCTCCCCATTTTCCCTGTCTTCCTCCTTCTCCTCATCCCCTTACCTATTCGTGGTTATTAATGTACTTGAGTAAACCTTGGCAAGCATCAAGAAGTAAATCAATTACCTGATTAAACCCCTCTTTACCACCATAATAGGGATCTGGTACTTCTTTAAAGTCATATTTAGAGCAAAATTCACACATTAGGCGGACTTTGTGATGATATTGCCCAGAGGGGTCAAGCGCGAGAATATTGTGATAATTCTCCTGATCCATAGCTAGAATTAGGTCAAATTCTCGTAAATCTGACTTTTGTAACTGGCGAGCGTGACCTTGGAGTTTAAACCCTAACTTTTCCACAGCTGCGGCACTCATCCGCCGATCAGGAGGGCTACCAATATGGTAACTAGAAGTACCCGCAGAATCACAAAGGATACTATCACTCAAACCATCCTGTTTAATCAGGTGATCCATGATATTTTCTGCTGAGGGCGATCGGCAAATATTACCCAGACAGACAAATAGCAGCTTATAAGCCATAAGTTTTGCTTGATGTGTTAATGGTTAGTAGTTAGTTGTTAATTATACTAACCACCGACCACTAACCATTGACCACTTACTAAAATCCTGGTAATTCTAATCCACTGGTTAATTCTTCCATCCGTTCCCGCATGGTAGCAGTGGACTTTTCATAGGCGTTTTTCATTGCTGCTGTGAGCAGGTCAGAAAGGACTTCTGCACCTTCTTCTAAAGCTTTTGGATCAATTTCCACGCGTTTGGGTTCTTGGTTGCCACTGACAATCACTTTCACCATACCGCCGCCAGCTTCTCCTTGAATTTCCATTTGTTCTAGTTCTTCTTGGAGACGCTTGGCACCTTCTTGAACTTGCTGGGCTTTTTTGAAAGCTTCTGCCAGTTCTTTCATTTTTCCTAAACCGAAACCAAAACCCTGTCCTTTACCTGTCATATCTAAATTATCCGTGTGTGCTTTCAATAACAAATCAAATTTAATTATAGATGTGGTTAGTGATTTGCCCGTTGCATAATCCAAAATTATTAGCAGGGAGGAAGAGGCAGGGGGGCAGGGGGGCAGGGGGCAGGGAGGAAGAGGCAGG
>DATGXB010000282.1:0-14266 GCA_035299225.1 Nostocaceae cyanobacterium | reverse complement strand
GCAGAGGGGCAGAGGGGCAGGGGGCAGGGGGGAAATAACAATAAATTCCCTAATGACTAATAACTAATGACTAATGACTAATGACTATTCCCTGTTCCCTGTTCCCTGTTCCCTGTTCCCTAATGACTAATGACTAATAATTAAGAGAGGATTAAGTTAATGATTATTATAGATCGTGCTTTACAAGCCCGTGCAGAGGCAGGAAATCCGGTAAGAGTGGGAATGATTGGCGCTGGATTTATGGGACGGGGGATTGCTAATCAAATCATTAATTCTGTGCCAGGAATGGAATTAGTAGCAATTTTTAGCCGCAATGTGGAGGCAGGGAAAAGAGCTTATTTAGAGGCAGGAATTGAAGATATACAAATTGTCAATAATTTGGGTGATTTGGAAGAGGCGATCGCTCAAAATAAATATGCTGTCACTGAAGATCCCTTTTTATTATGCCGTGCAGCTCAGATTGACGCATTAATCGAAGTTACCGGGGCTGTAGAGTTTGGGGCTCATGTCGTCACAGAGGCGATCGCTCATCGTAAACACGTAATTATGATGAATGCGGAACTGGATGGAACAATCGGACCCATCCTCAAAGTCTACGCTGACAAAGCCGGTGTGATTCTCTCTGCTTGCGACGGGGATCAACCAGGGGTAGAAATGAACCTCTATCGCTTTGTGAAAAGCATCGGTTTAACCCCCCTCCTGTGCGGCAACATCAAAGGCTTACAAGACCCCTACCGCAACCCCACCACCCAAGCCGGCTTTGCCCAACGTTGGGGACAGCAACCCAATATGGTCACAAGTTTCGCCGATGGGACAAAAATTTCCTTTGAACAGGCAATAGTGGCTAATGCAACCGGCATGAAAGTGGCTAAACGCGGTATGCTGGGTTATGACTACACCGGACATATTGACGATTTAACCAGCAAATACGACGTAGACCAGCTAAAAGCATTGGGCGGCATCGTTGATTATGTGGTTGGTGCAAAACCCAGTCCTGGAGTCTTTGTTTTCGCCACCCATGATGATCCCAAGCAGCAGCACTACCTAAACCTGTACAAACTAGGAGAAGGGCCACTTTATAGCTTTTACACTCCTTACCACCTTTGCCATTTTGAAGTTCCCCTATCTGTGGCCCGTGTTGTCCTCTTCCAAGACACAGTTTTAGCCCCCATTGGTGCGCCGATGGTTGATGTAGTTGCCACCGCTAAAATTAATCTCCAAGCTGGAGAAATCCTAGATGGCATCGGTTACTACATGACCTATGGACAATGTGAAAATTCTGATATCGTCCGTCAACAAAATCTGTTGCCTATCGGTCTAGCAGAAGGATGTCGCCTCAAACGCGATATTCCTAGAGATCAAGTAATCTCCTACGATGATGTAGAATTACCACCCGGTAGATTAGCTGACAGACTACGTTTAGAACAAAATAATCATTTTGCTCCCGCCAAAACTTTGGTAGGGATTGGTTAAATTTTCTGGTGTTGCTGATGTTAGGGATGAAAATGATTTTGTATAAATCCAAAACCCTTGTTTGAACGTCAAGGAACGTCTCTACACTCAAAAATTATCCCGCAATTATGCAACACCAATTTTCTATCAACAGTGTCTATTTGTAATTACAGCAGATTTCAGGTAAAAGAGTTACAAATTGAAACTGAAAACTCATACAGAAAAAGGCTTTCCCTCCTGCCCCGTTCGACTTCGCTCACGGAACGCCTGCCTCCTGTTGTAATACGGCATCCCAAAATCACAACAATTAAATTAAAACATCCCACTTAATTGTAAATGTGCTGAGGACAATTTGATCTATTTACTCAGCACATCTCTCACTCACTTAGTATTGCTTTTGCTTATTACTAATTGTTGAGCATTTTTTCCAGATCAAGTACAAAATCAATTGCAAATATTTCTAAGGGGTGATTTTTATTAAAAATCATCCTTATTGGCCAATTGATGATAATTAGTAACTTGCTGGAGAGCGATCAAACAAACTTTGTTCATACTTAGGTAGCACTTATGAAAATTGCTCTCGTCCATGACTACTTAACCCAGCGCGGCGGGGCAGAGCGCGTGTTTGAATTGCTTTGTCAGCGATATCCTCAAGCCGATATTTTCACTTCTTTATATGATGCCCAAAAAACAATTGATGTAGGTGAGAGAATCGTTAACACTACTTTTTTACAAAAGATCCCTGGAGCTACCAAGTATTTTAGAATGTTAGCACCTCTTTATTTTCCTGCATTTCGGGCATTAGATTTACAAGAATATGATCTAATTATTAGCAGTAGCACCAGCTTTGCTAAAGCAGTAAAAAAAAGACCAGATGCCTACCATATTTGTTTTTGTCATAACGTCACCCGGTTTTTGTGGGATACAGCAACATATCTCAGAGAATATAGTGATTACAGATATTTTGCCCCCTTGATTGAAAAAATATTTCAACTCATGCGAAATGTAGATTTGAAATATGCTCAAGAACCAGATTTATACATTGCTAACTCTACAGTTGTTGCTCAAAGAATTAGAAAAATTTATGGTAAACAGTCCTTCGTAGTTAATTATCCTATTGATACTGGTAGATTTGTTTTTTCAGATACCAAAGATGAATACTATTTGGCATCTGCACGAATGATCAGTTATAAACGTCTTGATATAATAGTCGAGGCTTTTAATTGGCTAGGGTGGCAATTATTAATATCAGGTGATGGGCCAGAACTGGAGCGATTAAAATCTAAGGCATTGCCGAATATTGAATTTTTAGGACACGTTAGTGATAGTCATCGTCAAGATTTGTTTGCTAAAGCTCAATCAATTATTGTGGCGGCCTTAGAAGATTATGGATTAGTACCAATAGAAGCCAATGCTAGTGGCACACCTGTAGTTGCTTTTGGGGCTGGTGGGGTTTTAGATACTCAAATACCGGGAACAACCGGGGTTTTTTTTAGAAGACAAACACCCGAATCTTTACAAACAGCATTACTAGAAGCTAAAGGAATTACTTGGAATTACGAAAAAATTCGTCATCACGCTATTACCAATTTTTCTGAACAGGCATTTTTCAGCAAGGTAGAACAAATTATTGATCAGGTTTGTGGTGTGCATCGGGCGTTTATTTGATGTATTAGTTCAAGGATAACAAACGTGGTTCAAATGAATCTAAATTCACCAATAACTCCAGTGCCAGAACCAGAACCAGGCTATGGGCAAATGTTTGCTGTATTTGTCCGCAGATTTCCCTGGTTTTTGCTGGTATTTTTGGGTTCGAGTGCGATCGCTCTTATCATTACCTTAAGAACCAGTCCGACTTTTAGAAGCACCATGCAGTTGTTAGTTGAGCCTAACTATCAGGGTAAAAAAGAAACTGGTGGTGTAGAAACTCAATTTACTGATGCGAATATAGTTATTGACACAGCGACTCAGCTGAACTTGATGCAGAGTTCTGGATTAATTCAAAAAGCAGTAGATAAACTCAAATCGGAATATCCAGACATTACTGTAGTTGAGATTAGACAGTCCTTAGTTTTAAATCAGATTCGGAGTAAAGAAGACAATCTAGCTACCAAAATCTTCCAAGTTGATTACACCGATAATGATCCCCAGAAAACGCAAAAAGTGCTGACGGCTATTCGCCAAGTTTATGTTGAGTACAACAAACAACAGCAAGATACACGTTTACAAAAGGGTTTGCAAGTCATCAGGGAACAACTGAGAAAAGCTACTGATGAAGTCAATACTTCCGAAGCCAACTTGCAGAGATTTCGCCGCAATCAGAACTTAATTGATCCCGAATCCCAAGCCAAAGCCATCGAGACGGCTTTACATGAAGTTCAACTAGAGAGACAAAAAACCCGATCTGAATACAAAGAAGCGATCGCCAAACTCACTTCCCTACAAGAACAACTCAACAGATCACCCCAAAACGCCCTAGTCTCCTCCCGTCTCAGTCAGTCCACCCGCTACCAAGGCTTACTGAACGAAATTCAAAAAACAGAACTAGCCTTAGCACAAGAACGTTTACGCTTTACTGATGACACTCCCAGCGTTCAAAAACTCCAAGAACAATTGCAAAGTCAAAAAGAACTTTTGCAAAAAGAAGTTAGTAGAACTCTCGGCGGACAATCTACAACCAACTTTGTTGCCGGTGATAATCTCTTAGAACAAGGACAACTAGGTGAAATTGATCTTAATCTGACTGGACAATTAGTAGAAACACAAACAACAATTGTTTCCCTCAGCGCCCGCGATCAAACTTTAGCCCAAAAAGAAAACGAACTCAGAACCGAATTAAAACGTTTCCCCTCTCTCCTAGCTTATTACAACCGCATCTTACCCCAATTAAAATTTAGCCGGGAAAGATTAGAACAATTATTGAGAGCAGAACAACAATTACGCCAAGAACTTTCCAAAGGTGGTTTTAATTGGGAAGTAGTAGAAGAACCCCAAATCGGTCTAAAAACTGGGCCTAACCTCCAACAAAACCTATTATTAGGCGGAGTCGTCGGTTTAATGTTAGGTGGTATAGCAGCATTTATTCGAGAAGCTTCTGATGATTCTGTTCACACTACTGCTGAATTAGAAAAACAGTTTCCCTTACCACTATTGGGTTCAACTCCTAAATTACCAGTCGCTAAACCCAAAGAATCAGTAATTAAACTGCCTTTTGGAAAACCAGATATTCCCTCCCCTTGGACAGTTCAAGTTTTACAAGCTTCCCCCCGTTGGGAATCACTAGATTTGATTTATAAAAATATTGAACTGTTCAATAATGTCGCTGATTTAAAATCCTTAATGGTAACATCCGCTTTACCAGATGAAGGAAAATCAGCCCTAGCACTAGGTCTGGCCATGAGTGCAGCCCGCTTACACAAGCGAGTCTTATTAATTGATGCCAACTTACGTGATCCCAATTTACACAAACAGTTGAATCTTCCCAATGAACAAGGTTTATCAACTTTGTTAGCTAATGATATTACCTTACCTAATCAAATTGGCATTCAATATTCAGGCTCATCTTATATTGATATTTTGACTGCTGGACCCATACCTACTGATCCCGCTAATCTCTTAAGTTCTCCACGCATGATGCAACTTATGGCAGCATTTGAAGAGAATTATGATTTAGTTTTGATAGATGCTCCCTCAGTTCTTGGTTTAGTAGATGCCATGCTTACCGCTTCATCTTGTCGGAGTGTGGTAATGGTGGCTAGTATGGGCAGAGTTACACGCACTCAACTTTCCCAAGCTACGGCAATGTTAAGTAAGTTAAATCTGATTGGAGTTGTAGCTAACGGAGTCTCTAATTCTGATAGCGCTTATGTACCGTATACCCGGAAAAAACAACTAATTCTACATCCAGCTATTGAAAAATAGCTAAATGCTTTTTGTTTCAAAATTTCGTATTTCCATCAGATTAAAATCACTGGTTAGTAGTATTATTCTGGTACTATTAACCAGTGAATATTTATTTTAAATTTCATCATTAACTTTGCCTCTATAGGAATCCTAAATGATTTGTGAAAAAATTTAGGTATGTGTAGGGTGGGCATTTCTTGATTAAATTATGAATAAAAGCAAATTATCCTTGTAAATTCCCACCTACGTATATTTCAAAAATCCAATAGTAATCCTATAGTAAGTAATCAAGCAGAATAAATTACACAAATTTTTTACTGCACCGCACTGAGCGCAATTGAAGTGTTCCCTCTCCCCCCGGATGAATTTAATTTTGCATGACTACTTATAAACATAAAATGATTTTATTGATTTCAGTTGCAATTATAGCAATTTATGATAGCTTAATAAATTTCCGATAAAAACAACAGTTATATTAAAGAGTAAATAAAGAATTCATTTCAGCAATAATTATTGTTAAATTTTCCTATATTCTAGAAAAAGAAGGCTAAAATCAAAATCTCAAAAGCAAGCCTGGCTTGATTTCGTAAAAGTCATCTCAAACTTAAGTATCTAGAACTAATCTGATTTAGTGATGGGTTGATAGAGTTATTAATTTCTAAAAATTGCTAGAAACCCTCATTACTAAAAAATTTACCAAATGGCCTTCTTTTTGGATTTTAGATTGTTTAATCTAAAATTCTCCTATCTCCTTACACTAGTCCATAATTTTCTGCTGTATAAATTCAAAGAACTATGACAATTTCCATCATTCCCAATTTAGAGAATGACTATGCCATATCTCAGCATTACCAAAACCAAAACTCTGAATATTGCACACTTTTATGGCGACGTGGCCAACTTTTAGTAAAATCTGTTAACAAACTAAAACAACCATATTTACCTGTTTTAGATGACGAAAGAAAATTAATCGCTTGTTTAAAACATTCACCAATTAATTTAGTAAATATAGATCCAAAAATAGGTACTTATTGGTTGAAGTTTTGGGCAAATGCTTGTGAGCAAGCAAAAAAGCCAATGTTTATTGCTATTCCTGCTAGTCATAAATTGCGCGAACCAGGACCTCAAATTTTGAGAATTTTATCCAGATTAATTGATTGGACTTTAGCTTTAATATTGTTTTTACTGTTAAGTCCACTCATGCTCACATTAATGCTAATGATCCGGATTTATTCACCTCAATTTGTGTTTTCTTATGAATGGCGTGTAGGACAAAGGGGGAAATTATTCAAACTGGTTAAATTTTGCACAGAAAGTAAGCAGAACATTAATCCTTTAGGAACTTGGATCAGTCAATCTGGTTTAGATAAATTGCCTCAATTATGGAACGTGTTGCGGGGAGAAATGCGCTTATTAAGTTCTCATTTTTGGCGTTTAGAGGAAGTGGTGCAGTTAAGTTTGGTAACAAAAGAAAATACATTACCAATATCTAGCAAGCAATGGGACACAAAAACCGAATCCCAGCTATTACATATTGAGTAAATATTTAGTTGATACGGGCTAGTTTGGTAGAAAATTATTTGCTAAACCTGCTCGTACAGATGATAGTAAAACTAAAACCCAGTTTCCAAACTTTAGACTATTAAACCTTGGCAAATCAAATATTGAGATAGTAAAGTGCGAGGTAATTTAATGTAAAAACCAAAAATTGACTACTCATTACACTAGGTAATATAATTATCTGAAATTGGGGTTATGAGGCAAAGTTAAGGGCTAATTTCTTGGAGTTACTACTCAACCAAAAATTGTCAATCCCTGTTTGTCTAAGATAGGTCTACATTTATGAATCAACCAGTAAAAATTAAATCCTGTTGTTATTGCGGTAATGATTGATTTAACTTTCCGCCTTAACTTTGGAACTACAAATTGGTTGCATCATATCTCTAAGAAATTCATCATTTTGACCAACTTTTGTTAAATAATATCAATGGCTCTAAAACTATCTCAATCATTACAAAATTTGCTGAAGGCTACTAAATTTTGGCAAAAAAACCGTTTAATTTTACGGGAGTTTAAATATTTTCGGAAAATCACCCTGTCAGCTTTGGTTTTTTCATTATTAGCTGCCAGTTTTGAAGGTGTGAGTATTAGTTTTTTATTATCATTTTTGCAGAACTTAACAAGTCCTGATGCTGAACCGATTAAAATCGGAATTGACTGGTTTGACTATTGGGTTTTAGGAACACATACATCAGCAATTAGCCGTTTATATCGGGTATCTCTACTAATTTTGCTCAGTGCTTGGATGCGATCAATTTTTAACTATTTTGCCCAAGTAAATACAGAATTAGCACAATTAAATCTTGGCGATCGCCTGAGAAAGCGGGTCTTTGAACAGCTACAAGCTGTATCTCTAAGCTACTTTTCTAAAACTCGTTCTGGGGAACTGGTAAATACAATTACCACAGAAATTGAGAAAGTTAAACAAGCCTTTAGTGCCGGGGCTTTTTTGTTTACTAGAGGATTAGCAGTTACCGTTTATGTAATTTCTATGTGTGTACTTTCATGGCAATTGACAATCATTGCGATGTTTTTGTTCACACTTTTAGCCGTAGGGTTATCAAATTTGAATGCCAGAGTTAGGGAAAGCAGTTTTGGAATGTCTGTTGCTAATGGTAATTTTACATCAATAGCAATGGAATTTATTAATGGTATTCGTACTGTTCATGCCTATAATACTCAAGCATTAGAACGTCAACGTTATTACAACGCAAGTTATCAGGTAGTTACTAGTTCCAAAAAAGTGATTTTAACTTGGAACTTAGTTAAACCAATTGCTGAAGCTACTGCCACCACTGTATTAGTAGCAATGATTATTTTAGCATTTACCTATTTTGTAGTTAATGGTCATTTGGAAGTTGCTTCATTACTAACCTTTTTCTTTGTATTATTTCGCCTTGTGCCATTTGTGCAAGATATTAATGGAACAAGAGCATTTCTTAGCACTCTGCAAGGTTCAGGAGATAACATTCAAAACTTATTAAGAACTGATGATAAACCTTACTTTCAAAATGGTCATCTTCAATTTACCGGGTTGAAAAGATCCATTGATTTAGTATCTGTAGATTTTGGTTATAGTCCTAAACAACGTGTATTACATGATATAACCCTCACAATTGAAAAAGGGAAAATGACTGCTTTGGTGGGTGAATCTGGGGCGGGAAAAACCACCTTAGCAGATTTAATTCCCCGATTTTATGATCCCACTGAAGGATATATTTATGTTGATGATACTGATTTACGGAAATTTAACATTAATTCCCTGCGGAGTAAAATTGCTGTAGTTAGTCAGGACACATTTATTTTTAATACTTCTGTTTGGAATAATATTGCTTATGGTACACCAAACGCCACAGATGCACAAATCAAAGAAGCGGCACAACTGGCTAATGCCTTAGAATTTATTGCCGAAATGCCAGAAGGTTTTCAAACATCATTAGGTGATAGAGGTGCGCGTTTATCTGGTGGACAAAGACAGAGAATAGCTATTGCTAGAGCCTTACTGCGTAACCCTGAGATTTTAATTTTAGATGAGGCTACAAGTGCTTTAGATTCAGTATCTGAGCGATTAATTCAAGATTCTTTAGAGAAATTATCTGTAGGGAGAACAGTAATAGCGATCGCTCACCGTCTTTCTACTATTGCTAAGGCTGATAAAGTGGTAGTTCTAGAACAAGGTAGAATCGTTGAACAAGGTAAATACCAAGAACTCTTAGAACTCAAAGGTAAACTTTGGAAATATCACCAAATGCAGTACGAAATCACCAAACCTGATTAGTCAAATTATCTCTGCATCTTTAATCTCTCACCTTCCCCTCACACATTTTTCATCTTGTACCATTCTATGCCCAGCATTATTAACAACTTTCCTTTTTTAAATTCCCAAGTTACTAACCCTCCCAATAGTAACCAAAAATCAGCAGAATCCGCAGATAAATCACAATATAAAGCTGGGATTTTTTGTATTGCTCATGATTTACCACCTTTAAAAACACCAATTGCTGTTAGAGCTAATAAAATTTTATCCCAAATACAAAAAACTTGGCATATCACCGTGTTAACTGCCACAAAAAACGCCACATTAGCGGAAGGAATCACCATTAATTATGCAAAAAATTGGTATCCCAAAGCTTTAATTACATTACTCACTAAATTAAAATTAGAAAAATTATTAACTTTACTCATTTGGCCAGATCCAGATATTTTCTGGTTTATTCCGGCTGTATACAAAGGTTATCAGATCATTAAACAACAAAAACCATCTGCCATTTTTGTATTTATGATGCCCTATTCTGCCGGTTTAGTGGGTGTATTTCTTAAATGGTTAACTGGTTTACCTTTAGTTTTAAATTTAGATGATTCTCCCACTTGTACTGATATGCATCCGAGTTCCCCAAGTTGGTTACATCATCACTTAGAACATTGGCTAGAAAATTTCTATATCCGTCAAGCGAATGCAGTAGTTTATGTTTCTCAATTAAATTTAGAAACAGTCCAAAAACGCCAACCTCAAAAACAACAATCTAAATTACATTTAATTCGCTGTGGGGCTGATCCTGTAGATTTTTCTACTCCGATTAATGAACAAAATCAACCCAATTTTCAGATTATTTACACTGGGGGTATGAATGGTTGGTATGAATTTTATCATCTTCCAGAAGAAAAAAGTTTAGTTAAAAAACTTTATCAAAATTGGCTAAAATTTGGTTATTATACAAGAAATATAATTGATTATAGTAGTTCAAGTCCCGTTTATGTGGGTAGAGCAGTTAAAGAGGTAATTGCACAGTACCCTGATTGGGAAAAAAGAATTAAACTGGAAATTTATGGTAATAGTTTTTCTGAGTTTGTAGTGGAAAAAGTTTTACAAAATCAAAATCTCACAGATGTGGTTGCTATCTCTGGTACATTACCACATTTTCAAGCAATTCAATTGGCTCGCCAGGCAGATTTATTATTAATAACTTTACCTAATCGTCCTGATGGAAGCAAAGGCGGTAGGATTTCTTGTAAAACCTATGAATATTTGATGACAGATCGCCCAATTTTGGCAGCAGTTCCTCAAGGTGAAAACTGGGATTATTTACAGGATAAACCCGGTGTTTGGTTAGTAGAACCAACAGATACAACCACTATGATTCAAGTAATTGCAGAGATTGCAGCAGCGAAATTTGCTGGTAAACCATTGAGGTTTAATCGCTCAGAACTTCAGCCAGAATTGAGTTATATCAATCTAGTTCAAGATTACCTGAAAATTTTTAATCAAGTTTGTTCAGCATCAAAAATTAATCAATTAAAATTATGAAAATAACGCTAACCTGTAATACAGGTTTAGGTACAGGAGGACAGGGAGTTTGTTTAGCAAATGCAGCTACAGGTTTAAACAAATTTGCTGATTTAACTGTTTATTGTGCTGGGTTTGAAGTTCCAAAAACAGATTTTAAAGTTCATCCCGTGGGAATTTCTCGCTGGAGTCAAAAAATCCTCAAAACTCCCTTACTGCGGCGGAGAAATGATTTAGCTGTTCTCTTGAATGATTTATATTTTGACCAGCAGGTAAGTAAAAATTTACAATCTCAGCCTTGTGATTTAATCATGGGTGTAGCAGGACAAACTAATTTAGGTTTTAAAACTGCTAAAGCTCAAGGTGCTAAAGCTTGGCTATATTGTTTAAATAGTTATCTACCATTTATGCAGCAGCAAATTAAACAGGAGTTGAAATATTTGGCTGATCCGACGGTAGCCACAATGAATCCTCTCATGCTGCAACGTTTTTCTAGTGAATGTTCCCAAGCTGATTTGATTATTGTACTATCTGAGGTGGCAAAACAAACTTTTATCAAAGCAGGATTTGCACCAGAAAAACTGGCTGTTTTAACTCCGTTTGTAGATACTAATAGATTTTGTCCCACTCCTAAGATTGATGATATTTTTCGGGTGTTATATGTGGGAACTATTGAACCGCGAAAGGGTGTTCCTTATTTAGTGGAGGCTTTTCAAAAAGCTAATATTGCTCAATCAGAATTATTACTGGTTGGTGGTACTTCTACCCGTGCCTTAAAGATGTTTATCGAAGGAACTTTGCGGGATAATCCCAATATTAAACAAGAGTTTTGGGATTTTAGTAAGGCTGATCCTACTCAGGTTTTTGGTAAATCTTCAGTGTTAGTCTTACCATCTGTAGAAGATGGTTTTGGTTTAGTAGCACTAGAAGCAATGGCTTGTGGTTTACCTATAATTGTGACTTCTCATTGTGGTGCGGCGGATGTGGTAATTGATGGGGTGAATGGTTTTATTATTCCTCCTAGAGATACGGAAATTTTAGCTGAAAAGTTGGCATTTTTAGCAGCAAATGAAACCATACGGTTAGAGATGGGGAAAGTTGCGAGAACTACTGCTCAAAAACAAACTCAAGAGATTTACCAAGAACAATTACAGGGGATTTTTCAGCAAAAGAATTTACTCAATTACAGCAGGGAACAGGGAACAGGGAACAGGGAACAGAGTTGAAAGTCTATTTATATAAGGGTTTGTTCCAAAAATTTGTACCTCATTTACCTGAAATGGGCTGTAATTGGGAGAAGTTAAAGTTTTTTTCCAGAAAAATAATGTGATTTTATCTGGTGGTAATTTGGAATTTTTGCTAGTAGGTAGTAAAAGAAGTATGAATCCAACAGGAGTAAAAACTAAGATAATCCACCACTGTACTAAGGCAGACATTAGCGGGGGTGGTGGGATGGAAACTTATGTTACTTCCCTGGTTAATTCTAAAGTGTTTGGTGTCAGTAAACAACCGTTAAAATCTCTACAAAATGTAGATTATAGTCAATTTGAATTATTACATTTTCATGATCTACATCTGTTGTTAAATTTTCGGGAAGAATGTCCAGCAGTTCTCACACTGCATAATCATTCTAGTTATTGTCCGAGTGGGACGAAATATTTGGCTAATCGCCAGCGTGAGTGCGATCGCCTCATTCATCCTTTGGGTTGTACTTGGGGTCATTTAGTGGATGGTTGCGGTAGTCGCAAACCTCAAAATATAGTTCATAACTGGCAAGATAGTTATAAGATTCTTTCAACTTTGCAGAAATTGAAAATTCCGGTACTTGCCAATAGTAACTATGTGCGGGAACAAATTATTAGTAGTGGAGTTGCCGCAAATCGGGTGATTACTTTACATTGTGGAGTGAAACCATCTGCTTATGCAACAGCACCTTTAAGTAAAGAAATTCATCAACAACAGAGAATTTTATTTGTTGGTCGAATTGTTCCATATAAAGGGATTGAATGGTTAATTAAAGCTTTAGCCAAAACTGATCGTAGCATTCATTTAGATATTGCTGGGGATGGTTGGGGTAAACCTAGCATGGAGCATTTAGCAGCCCAGATGGGATTAGGCGATCGCATTTCTTGGCATGGTTGGTGTCAAGGTGAAAAACTCGAAGCACTGTATCAACAATCTTTAGCTGTAGTTTTTCCCAGTTTGTGGCCTGAACCTGCGGGACTAGTTACCCTAGAAGCTTATGCCCGTCATCGTCCGGTAATTGCTAGTGCTGTCGGTGGTATTCCTGAATATTTACAGGATGGAAAAACAGGAATTTTAGTTCCTCATCATCATGTCCAAGCATTAGCAGATGCTATTAACAAACTAGCCAGAAATTACCCCAAAACCCGCATGATGGGAGAACAAGGACATGAATTATTTCAAACAGACTTTACCATAGATGTTCATATTCAGCGATTAAAAAAAATTTACGAACAAACTATCGCTGAGTTTCAATCTCGAAAATCTTAAATAGCATTCTTTCTAAAACTCATGAGTTTAATTTATGCTCAAAAACCGTAAATTATCAGAACCTCTAGTTAGTGTAGTTATCCCCACTTATAACAGACCAGAATATTTAAAACAGGCGATTGCTAGTGCAGTTAATCAGACTTATCGAAATCTGGAAATTATTGTTTCTGATAATTGCAGCCCAGAAAATCCCCAATCCATAATTGATTACTTCCAAGATCCACGAATTAAATTTTGGCGACATTCGCACAATTTAGGAATGTTGGCTAATCAATTTCATGGTTTTAAAATGGCACGGGGTAAATATGTAGCTAGTCTTCATGATGATGATATATGGAATGAAGATTTTGTGGCTCGACTTGTGCCACATTTAGAGGCTAATTCTGATTTAATTTTGGCGTTTTGTGATCAATATATTATTGATGCTCACAGCAAAATTAATCTGGCAGCTACGGAGGAAAATACAAGGGGTTTTAAACGTGACCGATTAAAAGCAGGCATTCATAAAAATTTCCTAAAAATTGGTTTAGTTGATAAAAGTATTCCTACTGCGGCCGCTTGTTTATTCCGTAATGGTGTAATCAATTGGGAGGCAATACCCGCCGGAGTCGGGGGAATGTGGGATTTATATCTTACTTATTTGTGTGTCATTTCTGGATATAGTGTTTATTATGAACCAGCAAGACTAACTTATTATCGAGAACATGAACAAACGGACACGATGCAAAGTGGTCGGAGAAATGTGCAAGCAAAAATTCGCAAAGCTCAAAACGAATTATTTTGTTATCAATTATTTATGGCAGATGCCCGACTCCAAAAGTTTCATGATCATTTTAAACAAAAATGGTTAGAAGCTAATACAACTCTGGGCATTGGCTTATTAAGAAATCAAGAAATCATTGCTGCCCGTCCTTATTTTTGGCGAGTTTTAAGTGAACAAAAGTTTAATTTACGAACTATGACTGCACTCACTTTAAGTTTTATTCCTCCAGCTTTGACTAATAAATTATTGTGAAACAGGAGGCAGGGGAAGAGGCAGGGGGGCAGGATGCC
>DATGXB010000281.1:0-8500 GCA_035299225.1 Nostocaceae cyanobacterium | reverse complement strand
GACTAGGGGAGTATTTGATTTTTGTCTAGACCATCCCGTAATATCTTGCATCCATGCCCTGATACCAACGGCGGTAAAGGCTTTACAGACTAACTTGGCTTGTTCGGTGCAGTAGCGCCCGGCTTCGTAGGCGTAATAATGAGCAATGATGGCGATCGCTATATCTGGGATGCCTTCAGTTTTCCATGATTCTAGGTTAGCAGCATCAAAGCCTTGTTCTATAAGGGATTGAGCCATTTTAGAGGGATTTAGGTTAGCACCGGATAACGCCTTGAGAATTGCTACATCACTAACATCTATCAATCTAGCCGTAGCTCTCATAGTGGCTTTACCCACACCAAACTCATCAATCTGTATTTCATTTCTGATTTGGTCAACAACAGTTGCTAAGGCACTCATTCTCTAGCTCCAAGTCTAGGAAAGGGTGCAGTAAAAACGCACCCTACGATGATGGGAAAAACTTGTTAAGCGGTTGCTAACTCAGTTCTTTGAGAGTTGCATCTAGGTCTATGACTATTTCCTGGGGTGTACCAAAGTTGCTATCACTCAGGTTGTAGTACCAAAAGCCATCGTAATTTAGATAAGCTTCTGCTACGGCGTGGTTGTCTAACTTGATGTCATACACACCTAGCCATTCTTCCGTATTGCTATTGGTGCAGCAGAAAAAGTAATTACCAATAAATATGTTGTCACCAATTTTTGGTATGTTGCCGATTGGTAGGGGTAATTCTTCTTGCTCACAGGTGGCTGTTTTCCGGTGATGCTTTTTAGCAAATCGGTTAAAAAGTAAGCACCACCCTTTTGGAGTGCCATCATTATGGGGCTTGAAGTGGCCACAACCACAGCAAGTTTTTTGCTGTTGTGTCATAATTAATTTGCCTTTACGGTGAAGGCGATCGCTCAAGTTTTCTCAGGACGTGGCGATCGCCTTCTTTGCGTTTTTATATTACTAACTAAATAATACTATTGTCAAACATTTAGTAATACTATTTACTTATATATGTGAAGTATGAATATAAATAATGCTAATTAGCTAGTATTACTAACTTTATGATATTACTAAATCAAGTAGAGTTCAAATCATGCCCGTGAGAAATAAAATCAAGCAATTCTTAGATCAGAAGGGAATTACTGCCTATAAATTTAGAAAAGATGTTGGCATAGCTCAAAGAACCGCTTACGACCTGTATAACAACCCAGATCAGTTACCATCATCAACCGTATTGAGTAAGATTTGTGATACGTATAAGGTTCAGCCTAACGAAATACTAGAATGGGTGGAGTCCGCGAATGATTAACCCATCAGAAATTGACCTTAAATCATTGCCCTGGCTTCCGTTGGATGCAAAAGCAGCATTCCCTAAAAACCCAGCGATATACTTTGCGATCGACTCTACAGGCAAAGTTCAATATATTGGCCGTTCCGTAAATCCTAGAGCTAGGTGGCAAAATCACCATCAATATGAAAATCTGGAATCAATAGGAAATGTACGCATCGCTTATCTTTTCGTCGATTCACCAGACTTGCTACCACAAATTGAAGCAGCATTAATTGAGTGGTTTACTCCGCTGTTAAATGTTGTGGGTAATAAAGAAAACCATTCAGAACAAAGTAAAACAGATGGTGAAGTAATTAACACCATCAAGCAGCTTGTAGATAAAAAAGGCATAAGTGTATATCAGTTCAGAAAGGAAACTGGTATTGCACAAGCTACTGCTTACAGGCTGTACAATAATCCTGACGAAATACCGCGAAAGGATGTAATGGAAGCAATTTGTAGAACTTACAAAGTACAGCCAGGTGAAATACTGGCTTGGATAGAGGATGTAAGCACCGATGAAAATCCTTGAATGTAGCATTAAGTGTAAGGATTCATGTCATCCCAAAATTTCTACAATTTTTTCCTGGTAAGGTTTTACGGGTATTAGCCACAAATTGCTCTTCTCAAGATGATTTTTGATTACCTCTTCAATTAAAGTGCAACAAAACTATGATGAAATAACAAAAATGCACTTTTGTTGATTTGTTATGCAAAAATAAAAGCTGTGCACTTTGGCTTCATACAGGCATGAAAGAAAAAAGTAGAGAAGCAAGGGGGAGAATCCCCAAAAACTTAAAAGCCACGTTTGAAATTGCTTGTATATGTAGTGAAGTGACGCAAGCTGCGGTTTTGGAGGAGGTGATTAGAGATCGGTTTCAAAATAAAGATTACCCTGCTGCTTTTCACCAGCAGGGGTATTGAAGGACGTGATCACATAATTTTTCTCTCTTAGTCATATATATCCTCAGATGCTCTTTTAGTAGCAATTCGATACGGTAACTCATAGCTTTCCACTTTAAATCTTTGCTGGCGTAATTATAAATTAGATTAAATATTCCTCACTGTTTAATGATGTCATCGAAGAAAGTTATCAAAGGCTGCTTAAAAAACATCTGGTAAAGTTGTGACCCATTTAAGGTAAAAACGTATGGCTTATGAATAATATTACCCACAATATAGTTGCCAAACTCTGGAATCTCTGTAACATACTTAAGGATGACGGAGTAAGCTATCACCAATATGTTATCGAACTTACGTATCTCCTATTCCTAAAGATGGCCAAGGAAACCAGTACAGAAAATCAGCTTCCAGAAGGTTATCGCTGGGATGACCTGGAAGGTAAGCCTGATTTTGAACGTCTGGAATTCTACAAACTTCTGTTAATTCACCTTGGTAGTCGCAGTTCTACTCTGGTTAAAGAAATTTTTGCTAATGCTAGTTCCTCTATCAAAAAGCCTACTAACTTTTCTGCACTTGTTACTGAGATCAATAAGCTTGACTGGTACAGTGCCAAGCAAGAAGGTCTGGGCGATTTGTATGAAGGGTTACTAGAGAAGAACGCCAATGAAAAGAAGTCAGGTGCTGGCCAGTATTTTACACCTCGTGCTTTAATCGACAGTATAGTGCATATCATGCGCCCTACATTAGATGATATTATTCAAGATCCAGCAGCTGGTACGGGTGGCTTTCTGATCGCGGCTAATCGCTACATACTCGCAAACTGCAACCCAAATAACTGGACAGACCAACAAAAACGTAAATATAATCATAACACTTTCTATGGCATGGAGCATGTGCAAGACACGCACCGCCTAGCTCTAATGAACTTGATGTTACATGGGGTTGAATTTGATCCCCAAGGGGCTGGTATTCACTACGGCGATACTCTTTCACCAGAAGGAGAAGCTTTGCCAAAAGCAACACTAATACTTTCCAACCCACCCTTCGGTTCTAAGAAAGGGGGAGGTTTACCTACTCGCAATGACTTTACTTTTCCTACGAGCAATAAACAGCTGTGTTTCCTACAACACATCTATCAAGGTCTTAAGCCTGGTGGTCGTGCTGCTGTAGTATTACCTGACAATGTATTGTTTAATGGCAATGTAGGCCAGCAAATTCGGGCTGACTTGATGGACAAGTGCAATCTACATACTATCCTACGTCTACCCACTGGTATATTCTACGCTCAGGGAGTCAAAACAAATGTTTTATTTTTTACTCGCGGCAAAAAAGAAAAAGGTAATACTAAAGAAGTCTGGGTATACGATCTGCGTACCAATACATCGCAGTTTGGTAAGCGTACTCAACTAACACGTCAGCACTTTGCAGAGTTTGAAGTTGTCTTTGGCAATGATCCCTTTGGTAGCCCTGCAAGTCTTGCCAAGCGTGTAGATACTGGAGATCAGGGTCGATTCAGAAAATTTACGCGCGACTGGATAGCAGAATGTGGTGATAGCCTAGATATTTCCTGGCTTAATGATGAAAGCGAAGGCGGAGCTGATAAACTACCCGAACCAGCAATACTCGTACAAGAAGCAGTGAGCGAATTAGAAGCTGCACTAGAAGAATTACGCGAAATTTTGGCAGAACTGGGTGAGGAGGTGGAAGCGTGAGTCAGTACCCACCATCTTGGACTGAAGTAACTTTAGGCGATCTTTTGCAATTCAATTACGGAAAATCGTTACCTAATCGTATTAGAAGTGGTACAGGTTTTCCTATCTATGGCTCAAATGGAGTTGTTGGATATCATGATAACGCATTAACTGATGGAGAAACTCTAATAATTGGTAGAAAGGGTAGTGTGGGAGAAGTCCATTTTTCAGCTACACCTTGTTTCCCAATTGATACTACTTACTATGTAGATCAGTTTCACGATATGCCAGCGCGATATTGGCTTTATCAGCTTAAAAATCTCCAATTAAGCCAATTGAATAAGGCTACAGCAATACCCGGCCTCAATCGTAAAGATGCTTACCAGATTAAAATTAACCTCCCTCCTCTTAAAGAACAAAAACGCATTGCTGATAAACTCGATAATCTACTTATGCGTGTAGATACCTGTAGAAAAAGGCTAAACAGTATTCCTCTAATTCTCAAACATTTTCGTCAAGCAGTACTTACGGCTGCTACGTCAGGGCAACTCACGGAGGAATGGCGGGATACGCAAGGTATTAACAAGACAACAAATTGGGTTTCTCTTGGAGATGTAGCATCAGAATTTAGCTATGGCTCATCTGCCAAGTCATCAGCATCAGGTTCTGTTCCTGTACTGCGTATGGGAAACATTCAAGAAGGCAAGCTAGATTGGAGCAATCTAGTTTTTACGTCTGATATAAAAGAAATTGAGAAATACCAATTGTTTACTGGAGATGTACTATTTAATCGAACCAATAGCCCTGAATTGGTTGGCAAAACAGCCGTTTATAAAGGCGAGCGACCTGCCATCTTCGCCGGCTACCTTATCCGTATTCGTTGTAGTGCCGACCTAATTCCTGACTATCTCAGCTACTGCCTCAACAGCCCAGCAGGGCGTGATTACTGTCGGCGTGTTAAGTCTGATGCAATCAGTCAGTCAAACATCAACGCCAAGAAGCTTGCAGCATTTGAGTTTGAACTACCATCGATAGAAGAACAAGCAGAAATCATTCGCCGTACCGAAATATTATTTGACTTTGCTGACTGCCTAGAAGCACGGTACAAAGCCGCTTATGTTCAGGTTGAGCGTTTAGTACCTGCACTACTGGATAAAGCTTTTCGTGGCGAATTAATAACCCAAAACCCTAATGATGAACCAGCATCAGTGTTATTAGACAAAATTCGCACTCAACGAGCTGCAAAACCTGCTGAAACCAAAAGATACAAGGCTTCTAGAAAATCAACTATGACCAAAATGACCAAAGAATCAGTTAAGGAGGTAATTCGCCAACTACCAAAAGATAAGTTTTCATTCGATGAACTGCGTGAAAACTTACCCGGTGATTACGACTCACTTAAGAACATACTGTTTGCACTCCTCAATGAACCCGAACCAAGTCTTAAACAAGTCTTTGATCAAGAGGCACAAGCGATGCGTTTTCTTCGAGAGGGTAGGGAGGACAAATGAAAATTTTAAGAGTTCATATAATTTCTGCTAAAACCTGTGGTGGGCTACTTGATGGACTTGATTTACGGCTAAGAAGTCCATTTAGTGACTATTCCGCGTTCCAGCCTCTGTGTCTTATTGGACCAAATGGTGCAGGGAAGTCTCAGTTTTTGCAAGTGGTAGCAGAGATTTTTCAGTCTGTATTCTACAAATGTATTAGGAAAGAAGAACGCATTGAAGGAAATCCTGACTTGCTATTTGAGCTTGAATACCTTATTCATCCAGAAAATGAGCCGCTACCTGTACGTGTTCGTATTTCACGGAAAGCTAGTGGCAAAAATCGTCCAGTCCTTGTAATCGAAAGAAGAGATGAAGACGAATTTGATTGGATAGACTGTGACCTGGATGTTTCAGATACTCATGCACTATTACCTCAAAAGGTCGTCGGCTATACGTCAGGGGATAACGAGACACTCAGTCTACCATTCCTCATAAGTCGCAGTGGGTATGCTAAAGATGTGAGGGAAAGTGCATTAAACAAGGGTAAAAACCCAAATAATCAACTCCCAGATACTCGGCTGATGCTTATTGACTATGGAACGAATCTTGAGGTTCTAGTAGCTAATCTCCTATTGGGTAATGATTCTCAGTGGAAATTCTTGCTAGAGGATGCAAAATTACAAAACTTACATTCATTTCGTTGCATAGTCCAACTTGCACACAGTGCAGCTCCCAAGGCTCAAAGCAGGAAAGGCTTACAAAACAAGCGAAAAGGGATACAACTTACACAGGAACTGGAAACTTATCTCGACCAACTCAAACGCTGTGCTACTTGCTACACTTATGATGACAAGACAGAGACGTATACTTTTGATTATTGGATAAATGACGAGACAAAAACCGCATTTCGATTTTTTTGGGAAAACACACTCCACCTATATTCTTCATTCCACAAACTCGCAATGTTAAATGACTTGGTGCTTCCAAAGAAAACCCGTGATCGGTTTCAAAAGGACACTAAATCAAGGAGATTCGCTTCACGTCTTCCAGAACCTCAAGATGAGGATAAAGTTTTCCGATTTGAACGGGTTATGTTTACTGCTCAAAGAACTGGCAAAGAGGTGGATTATGTATCACTCTCTGATGGTGAACATCAGCTTGGGCAAATTCTTGGGACGTTTTGTATGTTGTCATCTCCTAATATACTGTTCTTGCTTGATGAGCCTGAATCCCATTTCAATCCAATATGGCGGGTAAAATTCATTTCTCGAATACTGGATCTGCCTACAAAAGATGGAGATCGTAGAAAATCTTCAAAAGCTGCTGAACAAGAGTGCTTGTTGACGACTCACTCGCCCTTTGTTCCATCGGATATGCACAGAGACAAAGTTTTTATTTTCAGTAAAGATGAAGAAGGAAAGATTCAAGTCCATAATCCTGATATTGAAACATTTGGCACTACGTTTGACACAATTATTGAACAATGCTTTGAAGTCCGTCCACCTATTTCAGATGTTGCTCGTAATGAGATTAAAGAACTAATGGAAAGTGAAAATCCTGAAGAGATAAAAACAGGTATGAAGCGATTGGGCGATTCTGTAGAGAAAGCCTTTCTTGCTGATCGACTACGGCAGTTAAGAAATAAGGATGGGGTGTAGGATGCTTTTTGGATATCCCATTGCAGCAACATCACATAATTGGCTTCATGAATGCTTGTGCCAAATTATGCAAGCAATCCATACTAATGTAGCAAACGGGAACACGATAAATGACTGGTCTACAGTGATTCCGGAACCATATCTAAATAAGCTAAAAAGTCGTCTTAAAAAACCTGGGAAACTGGGAGATAAATTAAACAACTATCAGTCAGCACTACTAAAGCTGACTTTTGCAGAGCAAAACAGAATTTTACAAGCATTTAATGATCAAAATAAGATAGCTCTTCTTTTGTCTTGCCAGTGTGACTGTGAAACTGTTACTGACTTACCAATAGTTATTCATGAGCCAGTGCAAATTCTCTTTAAATATGCGTTTGATATTCTTACAGATATGGAAATTCGACAAAAGCAATATCACATAATTTATGAGTCTATACCCAGTCATGTATGCCCTTTCTGCGGTTACGAGAAATTTGAAGCATTAGGAATAGGGAGTCGACATGAAGCATTAGATCATTTTTTGTTAAAAGATTCATATCCCTTTGCGGCTGCAAATCTGCGTAATCTTGTTCCAATGGGCTATAAGTGTAACTCTCAGTATAAACATACTCAAAACATACTGTATAGAACTGACGGAACACGTCGTAGATCCTTTGATCCTTATAATAAACATGAAATAGTTAGGATTTCTCTCGATAACAGCGAGCCTTTTGCTGGGAGCAAGGGATCACTAGGAGAACCACTACCAAGATGGGAAATTAATTTCAACTCTGACTCCGAAGAAATCTCTACGTGGGATGAAGTGTTCCACATCCGAGAGCGATATGCAAGATTTCTAGATGCGGAATTTATTAGTTGGGTTACAGCCTTTGGCAAGAAGTGTCAACGCAGAAATATCTCCTATTCTGAGCAAGAATTAGTAGATGCGATTGAAGACTATGCAATTAACTTGGAGTTAGACGGATTTGGGGAAGAGGCATTTTTAAAAGCTGCTGTATTCCGAATGCTACATATACATTGTAGGAATGGCAATCAACGACTCATTTCCTATCTACTAGAGTATTGTCAATCCAATCAAAACCACATCAACTAGATCCATTTATGCTTGTTCCTTTCTAGCTTCTAATACCGTTTTACTTTAAGGTTGATATAAATAAGCCGCAGGAGGTCAGGGGGGAAAGAATTTAAAAACAATCATTTGTATCAGGGTTGTCGTGAAATGGTATCAGAGGCAGCAAAGGAAGCCAGACAGGACTGGACTGAGTAAAGTTAAGGAAATTTGAGATTAATGAATGTTTTAACCCACATTCCGCACCCAAACTGTCACAAGGCAAAAATATAGTGCATGAGAACTAATCAAAAGAACAAAAAGCAAGAACTTAATAAGAATTAGTAGCATTAAATCGAGTAACAGCTAATTAGCCCGACTATGACGTGCC
>DATGXB010000280.1:0-6475 GCA_035299225.1 Nostocaceae cyanobacterium | reverse complement strand
TATTAATGCCAGTCTGAATATCGCCAGAAAAGTAATCCCTGCGGCTTTTAGCTTAGGGATAGAGGGTATTGCAGTTTGCCCATTCCGGGTTACACCGGTTGAAGTAGCTTGAGGACATTTGTCCATAAAATTACTAACTGTAATTCTTCTGATTTATTTAATCAAACAAAAAGCGGAAAATCGTTCTACTCGTTCTTGGTAAGTTTCTATCGAAAATGCGATTAGAGAAATTAATAAAATCAATAAACGCCGCAAATCTGGGGGTGTTTACCTAAATTCTACAGAATTACAAGAAATTCTAGAACAAGGATATCAAGTAGCACTAAAAAGAGCAGGATTAGAAGCTTTTGTTCGCGCAGCGTCTCCGATAGGAGAGGGACGTTATGAAACGGAAGAATTAGCAGCTATGGTGAATGAGGAAGAAATTATTAATCAAGCTTTATAACTAATTCAACAATAGGCAATTAATTATTGATTATTCCATTCCAATTCAAAATACAGCAGGGAGCAGGGAACAGGGAACAGGGAACAGGGAACAAGGTTGAAAATCTCTTGGTATAAGGTTTTTTTTCAAAAGTTTGTACCTCATTTAACTGAAATATGCCGTATCACCAGTTTATCTATATTTTCATGGCCGGGAATAACCCAGCCATTTGTTAACTAGAAGTTGGTAAAGCTAGAAATCGCTGCTTTCAACTTCTCTACTACCTCATTTACAGGTATCGCGCCTAACTCACCTGATGCACGGGTACGGATGCTTAAACTGTTGGTTTCTACCTCTTTGGCACCGATAACGGCCATGACAGGGATTTTCTCTTTTTCGGCGTTACGGATTAGTTTACCCAAGCGATCGCCACTCAAATCAACTTTAACCCGAATCCCCAAAGCTTGCATTTTTGCAACCACTTCTTGACTAAAATCAATTTGCGCTTCACCCACAGGTAAAAGTCTCACTTGTTCGGGCGCTAACCACAACGGAAAATCACCAGCATACTCTTCAATTAAAATCCCGATTAACCGTTCCAAAGAACCAAACGGAGCACGGTGAATCATTATCGGACGCTTACGAGAACCGTCTTCCGCCACATATTCTAAATCAAATCGTTCAGGCAAATTATAATCTACCTGTACCGTGCCTAACTGCCATTCTCGCTCAAGGGCATCTTTAACAATAAAATCTAACTTTGGCCCGTAAAAAGCCGCTTCACCGATGCCCTCAAAATGCTCCATGCCTAAAGTTTCTACAGCGCGACGAATTGCATTTTCTGCCTGATTCCAAGCTTCATCACCACCAATATATTTATCACTATTGGGGTCACGGAAACTCAAACGCGCCTTAAAACTGCCTAACTGTAAAGTTTTAATTACCGACAAAATCAAATCTACGACATTCAGAAACTCGCTATCTAGCTGTTCTGGAGTAACGAAAATATGGGCATCATCTTGGGTAAAGCCTCTTACCCTCGTTAACCCCCCTAACTCTCCCGACTGTTCATAGCGGTACACAGTACCAAACTCCGCCAACCGCATCGGCAATTCTCGATAAGAGCGTAATTCACTCTTGTATATTTGAATATGAAAAGGGCAGTTCATCGCCTTCAGTACAAAACCTTGTTCAAGTTCTGCCGCTTCCGAGTTTTCCGCCATCATCGGGAACAAGTCATCCTTGTATTTCTGCCAGTGTCCCGAAGTTTTAAATAAATCAATTCTCCCAATATGGGGAGTTACCACCGGCTGATATCCGCGTTTAATTTGCTCTTGTTTGAGAAAGTCTTCTAAAATACTTCTTAACAAAGTCCCTTTAGGAGTCCAAAGCGGTAAACCAGGTCCCACCAAATCAGTAAAAATAAATAATCCCAGTTCTTTACCTAACTTGCGGTGATCTCTTCTCAGTGCTTCTTCCTTACGGCGTTTATATTCTGCCAGTTGTTCGGGATTTTCCCAAGCAGTACCATAAATGCGCTGTAACTGGGCTTTATTTTCATCTCCACGCCAATAAGCACCGGCAACAGTTTCTAATTCTATGGCTTTGGGGTTAATCTCACCAGTATTTTCCAGATGAGGGCCAGCGCACAAATCCCACCATTGATCACCTAAATGATAAATAGTGATAGGTTCTTGCAGACCCTCTAAAATTTCTAATTTATAGGGTTCTTTAATTGCTTCTATTCGTTGTTGTGCTTCTTCTCGGCTGACTTCTTCCCGAATGACTGGCAATTTGCGGTTGATAATCTTGACCATTTCTTTTTGAATGGCTTTCAAATCCTTATCGTTGAAGGGTTCTGGATTATCAAAGTCATAATAAAAGCCATTTTCAATCCAGGGGCCAATTGTAACTTGCGCCTTGGGAAACAGCTTTTGTACTGCCATCGCCATGATATGGGAAGTTGTGTGGCGAATCTTTTTCAAGGTTTCTGATTCGCTGGTGCGGGGAAGATAGATTTTTGGCGGTTGCTCGGAGTTGTTAGATTCTTGATGAGGCGACATTGGCTGTTGAACCATTGGCAAAGTTACTAAAAAATTAAATAGCCGAAAGTAAAATAATATAACCCAGTTAACTGGTTTATGCTAACTATCCTAATCTACCTCATCTTCAGGTCAATTTGTTTAAAAGTTGCATATTTGTGCTGGATGGGGAGCAAAATAATTTTGAGAATTAAAGAAAATGAGAAAGAAAGGTAAATTTTACCTCTTGTGATTCTAATTTTGGGTCTAGATTCTTTGTTCTATACCCTGCATCCCGCACTCTGCACCCCGCACCCTCTTCCTATACCTGGAGAGGTAAAAATCTATTACCTGCGATACATGATTTATCAATCAATAATCTGCCAGTAGGGGGCTGTACAAACCCTGTGGTTAGACCCTATAATAAATTTTGTATCCTAAACTACAAATATTTGAGGGCTACAGAATAAAAACATAAATAAGTGAATTGTTAAGAATCGTAAATAAAGTTAATATTAGAGAGAAAGTTAGCCATAAGCTTCTCATATATGGGAGATTCACCTTTATCTAGTCCTGACCTGCTAAAAACCGTCTTAGAACCTTTATTAGAGGATTTTCAATTTTGGTTTGAGCGTAGCCAAAAGCTTCTGGAAACAGAGAGAATCCAGTTTATGAGTGAACAAGAACAAGCTGATTTGTTGTTTCGAGTGCGGCAAGCACAAGCGGAACTCAATACAGCCAAAATGTTATTTAACGCTACCGATGGACAAGTGGGGCTAGAAATGGCGACGCTCGTCCCTTGGCATCAGTTGGTAACAGAGTGTTGGAAAGTGGGGATGCGGTTTCGTCAATCAAAATCAGTATAAATAACTTCTCGTGTGATTGCTCATGCCATAGCCAACAATGACACAAACCTATAACAGTCGAAATATTAAGAAAGAAATCTTAATATTTTTTTCAGCAATAAAATATGTATCTCATGTTACATTAACTTTTGCAGGTAATAACCCTGACAAATGCAAGAGATAACAAAAAAATATTGGGTATAGCTACGTAATTTCCTACGCCCAATTCAAGGGCAATTTAAGAAAAACTACTCAAACTTGCTACTCTGGAGGAAGTATTTATGTTACATTTACTATACATTTTGGCTTTTACAATTCTGGCATTAATCGCTGTTGCCAATTTGATTCGTAATTTGATTATGTTTAGTTTTGATCGGGAGCGGAATTATCCTAGCCATAGTCAACAAGGTAATTATGGCTATTACGGGACTAAAAAACAGTATGTTCCTCATCCAGAATTGTTAGATGATCGAGGTAATCTGATTAGAGAGCCTTTGTTAGTGATGCGGTCTATCAATGTAGAAGATGCTAGACAACAGTTAGATGCAATTTACGAATCTTCACCTAGTCCAAAAGCAGAAAATCAAGAAGAAGCTTAAGAAAATTAAAAATTAACAATTGAAAATTCGGGTAGCTGAGTAGGGGCTTTGACCATACGTAAACCGCCCCTAAATTATCAGCAATAATGCTTAAGCTTCAATGACTACCCGGAGATTACCACGTTTATTAGCTACACGACAGGCTGTGGTGCTACCGGAACGCTCAAACTCTAAATCGAGAACTGTTTGTCCGACGCGGATATTGTGGATGGAGAGGTGATTGATTGATTCTGGTAAGGCGGGGTCAATAATGCGTAAACAGTTGTTTTGAGCATCGGGAACAAGATTTACTAACATTTGCAATAGTTGGAATATGCTACCAGTAGCCCAGGCTTGGGGAGTGCAAGCGACGGGATAATGCACAGGACAGTTTGAACCGTTCCTCTCATAACCGCAAAATAGTTCGGGAGGACGTTGATAGGACTGTTGACAAGTCATTTCCAGTAAACCCTGGAAGATTTCTTGGGCTTGTTCGATTAAGCCAAGCGATCGCAATCCTACCGCAATGAGAGAATTATCATGTGGCCAAACTGAGCCGATATGATAACCCATAGGATTATAAGCTGGGGATAAACTGCTTAAGGTACGAATCCCCCAACCATTAAACATATCCGGTGCGCGTAGTCTTTCCGCTACGCTATAGGCTTTTTCTGGGGTAAAGATGCCTAAACTCAGACAATGACCGGGATTTGAGGTAATGCCATCTACTTGATTACCTTCCCCATCTAATGCTAAAGCACAAAAATCTAAATCCTCAATCCAGAAATCTTGGTTAAAGCGAGTTTTAAGGTTTTGAGCATCTTCTAACCATTTTGCCGCCAAATCGGGGCGTTTTTTTGTTTTGGCTATTTCTGCCAAACGAGTTTTAGCAGCATAAACATAACCTTGGACTTCACAAAGGGCGATCGCTCCTTGCGCTAATTCCCCTTTCCGGTTAACAATACAATCACCAGAATCTTTCCAACCTTGGTTAATCAAACCCCGTTCCGAGCACCGATAATAACTCAGATAACCGGTAGTTTGGAGATGGCGATCGATCCAATCCATAGCCGCTAAAGCATTCGGCCATAGTGCTTCTAGAGTTTCTTGGTCATGAGTCCAAGCGTAATACTCCGCATAGAGCATCAACCATAACGGCGTAGCGTCAACTGTACCATAGTAGGGTGTATGGGGAATTTCTTGACAACGAGCTAGTTCACCTAATCTTAACTCGTGTAAAATTTTTCCTGGTTCTTCTTCCCGCCATTTATTATCTTCCTTTCCTTGATACAACGCTAACAGCATCAAGGTTTCCTTGGCCAACTCTGGGTTTAACATCAGAGTTTGGGAAGCGGTAATAATTGAATCTCGCCCAAACAACGCCGAAAACCAAGGTACACCAGCCGAAACAGTTTTATACTTACCAAAAGATTGGCGTAATAAATACAAATCCTGTTCCGCCCTTTCAATCACATGATTAAACCGGCTTTTATCAGCCCGAATTTTGGTAATTTGTTTAACCCAATTTTCCTCTTCTAGTAATTCTGCTGCTTTAGCTTGTACCAAAGTTAACGCCGCACCGACACTAGAACTCTGCTGATTATTGGTCAACATATTTAACCGATAACCCAGCTTCAAAGTTTGATGAGAAGCTAACTCTAGCCGCCAAATCGCCGTATAACCTTTTAAATCATCTGGTTGACGGTGTTGGAACTGAATGCGAGATTCCATCACTGAACCATCTAACCCCAAATAAGCCATAGTGATAGATTCTTGGCGCTGGTGCTGATAGGGTAAAGTCCCGACCCCATCAACTAGGTTTTTCTCATCTTGGCTAGGTTCTACCAACCGTAAAAGTTGACCTCTGTTTCCCCGATAAAAACCCCGCACCTCGAATAAATCCGCAAAATCCGTATCAAAACTTAAACTTAGTTCAAAACTAATACTAGTGGTGCTATAGTTAGAAACTTCTATTTCTTCAAAAAATGCCCCATTGAGGACTATTTCCCGCCGAATGCCTACAGTATCCGCATTGAGGCGTTCATCAATCCGGGGATTAGTACATAATACAGATAAAGCGAAACCCTTATCAGCAGTGCTACTCAACAGCACAGGCGATCGCCCATCAATTTGTAATTCTAAGCGACTTAAAAACCGCGTATCACAGCAAAACAACCCCAAGCTAGGATTCCCTTCATGTAAGGAACAACCGGAAATGTTCCCAATCGTATCTGTTACCAAAAATAAATCATCATCTTTTACCGTTAGAGTAGGCTGTGGCCTTTCTGTGACAACACAAGGCCATTCTGGAATTGGTGATTGTTCTACGGGAATAAAAGTTCTGCCGTCCAAGGAAATTTTTTCTTGAGTGCTCAAGGTATCTGGTGTCATTAGCCAAATTTTCCTATACAGGTCTAGAAGAGTGTGGGCTGTGGAGTGGTAGGATTTGGGAAGAGGAGAAAGACATTACCAAAAAATTGGGTTTAAAGCCCCGTCCTTTGAGGACGGCTTTTTGATAGAGTAGTGGAAACAGGCAGGGCATTGTCTGTCGGGCGAGATAGTGTAAGACGGTATGAAACTGCAACTGTTGTTTGAACCCAGAATCTC
>DATGXB010000279.1:0-68201 GCA_035299225.1 Nostocaceae cyanobacterium | reverse complement strand
GGGGCAAGGGGGCAGAGGGGCAGAGGGGAAAGAAGAATGATAGAAATATTGTTGTTGCCTGTTGCCTATTGACTATTGCCTATCGCCTATTGCCTATTGCCTGTTCCCTGTTCCCTGTTCCCTGTTCCCTATTGCCTAATAACTTGTAAATTGGAGGAAAATTAGAGTGTATTTATTGATTCCGGCGGCTGGAAGTGGTAAAAGAATGGGAGCTAATCGAAATAAACTTTTGTTACAAGTGCGATCGCAACCGATTATCGCTTGGACTTTATTAGCTGCACAACAGGCCAGTGCTATCAGTTGGATTGGTGTGATTTCCCAGCCTATGGATTGGCCTGACCTGAAAGCAATTATAGCTAATTTAAAATTAACCAAACCTGTAGAATTAATTGCTGGTGGCTCGACTCGTCAAGAATCGGTGTACAATGGACTACAGGCACTACCCGCAGCCGCAGAGCAAGTTTTAATTCATGATGGGGCGCGTTGTTTAATCACACCTAATTTATTTAATGCTTGTGCTGAAGCCATTCGCCATTGTCCAGGTTTAATTGCTGCTGTTCCAGTCAAAGATACAATTAAAGTCGTGGATGAAAATGGCATAATTCAAAGTACACCCGACCGACAACAACTTTGGGCAGCACAAACTCCCCAAGGATTTGATGTAAAGTTGTTAAAACAATGTCATGATCAAGGGGTACATGAAGGTTGGGAAGTCACTGATGATGCAGCTTTATTAGAAAAATGCGGTATTCCTGTGCGAATAGTACCTGGAGAAGAGACAAATTTAAAAGTTACCACTCCCCAAGATTTAGCGATCGCTGAATTTATTCTTGATCAAAGAAATTTGAACCAGCACTAATTAATCATGGCTAATGGCTGCTTATCCAATGCCAGAAGCCACCATCAGTCCGATTTGCAATTGCCCGATGACTATAGTAGCGACAGCCACCAAGATTGAAGCCATTCTTTATTTAAAAGGTAAGCCCTTAACTATTAGTGAGATTGCCGAATATGCAGCTTGCGATCGCCACACAGCTGAAGAAGGCGTAATTGAACTCATGGACAGCTATTCCCGACGAGATAGTGCCCTAGAAATTGTCGAAACACCAGCCGGTTATAGTTTACAATTGCGACCAGCTTTTCAGGACTTGGTACAAACTTTGATTCCTGTAGAGTTAGGTGTAGGCGCTTTAAGAACTTTAGCAGCGATCGCTCTCAACAACCCCATCAAACAAAGTGACTTAATCAACTTGCGGGGTTCTGGCGCTTATCAACACGTCCAAGAATTAGTAGAACAAGGTTTTGTCAAAAAACGCCGAGACAATGATTCTCGTTCCTACGCCTTACAAATCACCCCCAAATTTTACCAATATTTTCAGATAGAGCAAATGCAAATTGACCAAATGCCCAAAAATCTACCCAGCAACGAACCAGAACAACAGCTAGAACTAGAGTTATAAATGCAAAGCGAAGGGAGATGAGGAGTGCTGAGTGCTGAGTGCTGAGTGCTGAGTGCTGAGTAAAAAGAATTAATTCCCCCCTGCCCCCTGCCTCCTGCCCCCTGCCTCCTGCCTCCTTAAATCAATCCCGGAAAAAAATGCGTTAGCCTTGTACTATGGTTTAGAGTAGAATTAGCAACTAAGCTAAAAAAAATTGCCAATGGTGTTTGATCCTAACTTTCTGCATGACGATTCTGAGGAACACCCTAACCAACTTCTGAATGACCACTCTGAGGAAAATCACAATCAGTTACTAAAATACTTGCAGCATCAGTCTCCTGAAGTCTTAGCCCGTGTCGCTCAGTCTGTTAGCCCGGAAATTAAGCAAATTATTTCCCAAAATGTCCAAGGGCTAGTGGGGATGCTCCCGTCGGAACACTTTAACGTGCAAATTACTACAGATCGGGACAATCTCGCAGGCTTGTTGGCATCGGCGATGATGACAGGTTATTTCCTGCGCCAAATGGAACAAAGGATGCAGTTAGAGCATTTATCTAACCAATAGTCATAGTAGAGGCACTATATTTCAGTGTGTCTCTACCACCTAAAACTATTGCAGTTTGGCAGAAATAACAGGGAAAGATGATGAAGAAAGCGGAGAAATTCAAAAATTCAGAGGAAGTAATTTTACATTCCTCCTGCCCCCTGCCTCCTGCCTCTTGCCTCCTGCCCCCTGCCCCCTGCCCCCTACTCCCTGCTTCCTGAAGCTATGGACTATTTTTTCCGGGGATAACTTCCTGGCTGCACTTTGAAGGTTTGTGTTTTTCCATTGCGGTTAATTTGAATTTCTAGGGTGTCGCCAACTCTACTGGAATCAACCAGTTTTTGGACTTGGGCGGCGATTTTCACGGGTTTACCGTTGATTTTTTCAATCAAATCTCCTGGTAACAGTCCGGCCTGCTGGGCTGGTGAATCCTCCCAAACTCTTTTAATGACTATGCCTACATCTTGTTGAATTTTCAGCTGGTATTCTTGATTAATCTGTCCTTTCCTAGCGGGTGAAAGGTCTGCCATTTCAATACCTAAGAAGGGATGATTTGCTTTGCCTTCAGTAAATAATTCATTGGCTACACGGGCAGCAGTTTCAATAGGAATAGCAAAACCCAATCCTTGAGCATCGGCGCGAATGGCAGTATTAACGCCAATTACTTCTCCTTGAGCATTTAATAAAGGGCCACCGGAATTACCAGGATTGATGGCTGCATCAGTTTGAATAAAGCTAACTCGTTTGTCAGGAACGCCAACTTGAGCGCTAGTGCGGTCTGTGGCACTAATAATACCAATAGTTACAGTATTATCCAAACCTAGAGGATTTCCAATAGCGATCGCCCACTGTCCGGGAATTAAATTTTGGGAATTACCTAATTTTACCTGGGGTAAATTCTCAGCCGGAATTTTCACAACTGCCACATCTGTTATAGTATCCACTCCCACCACCTTACCCTCAAAAGTCCGCCCATCTTTGAGAGTAACTTGGACTGTATCTGTATCCGCTACTACATGAGCATTAGTTAATATTTGTCCATCCGCGCTTAAAATAAAACCTGAACCTGTACCACGTTCAATTCTTTCTTGGGGAATAGGTTCTTCATCTTCCCCGAAAAAACCGCGAAACAAGGGATTTTTTAAAGCATCAGAAATAGGATTAGCCACTTTTCGAGTAGCGTTAATTCTCACTACAGTGGGTCCAACTTTCTGTACGGCTAGAGCAATAAAATTAACATTATCTCCCGAAGGATTAGGAACTAAACCAGTTTCAGGACTATTCAATACAGACTCTGGCGGCAAAGATGCTGTAACATTTGTTAATTGTCGAAATGAAGAATTTTGTGGTGAGAGATAGCGACTACCTAATAAACCTGCACCACCACCCATCGCCACTAAAAACAGATACACGGCTAACTGCTTCCAGGTTAACTTCATAGTAATATCAATACTTTTTCTCAAGAGAGCAAGGCAATTACTAACTTTTAAGTGTAGTCAAGTAAACGCCAAGTGAACACATAAATTTACCAAAAAATTGGGTTTAAAACCCCCATCCTTTGAGGACGGCTTTTTGATATAGTAGCGGAAACAGGCAGGGCATTGTCTGTCGGGCGAGATAGTGTAAGACGGTATGAAACTGCAACTGTTGTTTGAACCCAGAATCTCCGCACTTTTAGGGCGGGGAGTATGTCAATTTTAGTTAGCTTTACCTTGGCCGATAAATAGGGGATGGCGATCGCGTAGCGTCCCGTAGGGAAACGCCCGCCGTAGGCGATGGCGAAACGCCCGCTTTCAGCGATCGCTTTTGTAGTAATTGTAAGTATTATAAGAGGCAGGTCAAAAATTTGCAGTTGTTACTCAAAGTCAATATTTATACCAATACTTTCAAGTAAGATTTTTTGCTGTTTTAACATTTGCACTAAACTTTCTTCATCAGGATGATCCCAGCCTAGAAGATGCAACAAACCATGAGCAGTCAACCAAGCTAATTCTGTCAATAAATCATGACTTTGTTGATTTGCTTGGCGTTGGGCTGTATCTACAGATACTATTATATCACCTAAGTACAAAGGTAAACTTGCCAACATTTCTTCACTTTGCGGTAAATCTGCTTCTAGGGCAGCAAAGGCTAATACATCTGTGGGTTTATTTTGTTGACGATACTGTGCATTTAACGCTTGAATTTCTGTATCGTTAGTTAAGCGCAATGCTATTTCATAACTTGAAGCGGTGGGAAGATCGGGGGTAAGAATTTCTAGCCATTGCTGAAACCAGGTTAGCCAAGTTTGCTCAGAAATGGGTGGTGGGTTTTCCCCTGTATCTACGGTGTTTTCTACGTATAATTCAACTTGTGGAGGCACAAAATCCCTCATTTAACGGGTTAGGTAAGCCAAACCCACTAGGACTGCTAACAGTCCGAAGGTGGTGAGGGCAAAATGTTTTAAAGAAGTGCCACCTTTTCTAACCATGTTCCGCATGGCTAGTTTAACATAGCTAGGCTGATTTTCTTTAGAAGGGGAGTCACTCATAATCTATTTGATGAGAATCTTCTTTTATCACTTTAACACCTTACCTCAGTAAAAATTGCCAAATTGTACAATAAGCAGTTGTGCAAAATTAATTTCCTACCTGTAGCCGGGTGCGGGGTGCTGAGTGCTGAGTGCTGGGTATGACATTGTGTAATTAATTCTGCTGGACTACTTATTAGGTACGGAGTGAAGATGAGGAAGATGAAGAAGTTATTATTTATTCCTCCTGCCTCCTGCCTTCTGCCTTCTGCCTCCTGCCTTCTGCCTCCTGCCTCCAAACTAATGACTATCATCTACAATTTGGTTTTCCTGGCGGAGATAGGCTTGAATAAACATATCTAAATCGCCGTTCATCACATCAGTAATAGTATTAGTTTCGGTGTTTGTACGTAAATCTTTCACCATTTGATAGGGATGAAAAACATAGTTACGGATTTGATTACCCCAAGAAGCTTCTACCATATCGCCACGAATTTCGGCGATTTCTTTGGCGCGTTGTTCTTGGGCAATGACTAACAGCTTGGCTTTGAGACGAGCGAGGGCTTTTTCTTTATTTTGCAGTTGCGATCGCTCTTCTGTACACCGTACCGCAATCCCAGTGGGAATGTGTACTATCCTCACTGCGGTTTCTACTTTGTTCACATTCTGCCCACCTTTACCGCCAGACCTAGATGTACTAATATCTAAATCTTTTTCGGGGATTTCTAGTTGTACAGAATGATCTAGTTGTGGCATAACTTCCACCCCAGCAAAGCTAGTTTGGCGCTTACCATTAGCATTAAAAGGGGAAATTCTCACTAAGCGATGGGTGCCGGTTTCGGAACGTAAGTAACCATAAGCATAGCGTCCGGTAATTTCCAAGGTGGCTGATTTAATTCCGGCTTCATCACCTTCAGATTCTTCTGCTAAAGTCACTTTATAATTATGAGCTTCAGCCCAACGGGTATACATTCGCATGAGCATAAAAGCCCAGTCTTGAGCATCCGTACCACCAGCACCGGCATTAATTGTCAATACAGCCCCTTGGCTATCATAAGGCCCAGAAAGGAGTTGCTGTAATTCCCATTGATCAAGATCCTGATTAAGTTTATTAACAGTAGATTCCGCTTCTGCCAACAAGGCTTCGTCGGTTTCTAACTCTAATAACTCAATGACTGCTTTAGTGTCTTCTAGACTAGCCTGCCAGCAATAATACTGTTCGAGATGGGCTTTGAGGTCGTTGAGTTCTTGTAGGGTTGTTTGTGCCTGGGTTTGGTCGTCCCAAAATTCCGGTTGTGCGGAAACTTGTTCCAGGTCTTGAATTTTGGCTGTTAGTGCGGGTACGTCAAAGATAGTCCTGGGTTTTACCCAGGCGGCCAGACAACAATTCGATTTCGCGTTTGAGTTCTAGAACTTCCATAGTTGCTTGCTCAGGCTGTAAGCAGATGAGATTCGTTGAGATAATTTGTTGATTGTGTATCTATTTTAGATTTTAGCGGCAGTTGGTGAAATTTTGCTGAGTCGCGGTAAATGCTGAAAATCATTTTCCTATGGTTCTAAATCTGATCAAGCTTCCAATTATAATGTTTTAGCCTTAAATAATACATTTAATTCCGAGAATATTCTAGGATGCAATTGTTTTTAATGCTAATTTGCCTGCTATTGGATAGGTGAACACAGTAATTCAACAGTGATATTATTTAGGACAGCGATCGCTATTTTACAAAAATACCCCTCTTGATTTTTGCTGCTCATTCACTATTGAACTTAGATTTTACTTTCATTCACAAATTTCGGCGAGTTGATTAAGTATTATTACGTTATCATAGCTTCAGTTTATTACAAAATAAAAAATGATGCTAAAGTTAAAATCCTGTAGATTAAATTAAAAAAACATAAAACATATAAGGAAGTAAAAACCTGCGTGTTATTACTTATTTACGCACTGATCCCTCTCTTAAGTTCAGTAAAACGACGATGGCTTATTCCTGTGTGACTAGGGAAAATAATGACAGCTTAGAAGAAAGTAGATCCAACCGCATCTCTTCTGAGCAGGTATCATCTACGGTTGGCTCGACCGGAAGTTAAGCCTGTGGACAAGAAGTAGCCAACTACCTTGGATAAAACAGGAAGTAAACTCAGTTGTTCAAATGTGAACAATTTGTCTAAGTTTTATGAGCAGTTACTAAAGGGAATTTCTATGGCAGCAAGTGAGTCCTCTGTGCGATCTGATGGTATAGAGCTATTACACTTATACCACCAAAATCCTTCTATTAAACTTCGTAATCAACTTGTACAAATCCACAAGGGCTTAGTCAGGAAAATGGCTCATAAATTCAGCCATCAATGTCATGAGCCTTATGAAGATTTAGAACAAATCGGTTACTTTGGTTTAATTCGAGCTATTGAACGTTTTGACCCCACCCAAGGTTATGCTTTTAGTTCCTTTGCAGTGCCCTATATTCGGGGTGAGATGCTGCATTTTTTGCGCGATCGCAGTAGTCTATTAAAGATCCCCCGACGTTGGCAAGAACTGTATAACGAGGGGCAAAAAATTCGCAAAGAACTAGCAATATCTTTAGGTCGTCCTCCCAAAGATGCGGAAATTGCCAATAAACTGCATATCTCTACACAAGAGTGGCAAGAAACCAAACTAGCCGCGCAAAACCGAATGCCTCTCAGTTTAGATGCGACTGCTGTTCATTATGTTGACTGTCAATTAACATTAGGTGAGGTGCTTCCCTGTCCCCGTTCAACCACACTTCAGCAACAAGAGGAAGAACGGCAACAGTTAGAAGGGGCTATTAATATGTTAGATGATAAGCCCCGTATTGCAGTAGAATTAGTCTTTTTAAAAGAATTTTCTCGTAAGGATGCAGCCAAGAAAATAGGCACTAGTCCGATGACCGTGACAAGATATTTACAAAAAGGTATTAATGAATTAGTTGGCTATTTACAACCAACATCTGATTCTAGAGTTTTGGGTGCTAAGTGCTAAAGTTCTGATAGAGGTAGGTTGAAATTGATGAAATGGTGAGTTATACAATTGTTTATTCATTTTGGATAAAAGTTTAATTGATATAACTGTAAATCTTTCCTGGCATCAATATTAAATTTTAATCCTACCTCCATTCCTTGTTTTGTTCGTATTTCTTGATTCAGTACATCATTAATATAAATACTCTCGATTTTAATTAACTTACAAGTTGCAGTGACTAAATTCTCCACAATTATTGATATATCTACACAAATATACCTATCCATAAATTGGCTGATTAACCTAATTTACGGATAGGTTTCACGATTATCTCGATTTTAGATCAGCGATCGCACCTTTGGTCATGGCCGCAATAGCCTTATCAGTAGCCTTGGGTAAATGATAATACTTACCTCCTGCGGTTTGTGCTAGTTCTTTAGCAAAACCAGTTGATACAAATTTACTTTCTGTATCAATCACTAATAACTGCATTCCTGCTGCTCTAATTCTACCCGCAATATCCAATAACTCGCCTTTAATATCTGGTTTTTCTCCAGCTTCCATTGGTTCACCCAAGGAACGAGCCAAAGGAATATTACCACGACCATCAGTAATTGCCACGATGACAACTTGCCCAACATCTCCACTCATTTGAGCATTTGTCCCAATTCTGGCGGCTTGAGTTAAACCATGTGCTAAAGGTGAACCACCACCACAAGGTAATCTTTCTAACCTATTTCTGGCTAAAGCAATCGAACGGGTAGGAGGTAACAACACCTCAGCCTGTTCTCCCCGGAAAGGAATCAAAGCCACTTGATCCCGATTTTGATATGCTTCTGTTAGTAGCTGCATTACTGCACCTTTGGCGGACTGCATCCGATTTAAAGCCATCGAGCCAGAAGCATCAACCACAAACACCACTAAAGCACCGGCTTTCCGCACTAAGCGTTTAGTCCGCATATCAGACTGTTCAACTATCACCTTCTTCTCTGGGTGTCTGGCTCGGCGTGCTTTTTGATACGGCGCGGCGGCTCTCAATGTGGCATCTACGGCAATTCTTTTCACTTTGCCTTTGGGTAACATTGGCTTAATGTAGCGTCCCCGGTCTTCTGAGAAGATTAAACTCCGACTGCCAGATTTACCTTGACGTTTGGTGGTTTGTGCAAAATATAACACTTCCGGGTCAAGAATTACCCCTTCCGGGTCAAAAATAAACTCTTCCGGGATGCTGGGGGGTTCTTGCTGTTCTTGTTCTTCCTGTTGTTCTTCTTGGTTATCTTCTTCTTCTTCCTCTTGTTCCTGTTCGGAGTTATCTTGACTTTCCGGCGGTGGTGGGGGTGGGGGTGGTTGTTCCGGTGGAGGAGTTTGGACGATGGTAGTTCTGGGAACAATTACCAATTCTACCGCCCGTTTTAAGTCTTCGGCGTTAACGGTGGTACGTCCATCTAAGGATGCAGCCGCTTTGGCTACCCGTACCGCAAATAATTCTGCGCGATGTCCTTCCACACCTCCGCGAATGGCTTCATTGACTAAATAGGTAATTTGTTCTTTGGTGATGACGACATCTTTTAACCATTCCCGTGCGAGGAGAATTTGGGTTTTGAGTCCGTCAATGTCTTCGCTGTACTGTTGGATAAAATCAGCCGGAGATTTAGAATAAGCGATCGCCGCTTCCACCGCGCTAACTCTTTGATCTAAACCCAGAACACCATCAGCAGAAAGAGCGATCGCAATTCTATCTAATAAATGTTCTCTCAGTGGCCCTTCTTCCGGGTTATATGTAGCGATAAATAAAGGTTTACAGGGATGTTGAAAACTTATTCCCTCCCGTTCAATTTGGTTTCGTCCCTCCGACAAAACCGTTAACAGTTGGTTACTGATTTGGTCATCTAATAAATTTATTTCATCTACATATAACACCCCCCGGTGTGCCGTAGCCAGCAAACCCGGCTGAAACACCGTATCCCCTTGTTTTACCGACTGTTCCACATCCACAGAACCTAAAAGCCTGTCTTCTGTCACACCCAAGGGAATTTGAAGAAATGGTGCGGGGATAATTTCAGTTTCTATATTTTCTGGGTTGCGGGATAACAGATCATCATCCCATTCTTCTGGGTTGTTGGGGTTACAATTGCTAATCGAATCCTTGACAACTTCAATCGGTGGTAACAAAGCGTGAATAGCACGCGCCATTACAGATTTAGCCGTACCGCGACGACCTGCAATTACCACACCCCCCAAACCCGGATCTACCGCCGCTAACAGCAAAGCTAACTTAATCGCTTCTTGACCGACTACAGCAGTCAGAGGAAAAGTTGTAATTGTTGGGGTAATAGTAGGCGCAGGCATTTTTTCCTTAATAGCTCTCAATTCCTAGCATATCAATTTCTGGCATATTTAGAATAGAGGCAGGGAGGAGGAGAATGATACAGGCTAAACGCTTTACTCTGGCTGAATATCACCAACTGATTGAACTGGGTTTTTTTTGGTGCGAGCGATCGCCTAGAATTAATTCAAGGTGAAATTATAGAAAGTTCACCCCAAAGCAGACCTCATGCTACTTGTTTACGGAAATTACTGCGAGAGTTTCCCGCACTGATAGGTGAAAAAGCCATTTTACAAACACACTCACCTATTACCATCCCACCCAACAGCGAACCAGAACCAGATTTCGCCATTTTGAAAAATAGAGATGATGACTATTACTTATCTCACCCCACACCTACAGATGTATTATTATTAATTGAAGTTGCCGATTATTCCCTAGATTACCACCAAAAAGTAAAACTCCCTCTTTACGCACAAGCGGGAATTACTGATTATTGGATTTTTAATTTACTAGATAATTACTTAGAAGCTTACAGCCAACCCACACAAACACAGCCAAGTAAATTTGGCTATCTCCACAAGCAAATTATCTTACCTACTCAAACCCTCACCTTACCTTGTTTCCCAGAATTGCGACTTGATTTAAGTCTAGTCTTTCCACCAAAGTTTTAAATATTCCCAGTTTAAAAAGTAAAAATTTCATCTGTAAGGTATTGACATTACTTAAATTCTTGATTTATATTAGCTTGCATACAGCAAAAAGCTAATCATAAAAAAGCATCAAGCACAGCATAGACCCGTTGATAGTGGTCGCACCTGTAGCAGCTTTTTATTCTTACCTAAGCGTAGGGCGTAGCTTTTGTATATTTATCGGTTTAGCTGTTTAAGTAGAAGTATTAATTAGTAGTTAATGCTTTTACTTAGGCATCTAACCCCGTAGGTGTACAATTACTAAATCTTACGTTCAGATAAGAGTTTAAAGCTGTTGCGAGTGCGACCCCGAAACTCAACTAACCACCATTTAAAAAGGTATTTGGTGGTGAGTTTATGTAAATATTAACTCGTTGCTAAACGCTTATTGTGATTTTCCAAAGCTGTTACAAAAAAATTGTAACAAGGAAAAAACAATGAATTGCAAACAAAAACGCATAAAAAAACAACAACTTATAAAGTTGTACGGTTGTTACTGTTTTTGGTGTGGTCAATGTTTACCAAAAAATGAACTAACCATAGAACATCTCATTCCTAAAAGTCGAAGAGGTTCTAATTCTTTAGAAAATTTAAGACTTGCTTGTTTAACTTGCAACCGTAAACGGGGAAATAGTCTTTTTCCTCCTGGTTGGAGTCAAGGTAGTTGTTACTAACCAACCATTAAAGCTTGTCAAATTTTATCTTGTAGTGTGGGCATCTTGCCCACTTTTACCTTAAAATGAATTGAAAAGGAGAGAAATTGAAATGCACGAAATTTTAAAATTTAAAGATGAAAAACTCCTCCGTCAAGCACTAACTCATCGTTCCTATATTAATGAACATCCTGGAGAAAGAGAACATAATGAGCGCTTGGAATTTTTAGGAGATGCAATTCTCAATTTTTTAAGTGGTGAGTATCTTTATCAGCATTATCCAGAAAAAGAAGAAGATGAACTAACTCGTCGGCGTTCCGCATTAGTTGATGAAAAACAATTAGCAAGATTTGCGCTTGAGGTTGGTTTAGATTTACGGATGCGGTTGGGAAGAGGGGCAATTTTAGATGGAGGTTATCAAAATCCCAATTTACTCAGCAGCACCTTTGAAGCTGTTATTGGTGCATATTATTTAGATAATAATTGCAATGTTGAAGCCGTGCGAGAAATTGTTGAACCATTATTTGATTCTGTTTCGGAACACATTGTCGAAGTTCGTTCTAATGTAGATTCAAAAAACCGTCTACAGGAATGGGTACAACGTCACATTACCATAGAACCCCCCAAATATATTACAGAGCACATCGGTGGGCCATCTCATGCACCTGTATTTGTAGCGAGGGTATTTGTAGATGGAAAAGAATGCGGAACAGGTAGAGGTCGCAATAAAAAAGAAGCAGAAAAAGCGGCAGCTGAAGACGCATTATCTAATTTTGAAAAGGAAGGATTTTTGTAAGTATGAAAACTTTGTAGATAGCGTTAATACCAATTTATAAAAATTCCGATCATCATGAATTTTTTGTAAGGGTTTAGTAGCACTAAACCCTAATTTTTACAATTACTTAATTTCCATCTGCAAAGGAAAAATCACCGTAAAAGTAGAACCAAGATCAACTTGAGAATTAACTTTAATTTCTCCTTGGAGGAGTTTTACTAAACGGGAAACTAAAGCTAAACCTAAACCTGTACTATCGGGAAGCTGGGCTTTTTGACGATTGGGATGATAAAAAGGCTGAAAAATTCCTTGTTGGTCTTCTAGTGTAATACCAATACCTGTATCCGAAACAATAATTTCCCAAGTGTTATTGTCTCTGATCTGAGATATTATATTAATTATGCCTGATTCTGTGTAGCGAATGGCATTATTAATCAGATTAGTAACAATTTGCCGCATCTTTAAAGCATCTGTAATTACTTGTTGGGGTGCATTAGTACAATCTATGAAAATGGGAAGATTTTTTGCAGTTGCTAAAGGTTGTAAAACTTGACAGGTATTCTCAATTAATTCACAGATATTTATAGGAACTAATTCTAACTTTACCCGTCCTGTTTCACACCGAGAAATGTCCAGTAAGTTATTGATAATTTTCAGTAAAAATCTACCATTACGTAATACCCTTTCAATGTGTTCAAAATTAGCTGGATTGGTTTCTTGTTTTTTTTGTTGACGCAAAAATAAATCAGAATAACCAATAATTGAGGTTAAAGGACGTTTTAAGTCATGGGCTAATTGAGATACTTGTTCATGATGAGAATCAATCAATCGTGTCAATTCTTGATTATGCAATTGAAGTGCAGATTGTAAACTTTGTACCTCGGTTAAACGCTCATTCATATAGTTATGAAAACAGTGTGCGATCGCCTCATCAATTACCGTATCAATTAACTGCCAGTACCGAACAATGTTCTTAGGGGTTTCCTCTAGTAAGCTTGCCTCTATCGTTTCAAATATTACCATTCTTAACTGATGATATTCCCTGACAACTTCCACAGGGTTAAAACTTTGTCTAGCTCGAACTTTGTCATGTTCCCAACTAGCATTAATGATTGATTTTATATCATTATCCTGTGTTTGAGAAAGCACACTAACCATAGCGTGTAAGATAACAGGAATATGATTTTTAATAGCCGTTGAAGATAAAAGATCAGAACTTTTAATGCGCCGATCTTCACAAACTGCCGCTATCCATTGCTCAACAATAATATCAGTCTTATTTGCCAATAATTGACCAAAATCCATGTTTTTTAAAATTTGGTAGGAAGTGAATAAATCATGTCGTTTATATATCTAGTTTATCTATTCCATAGCTTAATCAAATAATGTAGATCCCTCATTTCACATTAGATGTGTGTTTAGTCACAGCACTATAAGTTGAAATTAAAAATTTTAAATATTGTAAACTTATTGCGTCTAGCTTAGATTTCTGTTATAACTTTACGGAGCTTAATTCAAATTCTAGAAAGGGGTTGTCAATATTCAGTATCCTTGCTATAATTATGAGTCAAAGCGAATAATAAATATGTCAGCCTAATCCAACGGTTTTCAATCAGCACCAAAGGAACGGAGGAACCACACTTTGGGGCGTATCTCGTAGCAAAAGGGTGAAAAACGAAGATTAACGAATCTTTCGCTTGACACTCTTTAGAGAAGGGTATCTCTCAACCCTAGCCCGTCAGCTAACTTCGTAGGCATTGAGAGGAGACTGAAGAGACAAAATAATTTAATTTGATTAATTTGATTATTTTTGATCTCATCAGTGTCCAAGGCTGGTACTGCACAGTTTTTTGTATCTGCACTTAACTCTGTTGAGGTTAAATTAATGATATTACAACTAAATCTAGCTGCGGTTGCAGTTGTAGGACAGGTTGCTTGGAGAAAAGCCAAACCTGTAATTTTTCAAGATGTTGTTTTATTGCCGACATTAGGATTTTTAGGGATAATTCTTTTGTGGTGGATAGTGGCTTTATTCAATCATGAATTAATGCCTACACCATCAGAAGCATTAATTGCAAACTTAAACTATATTTTCCACCCTTTTTATGTAGGTGGTCCAGGTGATTTAGGCATTGGTTGGTTATTATTAGCTAGTTTACATCGAGTCTTGCTAGGTTTTGGATTAGGAGCATTAGTAGCCATACCTTTGGGGTTTTTAATCGGAATGTCTAGACCTGCAATGCTGGCTTTTAATCCGATTATTCAAATATTGAAACCTGTTTCACCTCTAGCTTGGTTGCCGATATCTTTAGCTATTTTCAATTTGGCCGATCCTTCAGCCATTTTCGTAATTTTTATCACTTCCCTGTGGCCAACAATTATTAATACTGCCTTGGGAGTTGCTAGTGTTCCTAAAGATTATCTAGATGTGGCTTTGGTGTTAGAGATGCCCCGATGGAGACAAATTAGCAAAATCATTTTACCTGCTAGTTTGCCCTATATTTTTACTGGGTTGCGAATTAGTTTAGGAATTGCTTGGTTGGTAATTGTAGCTGTAGAAATGCTCACTGGTGGAATCGGAATTGGCTTTTTTGTGTGGGATGAATGGAGTAGATTAAATCTGAGTTCTGTATTTCTTGCTGTGTTTGTGATTGGTGTGACTGGGTTAGTTTTAGATTATGGTATGGGTAAATTACAAGAGTTTGTCACCCATCGGCCTAATACTAATAAATAGAACAAAAATTTGGAAACAAAAATATTTGGGGAAAGATAACCCAACATGAAACTAATTTGTTGCTAGTTAGCGGAACAGATTGACTGTATACAGAAAGGGAAAGTAGACAAATTTTCTTTCCTTTTTCTAATGACTAATGACTAATAACTAATAACTAATGACTAAAAATATTTGGACAAGAAGAGAATTTCTGCAAAGTGTAGGTGCAGCAACGGCAGGAATAGCATTATCATCTTGTGCTATTTCCAGAAATGCGGGGTTAACGGAAGAGGCTTTAGCAGTAGAACCGGTAGTTAGATCCCAAGATTTGGAGAAACCTGATCTGACTATAGGTTATGTACCTGTAAATGATTGTGCGCCATTTGCGATCGCTTGGCAAAAAGGTCTGTTTCGCAAATATGGCTTAAATGTCAAACTCAACCGGGAAGCAAGTTGGGCTAACTCCCGTGATGGGTTAATTTTCGGGCGTTTGGATGCTGCCCCTGTAGTATCTGGTGCCGTAACTAACGCTAGAATTGGTGCAGAAGGCGCTCGTCAAGCACCCCTATGTGCTGCAATGGTAATTCATCAACATGGTAACGCCATCACCATGAATCGGGATATGTGGGACTTTGGTTTGCGCCCTTGGTATGAATATCAGCAAAAATATGGTGATGGTGCATTAGCAGCTTTTGGTCAAGATTTTCGCGCCTATTTTCACAAACAACCCCCAGAACGCAGAGTTTGGGCTGTAGTGTTGAGTTCCGCAATTTATGAATACTTTGTCCGCTACTTAGCAGCTGCGGCTGGTATTGACCCTTTAAAGGAGTTTCGGGTGATGATTACCCCCCCTCCGCAAATGGTAACAAATATGCGTTTGGGAGCTATGCAAGCTTACATGGTAGCAGAACCGTGGAACACCAGAGCCATTACTGGCAATGAAAGTATTGGTTTTACCTTTGCCCAAGGTAAAGAAATTTGGTTAGGACACCCAGACAGATTATTAGCTGTGATGGAATCTTTTATTATCAATTATCCTAAAACCTATCGTTCTTTGGTTAAAGCAATGATTGAAGCTTGTCAGTATTGCAGTCAACCAGAAAATCGTTTAGAAGTAGCTCAATTACTAACAGAACGTTCTTTTACTGGTGCAAAACCAAAAAAACCTAATTTACCCATTACTAAATATACTGCTCCTGGGATTGTTGGTAGTTATAACTATGGTGGTTTTGATGGCCAAGATAGGACTATTTCATCTGAAGACACAACCATATTTTTTGATTTACCAAAAAACATTCCCCAACAACCCAAAGAACATTCAACATTTTTATGGAGATCCAAAAGTATTTGGTTAATGACTCAAGCAGTACGCTGGGGACAAATTAAACAATTTCCCCAGAATGCCGAAGAATTAGCTAAAAAAGCTTGGAGAACAGATTTATATCGAGAAATAGCCGCCGAAATGGGGATTACCTGCCCACAGGATGATTATAAAATTGAACCTCCAGAAGTATTTATAGATCGAAAAGGATTTGATCCTAGTGATCCGGTGACATACCTCAACAGTTTTGAAATTCGGGTTAATGCTCCTACTCAATTTTTCATGTCTTATAGCAGGGAACAGGGAACTCTTAACAGGGAACAGAGTTGAAACTCCTTTTTTATCCGGCTTGATTATTAGCTTATGTACTTCATTTACCTAGAACAATCTGCCAATTTTTGGTGTAAATAGTAATTAATTTTTGGAGGTTTAAATGATGAAATATACCACAGTAACCCAAGATAATTATACACAAGCTAGAGACAGCAATGCTTTTTTGGAAATTGAAAATTTAGTTAAGTCCTATCCATCACCAGACAAAGGTAATTTTGTTGTTCTTGATAATGTCAATTTAACCATTCATGAAAATGAATACATTTCCGTAATTGGCCATTCTGGTTGTGGTAAATCCACATTATTAAAAATAATTGGTGGTTTTCAAAAGCCTACTTCTGGATCAGTCCGTTTAGAGGGTAGAGAAATTCGTAAACCAGGGGCAGATAGAATGATGGTATTTCAGAATTATTCACTTTTGCCTTGGTTAACTGTCAGAGAAAATATTCGTTTAGCAGTAGATGAAGTATTAAAAAATGCCAATCGAGCCGAAAAAATTAGCATTGTGAACGAACACTTGGCAATGGTAAACTTAACGGCGGCGGCAGATAAGTATCCTGATGAAATTTCTGGAGGCATGAAACAAAGGGTAGGAATTGCTAGAGCTTTAGCAATTCGTCCAAAAATGTTATTAATGGATGAACCATTTGGTGCTTTGGATGCTCTGACTCGTGGTAAATTGCAACATCAAGTATTAGATATTTGGGAAAATCATCGTCAAGCGGTGATGATGATTACTCATGATGTAGATGAAGCAATTTATATGTCCGACCGCATCATTTTAATGACTAACGGACCATCTGCCAATATTGGAGAAATTTTAGAAGTGCCTTTTAGTCGTCCACGCGATCGCCAGGCTATGCGAAACTCGAAATTATATTTTGAACTTCGCAATCATGCTCTAAATTTCTTGGATAGATATTTTACTTCAGAAGAGTAAAATAGATTATGATCTTGTTAGTGGGTAGCCTAATTCAAATTAATGAAAGCTGAAATTTGAAACGGGGGAACCAACATAAGGGGCTAATCATTAGAGAGACACCTTCCAGTCTTAGCCCGTCAGCTAACTCCGTCGGCAATGGAAGGAACCCCCAAACTTTGGCTGTAATACCAGTTGTAATTGGGGTTTCCTATGGGAATTTTAGATTAGAGATTTCACATTTTTCAGTAATGTAAAATTCAAAATCTAAAATCATCTGCCCTGCTTCTCGTTTGTCCTTTCATTATTATGGGGAGAAGTTTAAGCTGTGAAAATAAAGCCAATGTTAGCGCGTTTTCAAAGCATGGTAGGTCGAGATGACCTAATTGAACAAATGGTATTGCTACCAGAGCAAAAAAAATTATTTGCTAAAAGAGCTACAGAAAAAAATTCCATCAAATTAATTGTTGGTTACAATGCCTCTCCTAAAAGTCATACAGCCTTAGATATTGCTTTTTGTCTTGCTCATCAAACACATTTAGCTACTAATATTAAAGTGACAATACAGGCTGTATATGTCACAGAAACAAAACCTAGACCAGCTTCAGAAACTTTTAGATTTACTAAAAATTCACCAGTTTTAGAATGTTCAGTTAATGAACCATCAAGGAAAGGAACATTAGTATTAACTCCACCAAAATTAGAAGAAGTATCACTACATCTGCCAGAAAAATCTGTGAATGATTTCAAAGAAGCAGATCAAGTGTTGTGGGAAGCAAAAAGTTTAGCACAAGAATGGCAGGAAACTTTTAAATCTCATTTACGGTTTGGTTCTCTTAGTGAGGAATTGAACAAAGTAGTGCAATTAGAATCGGCTGATGCTTTATTGTTAGGATGTCATTCTGCTGATCATCCCCTAATTGACAAACTAGGTTCTAGTTTCCCTTGTACTGTCTTGGGTATTCCTCGTTATCTTGATTAAGAATTATTATTAACTAAAAGTTAAATCTACTGAAAGTCACCTATACTTTAGGTGACTTTTTTGTTACTATATTAATAGTAATATTTCAGAGGATAAATTGTGGAAAATTGGCAAGCTATCCTGAGCGTAATCATATTTTTTAGTGTCATTTTTCTCATTATGACCGAATGGGTACACTTAACTATTGCTGCTTTTTTAGGGGCATTATTATTAGTGTTTACCAATATTATGAGTTTAGAAGAAGCCGTTAGTTATATTGGTGTTAGTCATGGCACACTGGGCTTATTTTTTGGTGTCATGGTATTAGTACGAGCATTTAAACCCACACAAATTTTTGATTATTTAGCTACACAAATTGTTATCCTTGCTAAAGGTAGTGGTAAGCGGTTATTGCTGGGAATTGTGGCTTTAGTTACTCCCATTTGTGCATTTTTACCCAATGCTACTACAGTTATGTTGTTAGCTCCATTAATCCCAACAATGGCGCAAGATATAGGGATTAATTTTGTGCCATTACTAATTTTGATGGTATTTGTGGCTAATAGTGCTGGGTTATTAACTTTAGTAGGAGATCCAGCCACATTTATTGTTGGTGACGCTGTAAATATCAGCTTTACTGATTATTTAAAACAATTAAGTTTAGGGGGAGTAATAGCTATTGTGATGGTAATGGCGACATTACCCATTTTATTCCGCAAAATTTGGAAGACTCAAATTGATAATTTAGAAGAAATACCTCATCCCCAAATTAATCACCCCCGGACTTTAATTGTGGGTGCATTGATTATGGTGTTTATGTTAACATTTTTTGTGATTGGTGAATCTTTACCAATTAAAATTTCACCGGCGGCAGTAGCTTTATTCGCAGCAGCTTTAGCCCTTCTCCTCGCTCACCACAGTGGAATTGATTCAGTTAATAATATCTTACGAGATGTAGATTGGAGTACCTTAATATTTTTTATGAGTACCTTTGTCTTGATTGGTGGGTTAGATAAAACAGGGGTTATCAAAAATTTATCAGGAATTTTGGCAGTAATTTTAGGTAAAAATATTTTGATTGGCTCACTATTTTTATTATTTTTAGTGGGGCTATTATCTAGTGTTGTGCCAAATATTCCTTTAGTGGTAGCTATGGTACCTTTGCTAAAACAGTATATTGTCAATGTGGGATTAGCACCCACTGAAGTTTTAGCTGCTGACTATCAAGGACAGTTTCCCCCAGAAGTTTTACCCTTGTTTTATGCCATGATGTTTGGGGCTACTTTGGGTGGTAATGGTACGTTAGTTGGTGCCTCATCTAATATTGTGGCAGCAGGAATTGCCGAACAGCATGGTAAGCGAATTAGTTTTAAAACTTTTCTTTATTATGGTCTGCCAATAATGTTTTTACAATTAGTAGCATCGGCATTATATGTATTGATTCGGTTTTTCATCTAATCAATGAAGATGAAAATCACCCCTCTTACTTAATCAGAAGGGTGATTTTTTAAGAAATGGGTTTAACTAATATCTAATGAAGTGTAGTACATCACGCAAAACACTAAATCCTGCTAAATCCCAAAGTAAATATGCGAGAAATCCAATCATTGCCAAGCGGCCGTTCCATAATTCGGCTTGAGGATTCCAGCCAAAAATGAAAGCATTGCGGTCTACACCATTGTAAGCTTTAGCAACTGCTGGTAAATCTGTAGAAGAGCGAGTTTCCATTTTTCCCTCCAGATATTTTAACTATTTCAACAAGTTTTTTATTTTCAATTTTTTAGTAGCGCACGATGTGCAATACATCTCTAAGGACGCTGTAGCTGGCTAAGTCCCAAAGTAAGTAAGCGATAAATCCAATCATTGCTAAACGACCGTTCCAAAGTTCTGCTTGAGGTGTCCAACCAAACAGAAAGGCATTGCGGTCTATACCATTGTATTCTGTAGCAACTGCGGGTAAATCACTAGAAGAACGAGTTTCCATTTTTTTTATGAATCATTTAGTGCTTAACCCTAATGTAGCTTTGATACATGATAATGCTTTCTGTCTATAGGTACAAACTATAGCCACTTCTTGGGGATTATTATCTTAAACTTATTATTGTAAACAAATCCATCTGTGGAGGGTGTTAACATTTGTAAACAATTGTAAAAGAATATCTTTACAATTGCCATCAATTTGTTATTTTTTAATGACACTAGTTAGGATATACGGGTAAAAAAAATAAAATTTTTGAATAAGATTTTTAATAGAAAATCAGCTATAAGCTTTCAAATTCATTAATTATGCAAACAATAGTTTTATTTTAAAAGTTGTGGTAGTTCCCAATTTCATCCAGTTTCAGATTAAGTAAAATAATATCAGGTGATAATCATAAAATAATTAGCTTCTATCTCTCGTTTGATCAATGTTATCACCTGGGGGAGATGAATTGATTACCTTAATTCTTGGATTCTGGGAAAAGGTTAAATATTGCCAGAGATACAGGAAAATTTTAATTGCTCAAATTTAAACTTAGAAACAGGAAATACAAATCATGCAAGCGCTCTATAAACCTTTATTGTGGCTGGCACAAGTTCCTGTAAATGGTGCGGCTGTGACACCGGCTCAAGCTTCTGTAGTCACATCAGGTCCACGCTTTTTTGTGGCTTTAATTTCTGGGGTGATTTTAGCTTTGGCGTTTCAATTAGTGTTAACTAACCTTTCTATAGCGGCGGGAATTTCTTATTTAGGACGTTCTTCAATGGTGGAACATAGAGAGGATTTAGGGGGGACAATTCGCAAAATTGGCACAAGGTTGGGGATATGGACTTTAATAACGGTGACACTTGCCTTATTAATTGCTTGTTTTTTAGCTGTAAAGTTAAGTTTGTTGATTTTAGATCCCAGATTAGGAGCAATTTTAGGTTTAGTGATTTGGGGGGCTTATTTTTTATTGCTGATGTGGTTTAGTTCAACTACGTTAGGTTCTTTGATTGGTTCTGTATTTCATACAGCAACAGCAGGATTTCAGGCTATTTTAGGAACGGCTGGGGCGGCTTTGGGTGCGAAGGCGATTAATCAACAAGTGGTGGCTACAGCAGAGGCTACAGCGCAAGCGGTACGGCGACAATTAGGGAGTGCGATCGCTCCCAACGCTATTAGAGAAAATATCGAAAGCTACATTGAAAAGCTACGTCCTCCAGAAATTGATATCGCTAGGGTGCGCTCAGAGTTTGAAAATTTATTGAAAGAACCCCAATTTCAAGCTATAGCTAGTAGTCCCGATTTAACACAAGTTGACCGTCAAAGATTTGTAGATTTAGTTAGTAGTCGGAGTGACCTTTCTAAGCGAGATGTAAATCGCATTGCGGATACTTTATATAAAGTTTGGCAACAGTTTATCAGTCCAGCGACAAATAAACCTTTAGATGAATTGGTGAACTATTTGCAATCTTTACCTCCAGGACAAACCAGAACTGAAGAATTGAATCATAAACTAGATCAATTAATTGCTGAAGTCCGCAGCAGCAAAACTACAGCAGAAAAGCCTGGTTTTATACAACAAGCCATATCGGCATTAACTGGTGTGGTATTAGGTCGGGCGGATTTGTCAGATTTAGATGTAGAGAAAATTCTGAATTCTTTGGCGAGTGCAAGGGATAAAGTTACAGAACAAGTTACTGAAAAACCTTTTAGTCCGATTCATGCTGATGTCAAAAATTATCTACTTAATCTCTATCCTTGGCAACTGAGTAGAGAGAGAGTTACCCAAGAATTTCGAGATGTAATTTATGATCCGGCGGCTGATCCTGGGGCAATTCGGCGGGAATTGGAAAATATTAATCGTAGCGATTTGGTGAATATTCTACAACAAAAAGGCATATTTACCCAAGAGCAAATCAACCAATTAGTTGATCAATTGGTGGCTGTGCGCGATGAAGTTATGGTATTGGTGACAGGGCAGGAAGAAAGGGAGATGGTGCAAGATTTGCAACGGCGGGTAGAAAGTTATTTATTAGTAACTCCGAAAGCAGATTTAAACTCAAGTGGAATTGAAAGAGATTTTAAACCATTAATTGCTGACCCAGATGCAGATTATCAAACCCTTTCCCACCGACTCGCTCAACTAAACCGGGAAGAAATGGGGGAAATTCTCTTAACACGCCATGATATTCAGGAAAATGAGTTAGATCCGATTTTAGACCAATTGGAATTACAGCGCGATCGCGTGTTGGTGGAAACTCTGAATATTGCTCGACAAGCCCAGTATCAAGCTGAAACACTATGGTTAAATTTAGAGTCCTATTTGCGAAATACTGGCCGAGAAGAATTAAATCCTGATGCGATTCGTGGGGAATTGAGGACTTTGTTAGCTGACCCCCAAGCTGGATTAACTGCAATTCAAGCGCGAATCTCTCGGTTTGACCATGATACTTTGGTACAGTTATTAAGTCAACGTCAAGATTTAAATGAGGTACAAGTTCAACAAATTATTAATGTGGTAGAAGAAGGTTGGCACGGTGTTCGTCATGCCCCACAAATAGCAGTAGAAAAAGCCAGAGAACAATATGATTCTGTGGTTTCTACTATTGCTGATTATCTGCGGAGTACGGGTAAAGAAGAATTAAATCCTGAAGGCATACAACGAGATTTAAATAGATTATTTGCCCATCCTAGACAGGGAATGGTAGCTTTACGCAGAAGATTATCCCAGGTAGATCGAGATACTTTGGTAAAATTGTTAAGTCAGCGTCAAGATTTGTCGGAAGCACAAGTTAATCAAATCATTGATTCTGTGCAAACAAATATTAGGAATATTGTTAGGACTCCGCGCCGATTGGCTGTTCGTACACAACAGAGAGTACAAAACTTTCAAACTTACCTACAGGAATATTTACGGCATACTGGCAAGGAAGAATTGAACCCAGAAGCCATTAAACGGGATATGCAGCTATTGTTGCATGATCCACAGGTGGGGATGGAAAGTTTGAGCGATCGCCTTTCACATTTTGACCGTTCCACGATTATTGCTTTGTTGAAAATCCGCGAAGACCTGACAGACGAAGAAGCTGCCAATATCGCCGATAATATTATTAATGTACGCGATCAATTTGTGGCTCAGGTACGGGGGATTCAACGCCGGATTCAAGACATGATAGAGGGCATTTTTGAGCGTATCCGCAACTATCTGAACTCTCTCGACCGTCCAGAATTAAATTATGAGGGGATTTCCCATGATGTGCGGCAGTTATTTGAAGATCCGCAAGCTGGATTTGAAGCATTACGCGATCGCCTTTCATCCTTCAACCGTGACACCTTAATAGCCGTTCTCAGTTCCCGTGAAGACATTTCCGAAGCTGACGCAAACCGACTGATAGAAAGGATTGAACAAGTCCGCCACAATGTTTTACAACAAGCGGAAAACTTGCAACATGAAGCACAACGGCGTTTAGAAGAAGTCAAACATCAAGCCCAACGCCAAGCCGAAGAAACCCGGAAAGCGGCGGAAACTGCTGCCTGGTGGTTGTTTGCTACTGCGTTTGTCTCCGCAATTTTCTCAGCCATAGGAGGTGCGATCGCTGTAGTTTTAGTTTAATACTCATTGATGAAAATTCTCATACTTATGAATTTTTTGCAGGGGTTTAGCATTGCTAAACCCTTATGCATATCTTCTTAATTAACATTCAAAAAACTCAAATTAACTCACATTAATTTATCAACTTTTCTACCTCCTCAACTGCCAAACCAGTTATATTCACCACCTGTTCTAAAGACATTCCATTTTGCAATAAATTCACAGCCACTTGTTTTAATTTAGATTCTGCTTGTTCTGCGCGTTGTTTTTCTTGTTCTGTAATTTCTCGCTCAGTTGGTAATAACTCACCCTCTAAAGTTGCCCAACGTAACCAAGTAGTATTAACATCTCTATATTGACCTTCCCAACGCACCAAACCTAAACCTAATACATCACTTACAATAAGATTTTGATTATTAGGTTGAATTGGTTCATAAGCTCCACTTTTTAGATAAAAACCGGCAAAATCATCTGGTTTAAAAGGGTCAAACCAAAAATATTCAGACACCCGCATCTTATTTTGATAAATTTGTTTCTTCTCATTTTTATCATATTTAGAGGTGCTTTCAGACATTAATTCAATCACTACATCTGGTGGTTTACCTTCTTCCCAAACTACCCAACAAAGTCTTTCTTTTTTAGGTACATCAACCACAACAAAAACATCAGGACCCTTAAAATCTTTATTTTTGACCTGTGCCAAACTGTAATAAACAAACATATTACCGCCCACATATCCATCAGACCTTTGATTTAACCAGGGCTGTAAAGTTTCAATTAACAAATCCATTTGATATTTGTGTCTTTGTGTTTCCATCGGAATACCATCATCACAAGGAAGTTCTGCCTGAGTGGGTGGCAGTTCTATTTCAGGCATTAGCGGAGTATCTTCACAAGGAAGCTCTGCTTGGGTAGGGGGCAGTTGTACGCTAGGAGCAGGACAAGTAATTTCTGTCATAGCCTTTAAATATAGCGTTGATACTTTGATACTAAAATAAAATTACCCAAATTACCAGTTAAAAATCAGGACACGGCTAGAAGATTTGTTAATGTAATCTAATTCTTTTTAATGCCGTGTCACTACTGTACAACCAAATAAATTAATTAAAATTGGCTCGGCTGCATTCTTCTAATTTTTCCATGAAAGCTATAAAAACCTTGCCAGCCATGTCTAAATCTAAAGCTAAATAACCCCGACTAGCTACCGGAAAATGTCCCGTAGGAGGAAAGACACTTTTACCAATTTCTTCATAAGGCAACCATTTCCTATCATTGCCACACCAGCCAACACACCAGCCGAAATCTGTCCAAATTTCATCATCTACAGTTTTACAACTAACTCGATCCCAAACACCTTTTTGCACAGTAAAACTATAGCGTCCTTCGCTATATTTTAGCCATAATTCATTAATTTCCTGTAAATCTTTACAGCTAAAACTATTAACAGATTCAGCATCAAGACAACCAGCATCTTTTCTATTTGCGAGTTGTAGTAGAATTTCAAAAGTCAATTTATCTGCTTCTTGCCAATTTTCTGCTTCTAGCAACTGTTGTAAGGGTGTGTAGTCAATGGTAGACATACGTACTAAATAATATACAGCATCTTATATAATTACATAATACTGGCGCAAAAATTCGAGTATAAAAATTAATTATTGGCTATATTTTGTTGACTGTTTAACGTCGTTGGATGATTCGCATGAACGCCGCACCAGTGGCTAAACCTGCCATTTGTCCCCAAAAATTTAAACCAAATTGATTGATACCACCAGGAATATTTAAAGCACCAATACTATGAAAAGCTTGCTGTACAAACCACCAAAATAAATAGAAAAATGCTGGTAATTCTACGGGAATATACACAATTATCAAAGGTATAATCGAATCTATCCGAGCTTGAGGAAAGCGGATAATATACGCACCCAATATAGAGGCGATCGCACAATTTGCGCCAACTATCGGCACTTTTAAGTTAGGATCTAAAAAGATTTGTACCATCCCCGCAAAAATCCCAGCAGCTAAGTACAAAATTAAGTATTGTTTTTGTCCTAAAATATTTTCTATAGTTTTACCAAAAACCCATAAAAATATGATATTGCTGATAATTTGGCTAAAGCTGCTATGTAAAAATAACGACACTGGTAAAGCAAGCAATCGCCCAAATACAATGATGAAAGCGGCTGGATTGTAAAAAAGTGCATTAGTAATGGCTAAATTTGTTTGTTCGGGAACTATACCCCAAGTATGAACAAACCTATATAATTCTCCAGTAAATTCTAATCTAAGTTCCCAGAGAAATAGACCTATATTCAGACCAATTAACCAATAACTAATTATTGGTTTTTTCCAATTTAAAATGTTATCACTGATCGGAATCATAATAAATTAGTTATTCGTCGTTAGTTACTGGAAAAGGAAAAGGGACGGTTAATAGCTATCATCTTTAAATTTTCTCATGGATCAAAGTTATAATGGTTACTATCCTTTTTCAACTCTTAATTTTTCACCTTTAATTCTCTGATGATGATAGGAAACACACTGGTAGGAAGATATCAAATTATTAGCCATTTAGGAGAAGGGGGATTTGGTGAAACTTATGTGGCTTGTGATACTCATTTGCCTAATTCACCTCAGTGTGTTGTGAAAAAACTCCAACCCCAGGTTAATAATGCTACAACATTGGCTACAGCAAGACGATTATTTGATACGGAAGCACAGGTTTTATATCAATTAGGAACACACGATCGCATTCCGCAACTTTTAGCCTATTTTGAGGAAAACGCGGAATTTTACCTTGTACAAGAATTTATCGCTGGACATGATTTGAGTCAAGAGTTAGCCCCCGGAAAAACCTTGAGTCAAGATCAAGTAATTTCCCTCCTCCAAGAAATTTTAGAAATATTAGACTTTGTACATCAGCAAAAAGTAATTCATCGTGATGTTAATCCACGTAATTTAATTAGACGTGAGCAAGATGGCAAACTAATTTTAATTGATTTTGGTGCAGTTAAACAAATCGCCACCCAAATTATTAATCATCAAGGAAAAACGAAGTTTACTGTAGCTATTGGTACACCTGGTTATATGCCTGGAGAACAAGCACAGGGATCACCAAAATTTAGCAGCGATATCTATGCAGTGGGAATCATTGCTATTCAAGCATTAACAGGACTTGCACCAGACCAACTAGAAGTAGACGCTGATACTAACGAAATTATTTGGAAAAATCATGTACAAGTTTCACCAGAATTTGCTCAATTTTTAGACAAAATGGTGTGTTATGATTTCCGTCAGCGTTATACTTCGGCAACTGTAGCTTTAAAAGCCTTACAAAACTTAGATCAAAACTTAAATTCATCTTTAGGAAGAACAATTGCGGTAGCACCTGCGGCTAATCTGCATCAAAATCAACCTGTAAAATTGCGAAAAAATATATTATTTAAGTTATCATTAGGAGCTTTATTACTTGGTTTAGGTAGTGTCGCTTCAGTTTTATTTTTTCTACATATTAATAATAACAATGCTCTAACTTTAACTAAACAGGGTAACACCTTTTTACAATTACAACGTTATGAAGATGCACTAGGAGTATATGAACAAGCGGTTAATTTAAAACCAGATTATGCACAAGGTTGGTATGGACAAGGAAAAGCTTTGTTTGGATTAAAAAAATATCAGCAAGCACTTGAAGCCTATGATCAAGCGATTCAAATTCAACCTGATTATTTAGAAGCCTGGACTCAAAGGGGTTTTACCCTGATGAATTTACAGCAATATGAAAAAGCGATAGAATCCTTTAATCGTAGTTTACAAATTAATAATAATTTACCGAAGGTTTTAGAAGCAAAAGGAGATGCTTGGCGGAATTTACAAGATTTTAATCAAGCAATTACGGCTTATGAACAAGCGATTAATTTAGAAAAAGATAACTATAAATTATGGTACAAGCAAGGTCAAATTTGGCAACAAATCAAAAATTATGAGCAAGCCATTACAGCTTATAATAAGGCTGTAGAATTAAAACCAGATGATGAATTATCATGGTATAATTTAGGTAATTCTTTTTTCAATTTAAACCGTCTTGATAATGCTTTTCAAGCTTATGATCAAGCAGTACAATCCAAGCCAGATTTTTATTCAGCTTGGTTATCTAGGGGTAATGTAGCGATTACTTTACGCCGTTATTTACAAGCACTTGAATCTTTTGAGCAAGTAATCAAAAATAATCCTAAAAATTATCAAGCTTGGTATAATAAGGGCTGGGCTTTACATCAATTACAACGTTATCCAGAAGCAATAGAAGCTTACAATAAAGCTATTGCTTTAAAAAGAAATGATTATTTGGTTTGGTATAATTTGGGTAATGCTCATTATAATATAGGTCAATACGAACCAGCTATAAATGCTTATGATCAAGCAATACGTTATCGCTCAAATCATTATGAAAGTTGGTTTAGTCGTGGTAATGCTTTAGTAAATTTACAAAAATATGATGCGGCTATTTCTGCTTATGAAGAAGCATTAAAATATAAACCTGATTTTCAAGCAGCCCGTAATGCTCTTAATGAAGTTCAGAGAAAAACTGATAGATTCAATCCTATTATTATTCCATTTATACGCAGATAATATAGGATGCCGATTTAATTTTTGAAAAATACAGGGGTGGGCATTGCCTATAATTTTTTGTTTTTGTTCATGATTTTACCCAAATTGCCCACCCTACACACACTATTATTATTCCATTTATACAAAGATAATATATACAAACTTTTGTATAAAAATAATTTAAGCAGAGCCTAAATGAAGACATTCCCAGCGAGAGACTGGGAAAGAGTATTGTTTGTTCAAGAATTTTCATTTAGGTTAAAATCGGATGTTTATTTCTTGTAAATTATTACCTGGTTCATAATTCAAATTCACTTTTTGATTACTAGTTTTTTGTCGAGAGGCAATTATTTTTTCGGCTTCGGCTTTTTGTGCTTGTTCACGTAAATAAAGCTTTTGGCTATACTCACGTAGTTTAACTTGTGCTTGAGCATAAACTTGAGTATCTTTAGGAATTTTACGGAGTGATTTTAAAGCACCTTCAAAATCACCTACACCAGCTTGTTTATAGGCTTTATTTAAAAAGTAACCAGCACGAATTTGTTGTTTTTGATTATATTCTCCTAATTTCTTTTGGACAATTTCCCCGACATAACTTTCTTGAGGAATTTGTTGTAAATATGCTAAAGCTGCGGTAAAGTCCCTGCTTTCTGCTTTTTGATATGCTTTATTAAGTAAATCTTGAGCCTTTGCTTCTAGGTCTGATTCAGCTTTTTGAACTAATTTATTTGTCTTTGCTTGCCAATATTCTGTATCTGGAACTTGGGGGACAGAGCGTAAAGCGGCTGACCATTTTCCTTGATTTAAATCTTGTTGAGCAATTAAATATTTTTCAGTTTCGTCTTGTAGTTGTTCTTGCCATTCTATAATAGCAGCTTGAGCTTCTGGATAAACATTACTTTCAATGGGAATAGATTGGGCTAAATTAATTGCTTGTTTTAAATCTCCTGCTTGATATTTTTCTACCGCTTGATAGTAGAGGTCAGATTCGGAAGGAGTAGGAGAATTATTCACCAAAGAATAAACACCCAAACCAATTAAAATCCCATTAATCATTAACCCTAATTGTAGACCGGCTAATAATGGAGATGGTTGATTTAGGTCGTCTTTATTCAATATTGGTGAGTTGTTATTCTCTTGTGGTGAAGCTTCCATTTTCATTTGTTTGAAAGCTTGCAATACTTCATCCGCAGATTGGAAACGGTCTTGATAATGATAGCGAATCATTTGGCTGAGAATAGCAGCTAAATAATCGCTAACGGGTGTATTTTCTTTGCGCCAAACTATCTCATTAGTGATAGGATTAATTTGTAGTTGTAGAGGTGATAATCCCGTTAAGGCTTGAATAGCAATCATCCCCAAGGAATAAATATCGCTATTGGGTTTAGTTTGACCAATAAACTGTTCTGGGGGAATATAACCTAATGAAGTGACGGGAATTTGCGAGATTTGCAATTCAGTATCTATACTAAAATCAACTGGCTGAATTGAGCCAAAGTCAATTAAGACTAATTTGCCATCTGATGCACGTCTAATTAAGTTTTCCGGTTTGACATCACAATGAATAAAACCTTGTGAGTGAACAAAATCTAAAATTCCTAAAGCATCTTCTAAAAATTCTATGACTTCGTTTTCACTCCATTGATGTCCCCATTGTTTACCCTGATATAATTCCGCAGTTATTGCGTGTCCAGGAATATATTCTTGGACTAAATAAAAACGCTCATTTTCTTCAAAACAGGTGATTAGTTCAGGAATTTGGTCATGTTTTCCTAAATACTTGAGGGTTTCGGTTTCACTGAGAAAGCGCAAGCGCATCTGGTCAAAATAAGAGCCAGTTTGATAGTGATTAACTTTCAGTTGTTTAACTACACATCTGGGTTTACCGGGGTAGTTTACATCTAAAGCTACATAAGTTTGTCCAAATACTCCTGCACCCAGGCTTTGAACAATCTGGTAACGTCCTTGTAGCACTTTACCGATCATTTGGTTGTTCATAAGCTAGTTACTGATAAACGCTTATATAGCTTTTCTGACATTGCGGTGTGTTTCCGGAATCCTCAGCAATAATTCATAAAAGCCTTAATTGATGCTTCTTGGTGGATTTGTTCCCAGTGGTTTTACTCAACTTTATTTGTTTTTCAAAATTGGCAAAATTTAACCCAGTAGTTAGACTGAGATATAGAAATCTAGAGAATATCAACCTGATTGATTACTCTGTTTATAATTTTTCCGGTATTGAATTTAGCCAAGTTTATTAAGATTATTAGGTGAGTTTGGGACATTTTAGAAATGAAATATCAGAGAAATTTTTTCATCAGCACTGTAGATTACCCTAATGATTTACAATGTACAGGATAAGAAAGGGTAATTTATCTGTATTTAGGCGTAAATTTTAGTAATTACTTATTTCTTTCTCGAATATCTTCGGAAATATCAGTCAGAGGCTTGACGACACGAGCGATCGCTTCTTGGACAAATGCTTTAATAAATTCATCTCGACGGTTAATTTGAAATTGACGTTGTACTACTTCTGTCATTCCTCCGTCACCCCAATCTTGATCATGGCGGAAATATTCAATAAAGCTTTTACCGGCGATTCGGGTTAAGTAGGCGGCTGTTACTCCTTGTATGGCTCTACCAACAATAAATGTAGCAATATGTAACTGTAAGGCGGTAGAAAGTAACTCAATTGCTCCTTTAACTATTCCCAAACTAGTAATAGTTTTAGCTAGGGAAAGTGCTAATTCTCTTCCTCTTTCCATATTTAATTCACATCCGTAAATTCTCCCAATTTCTACGACCATTTGAGCATTTACGGCGGCGGTAGCTAGTAAATCTACGACTGGTAGGGGTGTAACTGATACTACACCTGCACCAATCCATTGAAATCGGTCAACAATTTTATCAGCTTGTCGGCGACGTTGAGCGTCAATTAATTTTTTGGCTTCTTCTCCTAAACGTAAAGACTGTAAAAGGATGTTATCAGCAACTAAATCTTCACCTTCAGCCCGTAAAATGGCGGCCATGCGACGTAGGAGGGGGACGATATCTGGTTCTGGTTGGAAGTTGTCACCGCTTTCTAGTTTTACGGCTTGGGGGTTAGCGGCGATCGCTACTACATCATTAGTGGCAATAAATCCTTTAACACGCTGACGTAATCTAGCCAAAATCTTTTCTTTATCATCATCGGTATATAAATCAGTTTTATTCAAAATCAAAAGCGATCGCTTGCCAATTTCCGCTAAACCCCGCAATGGTTCATATTCAGAACGTCGTAAATCATTATCTACTACAAATAACAGCAAATCTGCTTCTGTGGCCAAAGCCCTGGCTAATTGTTCCCGTTCCGTTCCAGCTACACCTGCTTCTAAAATTCCTGGCGTGTCAGTAATTAAAATTTTTCTCTCTAATCCTTTTAAGCGTAAACAATAGGTTTCCCCTACCTGAGTTGTGCCCATAGGTGCATTAACTTGTCCCACCATCCTGCCCATGATGGCATTAACTAGAGAGGTTTTACCAGCGCTACCGGTACCAAAAACCACCACTTGAATTTCACCCCTAGCCAAATTTGCTTCTATTTCCCTGGTACGACTGAGTAAAGCTTGACGGGTAACTTCATCTTGAATTTGTGCCACTTGTTGGCGAACTGCTTGTAAAGTAGAAGAAGCTGCATCAGATTTAGCTGCGGGGATTTGGGCTGGTGTGACACGACGTTGACGACGCGATCGCTTCTCCCCAGATTGGAGGATTAACACATAATAAACAAAAGCTGCAATTAAAGCCCCAATTAGCACAATCAGCAGTAACAGCAACAAGTTGCCCAAGAAAGGAGAAGAGTAGGATAATTGCCAATATAGCCGTGATAGAGAATCAATCAGCCATAAGGTTAATCCCAAGATGATAATTAAACCAATAATTAGTGTTACTATACGCGATAAAGGCATGAATAACAAAGAATAAGGTTGGTCAATATATAGCAATCCTAAAGCACTGGTGAGAAAATTTGTTCCCTATCTTTATAAACAAATTCCGTGTTATGGCTTCAGTTTAATTTGGGGACTATCACAGCAAATTTTGTTAAACTATGATTCGGCTTGTTGACAATTTTCCTGTATAAGTTGTTACGAATTGCTGATTTTGTTCAAAACTTGCCTACATAGAAACCTGCAAGGGCTAGTCCTACCATGAATTTTACATCTAAGTTGAAGTTATCTTATTGGCCAAAAAAACTATTTCACCAACTAAGTATTAGACAAAAGATAGTGTGTGGATATGGCTTGTCATTGGGGATGGCTATTTTAGGTATAACCGCAGGCTTAGTCATAGGCGATCGCTATTACCAAGCAGCTAGAAATAAGATGATAATAGCAGATGAGGAAAGCCACTTATTTAACAATCTCCAAGGAGAACTTTTAGAAATTCATACCCATCAGCAGGAATTATTAACACTTTTAGCCAAAAAGCAAGCTGTAAAGCCAATAATCACCAACTTTAATCAACATTTAGATCATTCAGAAAAATTACTATCTGAGCTAGAGGAATTTTCTCAAACCCATAATTACAATGAAATACAAAATTTTCTGCAAAAACATCACCGTAACTTGAGTATCTATTTCCAAAGTCTGAAAAGTTTAAATCAACAAATTGCTTCCCTGAGTTCCCAACCCGATGGAGCAGCAAAAGGACAGCAGTTAGTATTGGAATTTTATCAAAGTCCTATTTTTCAGGAATTTTCTGGATTTACTCACGAGTTAACAGACTTTGCAGCAACAGTTTCAAAACGTCAGGAAGCGGCTGACCTAGAGCAAAATCAAGCAGATATATTGCAAGTACGGATTATAGCTATCAGTATTTTCTTGTCTTGTGCGATCGCTGTAATCTTAGCTCTATCTACTAGTAGAATTATTGTTAGACCACTGAATCAAGTCACAAAAGTAGCTCAAAAAGTGACCGAAGAAAATAACTTTGACCTGCAAGTAATAATAAATTCTCAAGATGAAATTGGCACGTTAGCCACTGCTTTAAATCAACTGATCTATCAAGTAAAAATCTTATTAGCAGCCCAAAAAAAAGAAGCTCAAACCCAACTAATCCAACATGAAAAAATGTCCAGTTTAGGGAGAATGTTAACCGGAGTTGCCCATGAAATCAACAATCCAGTTAACTTTATTTCTGGTAATTTAATTCATGCCAGTAATTATTTTCAGGACTTATTAACCCTAGTCCAAACCTACCAAACAGAAATCCCTGAACCACCAACTCCCGTACAAGAACTAATCGAAGAAATTGACTTAGAATTTTTAGCCTCAGACGTACCTAAACTCTTTCAATCAATGGAAATGGGTGCAGATAGAACTAGAGAAATCGTCCGCAGTTTAAAAGATTTTTCCCGTTTAGATGAAGGAGAACCACAAGCAGTAGATTTACACGCCTGTATAGAAAGTACATTATTGATTTTGAATAATCGCATTAAACATGGTTATAAAATTGTGCGTAATTATGGTAAAATTCCTTTTGTCCCTGGTTATACAGGCTTACTTTATCAAGTATTCATGAACATTTTAACTAACGCCATTGATGCCTTAGAAGAAAAATATAACCAAAACCCAGAATTTAAACCAGAAATTACCATTACCACCGAAAAAGAAGGAGATAACCAGGTAGCCGTCAAAATTGCTGATAATGGTCCCGGCATTTCTCCAGAACATAAAAACAAAATTTTTGATAACTTTTTTACCACCAAACCTCGCGGTATAGGAACAGGCTTAGGTTTATCAATTAGTTATCAAATTGTAGTTGAGAAACATCAAGGTAAACTAACTTTTACCTCAGAACTAAATCAAGGTACAGAATTTATCATCGCCCTACCCTTAACAAAATCTTGAACAAAGATTAAATTTATTAGTTAAAATAATCTTGCTCTAGAATTAATATGCCAAGATTAAAGTAATAAAATACAAATCAACACTGGAGAAAGATTTTATGGGACTTTTCGATCAATTAGTCGGTGCAGTTGCCAACACTAACCAACTCACAGGCATGGTGAACATGGTACAACAATTAAACCAACAAACAGGCGGAGATCCCACCGTCATGCAATCATTGTTTTCTGTGGTTGGCAATCAAGTCCGTTCTACCTTACAAGCCAAACAAGTAGCAGAAGGTGAACAATCTGTACAAAATACAGTAAATCAATTTGCCGGAACTTCTCCCAATACCGCCGCAGTAAATTCCTTATTTTCACCCCAACTACAACAACAAATAGCCCAAATTGCAGCCCAACACACAGGTTTAGACCCGGCATTAATTCAACAATTATTACCATCAATTGTCCCATTAGTATTAAACTTTTTACAAGCTGGTGGAAACCCCTTTTTAAATTCTTTCTTGGATGCCGATCAAGATGGTGATGTAGATTTTGCCGATGCCATGATTTTAATTAATCGTTATATATAGCAGTCCTAAATGATATGTGAGAATATAAAACAGCTAGAATGCTTGTAAATCAAGGGTTTTGCATATCTGTATTTTCTCACAAATGGTTTCGGATTGCTATAGCAATACCGTTACCAATTTACAAGGGTTGAACGCCAGTAGAAGTAGCGTGAATACGTCCAAGACCACACTCTAAAGGTAAATTAGCTGGTAGACTGATTTGCTTTGGTAGTAGTGAAGTTGTCATAGTCAATGTAAGGAAATAGTAAATGTACAGCCCGTTTCAGGTAAATGAGGTACAAATTTTTGGAACAAACTCTTATACAAAGAGACTTTCAACCCTGTTCTCTGTTCCCTGTTCCCTGCTGTAATTATAGCTTAATCTGATGAGTAATAAAATTTGGATATTTCTGCAACTATTACTTATTTCTCCCCAAATTCTGATAAATCCATAAAGAAGATATTGCATCTAAATCTAGTTCTTTTGCTTCATCTACATTGGTATTTTTAAACAACACTGTAAATGCACCCGCACCTAAACCAGATTGGGGAAACATTCGATAACAGGGAATATTAGTTAAATGAGACTGATATGATTGTAAGAAAGTAATTTCTACTGGTTGAAACTGAGGAAAACGCCCTAAAAACCATTCACATACCTGCTCATTTTCTTCTGGGGAATAAGTACAGGTCATATAAGCTAAATAACCTTGAGGTGCGACTATTTGCGCGGAGTTGGCAATAATTCGTTTTTGTCTATTAGCACTTTTATTAATAGCTGTAGGGTGAAAACATCCTGGTGCTTTTTCTCCTTTAGCTAGTAAAGATTGACCTGTGCAGGGTGCATCAACTAAAACTAAATTACTAGATGCGGGTATCATTTCTGCAAAAATACTAGAATCTCTATTTACGACTCCACAAGGTTGAATTTGACAACGTTTTAAATTAGAAATTAACATCCCCAACCGCTTACCAATTACCTCATTACTAATTAACAAATTTGGCTGTAATCCTTGCCAGGCAAAGATACTTTTACCTCCTGGTGCGGCACACATATCAAAAATCATGGGTGTGGGTTCAGTGATTTCCAATAATACCGAAGCGGCAAATACTGAGGAGAAATCTAAACAATAAAAGTAACCTTGTTGATGTAATGGATGTTGTCCGGGTTTTGTGCCTAGTTGTAATCTATCAATAAATTGTGGTTGCCAAGGTGTGGGATTTTCAACGGTAAAAGGAGAAACATCTGGCTTTTGCTGACACCAAAGGATACAAGGTGTAAAAGCTTGAGGTTTAAGCAAAGCATCAATAAATTTATTTTGTTCTTCTATATCTGTAAATAAACGTCGAGCAAGTTTAAGTAATAAATTAGAAATTTTTTCCATAACAAGATTGTATAGATTTTGTAGTCTTAGAACAATAAAGAAAGTGTTACACCAGAACAACGCAATTTAGGACTTTAGCCACATACTGAAAGTAGAATGATCATTTTTAGGAAATTGGAATTTTGCAGTGCTTCCGGCTTCTGGTCGGAAGCTAACCTGTTTTTGACACTTGTTAAATTAACACATTGTATGGGGGAGGTTAATGTTGTTTGATAATTTTCCGCGAAAATTGCGCCAAGAAGCTAAACTTTGGCGTGATGAGGGTTTAATTAGTTCTTCTCAACACGATCAACTAGCAGAACGTTATCAATTTAAGAAGCAAGAAGCAGCCGCACGAGAACAGTTTGTTTTAATAGCGATCGCTATCGGTGGTTTACTATTAGTGTTAGGTGTAACTACTTTTGTAGCAGCAAACTGGCAAATCTGGTCAAGAGAAGTTAAATTTATCCTGTTGATCAGCTTATTCATGTCTACCAGTATCATTGGTTTTTTGAACTGGCGACAAGGGGCGGCCTCTGGAGAAGGCAAAAAAATCAACCGCAACAAACGCTTACTAGGTGAGGCTTTACTAATTCTCGCTGCTTTAATTTTAGGTGCAAATTTACTGTTAATGGGGCAGATATTCAATATTAGCGGTTCTGCATCTGAGTTATTTTTAGCTTGGGGGTTTGGGGTTTTAGTGATGGCTTATAGCCTTTCCCTGACTTCTTTGGGTATTCTAGCTATCATTTTAGTCCAGATTGGTTACTGGTGGGGAATAGGTGAATTTTGGTCATCTCCGGCGGAGTTAAGTTGGGCGCGGTTTGTGGTACGACATATACCTTTACTTACATGGTTGTTATTTGTTCCCCTGGCTTATTTTTGTCGTTCCCGATGGTTATTTGGTTTAGGTGTGGTAGCTTTTACTATCACTTTGCAATATAATCTTAGACCTTTGCCATTATTAACATTTGCCGAAGTTGTACCTTGGGTAGCATCTTTTGCATTGGTGCTTCCTCCGGCTTTATTGTGGAGTTATGATGACTTACTTTTTCCCATTATCAATTATCGGGTATTTCAACCTTTAGCCAGAAATTTGGCTTTAGTTTGTTTTGGGATTGTGTTTTATTTACTTTCCTTCCGTTGGCAATGGCAATCTTTTGATTTTGGGTTTTCACCACCCAGTAACTTTACTAATGTTTTTCAGTCTTTACCAATTATTGATTTAGGTATCCTGAGCGGTTTAGCAGTTTTACAATGGTTATTTTGGATGCGTCAACGTAATGCCCCAGTTCGCCGAGAGGTATTTTTTAAGCTAGTGGTAATTGGTACATTTCTGGGTTTAATTTTGCTTTTACCTTTTTGGCATCAAGCGGTTAGTCGAATTACAGAATTAGGTCTATTTACTTTTAATGTGTTGTTGGCAACGTTAGCTTGGGGATTAATTCAAGAAGGTTTAAAGTTAAGTTACCGCAGAACTTTTTGGTGTGGTATGCTAATATTTACCATCCTAGTTATTAGTCGGGTTTTCGAGTATGACACTGATGTTTTATTCAAGTCGCTGGTTTTTGTGACCTGTGGTTATTCTTTAATCACGGCTGGTTTATGGTTTGAACGTCGTTTAACGGCAGCTAGTAATCGTTGAGGCGTAGGTGATAAATTGTTTGGTTTTTAGCATTGTTTTGATTTAGTTAGACGGTTAAACAAATATTTATTGAAACTCTGCGTATTAATTCCTAATAAATATTCATTCGTTCAAACCCGAAAATAAGAGGGCGGGTTTTGTTGATAGATTTTTGGTTGGAATGCAAATTATTAAACTGGGGAAATTTTTGAATTCAATCTCTGCGTATAAATTCCTAATTGTTTGTGAATTGGGAACTTTATCAAATTAAGATTGAACATCATGAAAAGCGGTTCATCAGAAACTAAGAAAAACATGACTCCAGAAATGGAGTTTTCGGAAAAATTAACCTTTAAAGATTATCTAAGGGCGACGGAACAAAAAGCGAATCAACCATTACCAATTTGGCGATTTGTTGCGCCTTTAATGTTACAATTGGGGTTGATTTTGGCAGTACCAGCCCAAGCTTTATACACAGATTTAACAGGTAGAACAGTGGTTTTACAAACTGTACCTGGGAATCAAAATAATGTGTTAGACGGCTATTTTGTGAATTTAGATTATAATATTTCTCGCTTGCAGAACTTGCGAAGATTACCGGGTTGGCGAGATTGGCTACGGCGAAATTCTCGGAGAAACAGACAAATAATTCAGGGTAGTAATTTGTATTTAATTTTGCAGGAACAAAGGTCAGTTAATCAAGGTAGACCGATTGCTTGGCGACCAGTAAGAGTGAGTAATAGTTTACCTATTTATCTACCTAATAATCAGGTAGCTTTAAAGGGGACTTATCAGGATGGAGTTGTTAACTATGGTTTAGAGAATTATTTAGTGAGTGAACAACAAAGACGGCAGATTAATAATGATATTTTGCGAGCCCAGCAGGGTAGAAATGGGAGAAGACAACCAATTATTGTCAGGGTGAAAGTTGATCCACAGGGTAATGCTATTCCTGCGAGTATGTGGATAGGCGATCGCAATTATCGCTTTTAACCCTATCATGGGAGACGTTGGCGGCAACGTCTCTATCAATTAATCTTTTGGGCGAATATTCCAAACTGCACCAAAGGCAGCACCCATACCTGCTAACATTCCTGTACCCATTCCTTTCACGGTTTTATAGGTGGTACTTTGGGTAATACACTCATTGCTGACATTATTACCACGCCAACACAGGTTACTTTCTGCCCATCCCGCAGTACCGCCTAAAATCACGCCAACGGTACTACAGGAAATTACTAGCAGTAATAAGCGGTTAATATTTCTATCCATAGCTAGATGTGTAAATTTGAGTTTAAGTTTATTTCCCCATCACTTTACACATCTGGGTTGATTCTGTCATCTCTGATTAAACCCTAATTTTGGTTGTTTTTCGGTTTAAATTTAGGGTTAGCGCAGAATTTGAATATAACTTGCTTAAATTTTCATTAATTATAATCTGAGAGCATAAATTCCCGCATTCCCAGTCAGCAACCTTGGATGAGTAGGTTAGAGACTGGGAACGAGAGGATGGTTATTCGATGTTGAGGTTAAAGGGTAAACGGGCGTAAACTCCTTGGGGGTCGTTCATGGTTTGCAGAATTTTGATTTCTGATTGAAGTTTATTTACTTCTGCCATGAGGGGGTTAACCTGCTGGGGTTGGTTGGTTTCTAAACCTAATTTTGTTTGCACTTCTTCCTCAGTAGTTCCAAATAAGCGTTCTTCTAGGCTGCTGACTTTGGGATATTCTTGAATCTCCCAATTTTTACCTAGTTTGGCTTCTTTGGCTGCATATTCAATGGCTGAGTTTAAACCGCCGATTTCATCAACTAAGCCGATTTCTTTGGCTGCTGCACCTGACCAGACTCGTCCTTGGGCGATTTCTGCGACTTTTTGGGGTGAAAGTTTGCGTCCTTGGGCGACTTTGTTGATAAAGGTGTAATAAATACGGTTAACTGAGCGTTGATATATTTCTAGTTCTTCTGGGGATTTGGGACGGGAGGCGGTTTGCACGTCGGCATATTTGGAGGTTTTGACGGAATCCCAGGTAATACCGTTGTTATTTCCTAGTTTTTGTCCGTTTAATAATAGGCCAAATACACCGATTGAACCTGTGATGGTGGTGGGTTCGGCAAAGATGCGGTTAGAGTCCATTGCGATCCAATAACCACCGGAAGCGGCTATATCACCCATAGAAACGATGACGGGTTTGGTTTGGCGGGTGAGTTTGATTTCTCGCTGCATGACTTCGGAGGCGATCGCACTTCCTCCAGGACTATTAATCCGCAAAACTACGGCTTTGATATCTTCGTCTTGGCGGATTTGGCGGAAAATTTTGGCAAAGCGATCGCCTCCTACTTCTCCTGTTTCCCCTTTACCGTTGACGATTTCCCCTTCGGCATAAACTACAGCTATTTTTTTATCTGAGTTGCTGACTGTGACTGCATCGGGTTCTATGACTTTGGCATAATCTGTTAAGCTGATGTTACGGAAGCTTTTATCGTCTTTGTCGCTGTCGGTTAATTTTTTCAAATCTGCTACAACTTGGTCAGGATAGGCGACTTGATCCACTAAACCGTTAGTTTTGGCGGCATCTGCTTCTAACAAGGCTTGATTATTGGCGATCGCCTGTAATTTCTCTGGGGCTATTTTCCGAGTTTTCCCGACTGAAACCCGCCACTCACGCCAAAAGTCATCTAGTAATTTTTGGGTTTGTTCTCGATTCTCTGGACTGAGTTTGTTCAGTAGGAAAGGTTCAACCGCACCTTTAAATTTTCCTACCCGCACCACCTGTACACCAATACCAAATTTATCTAATGCATTGGCTAAAAACAGGGGTTGGGAGCTTAAACCGTTAATTTCCATTACTCCCAAAGGATTGAGAATCACTTGGTCTGCTACTGAACCTAAATAATATTCTTTTTCGCTCCAATCTACACCATAAGCATAAATCTTTTTCCCGGAGGCGCGGAATTTTTCTAAGGCTTTACGGATTTCTTTCAGGGAAGCGTAGCCTAAGCTATTGATGGCATTAGCACGAGATCCATCTAAATAAATCCCGACAATGCGCGAGTCTTTTTCAGCTTCTTCTATAGATGCGATCGCTTTGCGGAGTGAAATTTGTTCTTCATCTACACCAGTTAAAGTTTTTTGCAAAATGCCACCAGAACTAGGTTCGCTATCTTGAATGATGGTAGAAAAGTCAAACACTAGCACTGATTTATTTTTAACTTGTGTCGTCGTATCTTTAGAACTGGTGGCAATAGCTACTAACAGCACAATTAAGCCAAAAAAACTTACACCTGAGAAAATAGCTAGTCCCAGTATAGTGCCGATCGCACTGGACAGAGTTTGTTTGAAAAAGTTTGTCATTAGTGATTTGTCTTTAGTGATTAGTTTATTAGTCATTAGTAAAAGCCAAGGACTAACAAAAGGTACAGTATTTTATTCTTATTTTATGCGCTGTAAACTGGTTGTGTGCTGTAACTGATACAAGGTAGTGTTCCCAGTGCAAAACAGGACGGTAGTAATTTCGGCTATCAGCACCTCTGTGAGTTCTGTAACGGCTGCTGTAGATATGTTTGCGGCTTTGAGAAATGGCATAGCTAAACCGGCGATATCTGCACCCAAGGCGATCGCTTTAGCCACATCCAAACCATGACGCAACCCACCAGAAGCAATCAAAGGAACTTGGGGAGCGATCGCCCGAATATTAGTGATACACTCAGCTGTAGGAATCCCCCAATCTGCAAAAGTTTTCCCCAAACGTCGTTGTAAGTTGTTTTCTGCCCTTTCTCCTTCCACTAATGCCCAAGATGTCCCACCTGCACCTGCTACATCAATGGCTGCCACTCCCGCATTAATTAATTTTTCCGCCATAGTTGCAGAAATACCATTCCCCACTTCTTTAGCAATTACAGGCACGGGTAGCTGATCACATAACTCGGAAATTTTTCCTAACAATCCTTTAAAGTTGACATCACCTCTAGGCTGAATGCACTCTTGTAGGGGGTTAATGTGTAAAATCAGGGCATCAGCTTCTAAAATGTCAATTGCACGCAGACATTGTTCTAAACCATATTTATAGTTAAGCTGGACAGCGCCTAAGTTAGCGAAAAGGAGAATATCAGGCGCGTACTTCCGCACAGCAAAAGTATCAGCCACTTGGGGTTTTTCCACAGCCACACGCTGAGAACCCACACCCATAGCTAGTTTATAGGTTTGGGCAACTTCTGCCAAGCGCTGGTTAATGATTCCCGCTTGTGGTGTTCCCCCAGTCATGGAGGAGATGAGGATAGGTGCATTCAGGGTTTTACCGAGAAAAGTGGTAGAAAGGGAGATTTCTGTGCGATCGCACTCAGGCAAGCAACAATGAATAAAGCGATAATTTTCTAGTCCCGTCGTCACTTCCCGACATTGGACATCCTCTTCCAAACAGATACGGATATGATCTGCTTTGCGGCTTTCAGTTGGCGCTGGAATACTGTTCACAGTTGGAGATGCTAAACGTCTACCTTGATTATTGTGGCACCTATGGCCATTTTTCATCACGATTTTTCCGCATTTTCCAAATCAGCCAAAATTTCCACCTCCATCAAATCTAACTAAGTAAACTTAATTTATTACAAATTGTCATTGCGTTCGCGAAGCGTTCCCGGAGGGTATGAAGCGAAGCGTAATGTTCGCGTAGCGTTCCCGCAGGGTAGCAAGCGCAAGACATTGAGATTGCTTCGCTTCATTTCATTTCGCTCGCAATGACACATAAATACTGATTTTTTAAATTTACATCACTGCTTCATTATTTAATTTACTGTTGCATCAAAGCTTGAAACTGTGAATCATTCCGAATACTATCAAAATCAGGGTTTGTTTTTGCTTCTAATCTACATCTATGAGAATTAATATTAATTGCTTTTTGTAGGTTTTTAAGAGCTAGATCAATTACACCTTGTAAAACATAACAACAAGCTGTTGCATAATAACCACTTTCATCATCAGGGTTTAATTGTATTGCCTTTTCACAATTCTTAAGACCTTCTTGATAAAACCCTGCGCGAGATAATATAATACCCTTGTTAGCCCAATAAAGTGATTTTTGGGGTTCAATTTTCAAAACTTTGTCTAGCGTTTCTAACGCTTCATTATAACGGTTTAAGAAACTTAATACTAAACTCTTAGCGTTAAGCACACCAGGATGATCAGGTTTAATCTTTAAAGCATTATCATAGCTATTCAGTGCTTCTTCAAAAAGACGTAAATCTGCTAATGTAATACCTCGGCTATGCCAAGCAAAAACATAATTTTTTTCAAGTAAAATGGCTTGATCATAACTTTTTATTGCCTCTTCATAACATTCTAGACTCCTCAAAATAATGCCTCTTAAATGCCACAATCTACTATAATTATTGTTAATTATTAAGCCTTGCTCACAAATCTCAAGTGCTTCTTTATATAAATCGAGGGAAGCAAGTGTTAAACTTTTAAAAAAATGAGCTAAGTAATAATTATTATCAATAGCTAAAGCTTGATCGAATTTAGTAATTGCTTCTTTGTATCGCTCTAAATTACTTAAAGAAATGCCTTGTTGATACCATGCTTGAACATAATCATTTCTAATTAGTAAAGCTTTATCAAGATTTATTAAAGCTTGTTCATAAAATTTTAAATCATCTAATATATTACCCAAATTAAAAAATAGACTACTGCTAAACTCAGGATAGCTATCAATTGCAATCAGTTCGGCTTGCTCACTGGCCTTTTGTAGCAGATTTAATTGCTGGTTGGGTTGACTGCGTAGAGTTTTGTACAAAAGTCCAGCATATTTACCAAGTCCATCTTCTAAAAGTTCAACTTGATTCAAACACGGTCTTAATGCAGCTTCTATGTTTTCTTTAGAAAGTTTACTCCCATTCTCATCGTTAATTTGATATTCATCTGGACTCTTATCTAACATATCCCAACTAAATAAAAATCCTAGTGTTGTGCTTCTTATAAACTTATCAGTGGCATCAGGTAAAAGGCGATAATCTTCGACTGCTGCTTCTGCAATAATTGCAGCAAAAGGGATCATTACCACTTCGATTTGTTTCAGGTAGCGAGATGCAAAAAGGTGATAAATAAATTTACGCTGACCCTCATCTCTTTTAGCAAATAGAGAGTGATATAGAAATTCTGCAATATGTAAACGCCAATCTGCATTTTCATATTTTTCTATTTCCGGTCTATCAAGAGGAACTTCTTTATTTGCTTGCTGTTCAAAATAATTAGCTAGTAATTCGTGAGTCTCGCAAAATTGTGTCTTATTTTCCAGGCGAAATGACAATCTAAATACATCTCTTGCTACATCATCAAGTCTGTATTTACCTTGAACTAATTCAACAAAATCACATTGTTTCAACCATTCAAAACAGTTTAAATTATCACTACCTTCAGTTTCAAAATCTATTCCTTGTCTTTGCATCAGATATTGAATTAAGGGTTTATCAAATGAACGACAACAAGCAGCAAATTGTACAATTTGCTTTTGTTTCTCATTCAATCCTTGTAGTAGTAAATCAACTATTGCTTTGTTACCGCGTGAAAAATCTATTTTTCTACCCTCTTCTTTTTCTTTTATAATCCAGTTGAGATAATATGGTAAACCTTTAGTAGCCTTGTAAATTTTGTGAATCTCCCCAGATTTAGTAATACCAATATTTTTTAAATATTCTTCGGTTTGTTTTTCATTAAATTCGTTTAATTGTTGTTGATAAATTGAATTTTTATCTTGTTGCAACTTGCGCCAGTTTTCTTTTTCTAACAAAGATCGCCGACCTGCTACAACAATACGAATAGGATAAGATTTTAAAGGCGTATCTTCTAATAAATACTGCCATAACCAAGTATCAATATCCGAAGGTGCTTTTTCGTAAGTATCTAGAACTAAGACAATAGAGCGTCTTAGCTGATTACTTCTTTCAATCAAACTTTGAGCAAGAGCATGAGTTAACTTAGGTATAGGTTCTAGCATTAATGCCTGAATATCTGCATCCTTTTGTGTTGCTGGATGTCGTTTTAACAGGTCTTGCATATCTTCTTTTATTGATTTTATTGCCTGTGGTGCATCTGATAAAAACCCCGCAGCCTTTACCAATCCCTCAAACGCTAATGCTGGGTTTTCTGTTACTATTGCTAAAGTTGTGAGTGTTCCCAGTTCAAGCCAATCTTTTACAGTAGTTTGCTGTTTTTTCTCAACTGTGTTCCCCTCAACAGGTTGAGTTTTCAGCTTGTAAACAGTCTGCTGATACTGCTCATAAAGTGACTTAAAAGCATCTGACTTTCTTACTGCAAAATCAGATGGTCGAATTTCTGAAACATTCTTCTGTAAAATGTTAGTTGGTTTTGGCAATAGCTCATAAAGCTTCTCCATCAGTTTCAGAGGTGTTTCTATACTAGGTGTCCGACCGAAAGAAACTTCTACAAAGTCAGCTTTGGAGTTGTATGCTTCTTTTAGTTTTCTGGTCAGGGTAGTTTTGCCTACTCCTCCAAAACCATAAACTTGAAACAGCAGTGCATTAGATTCTGGAGATTCCAGTGCTTGGCCAAACTTATCTATAAAATCTTGGGCTTGCTTGCGGGAGATGTACGGTGTCGAATTACTCATGTAAGAATACAAATACTAGAGGTTTTTATAGATTTTAGCAAATCTCAGCCTAAATAAGTATAATAATATATAAGTTTTACCTGTGTGAAGCATATTGAAATACTGCACCACTAACCTGTTACTGAAAGTGGGGTAAGGAATGTTTAGAGTAGCAAGTACAGACTATGGTTTCAACTATTTAGCACATAAAATACCTTGCAGGTGGGTTTTACCCACCCAAATTAATTACAAACTATAACCGCCGTCAATGACTAAAGATTGACCTGTCATAAATGAGGCTTGATCGGAACATAACCAAATTACACCGCCGGAAATTTCTTCTACTTTACCAAGGCGTTTCATGGCGTGTATACTAGTCATTTTTTCTTCAGCTTCGGGGTTTGAAAGAAAAATGCGTTCAGCCATTTCTGTGATCACTGCGCCAGGACAAACGGCATTAATTCTAATACCAGATGTGGCATATTCTAAAGCTACGGCTTTAGTTAAGCCAATAACTGCGTGTTTACTGGCGGTGTAAATTGGTAAGCCTAAAAGTGGCTTATTTACTACACCAGAAGACATATTAACAATTACGCCACCACCATTCGCTAACATGGCTAATATTTCATATTTCATTGATAGCCACACACCTTTTATGTTAATGTCCATAACTTGGTTATATGTGGCTTCTGTGATTTCTGTAAATTGGCTGGCTGTCTGTTCAACTCCAGCATTATTACAAGCAAAATCTAAGCGACCAAAAGTAGCTAAGGTTTCGTCAATTAAATTTTGAACTTGTTTTTCTTGACTGACATCAGTTTGAACAAATAAACCTTGACTTCCGGCTTCTTTTATTAATTTAATTGTTTCTTCTCCGTCTTGTGTCCTTCTACCTGCTACTACAACTTTTGCACCTTCTCGCGCAAAGGCTACTGCACAAGCGCGACCTATACCTGATGTTCCCCCAGTCACTAAGGCTACTTTATTAGTAAATAATGTCATGGTGTAAATTGTGAATGAACGCCATTACTGAGTATAGATATAATTCTCTTTTATGTGTATAATTTTTATCTTGTTTTTATAAGTTTCTATTTTTAGAAATATTCATCAGGTGGGAATTTATGGGTATGTTAGCTTTTATAAAAATTTAATCGGGAAATGCCCACTCTATAAATACAGAATTTTAGGTAGTCCCTACAAAATAGCGCAGGTGTGCAAAATTAAGGGTTTTGAGGTATACTAATAATAACAATCTAAAAAATAGTTGTAAGTCTCAAAAAGGGACACAGCCTGGATTTGTGAAAAAAGACAAGAAGAGAATGAGTAAGTATTAGAGGGTGAAAATGCTAAATACTACAACCCCGCTATTCTGTTACGTTAGGAAAAGACCCCAGAACAATACAATAATGGGCAAAAGGAATAGCAACGAAAAGTCAAAATTTGCATGAATATGTATGTCAGACAATAGGGATAATCCTCATGTTTCTACAAATGGACGAATTTTGGTCTTATTTAAAGAATAAAAAGCCGCAACTTTGGGTGTTTATAGCAATGGAGTCAAGAACAAAGTTTTGGGTAAATTTTGAGATTGGTTCTCGAACTAATCACACAGTAAATAGATTAGTAGAGAGACTAAAAAGATTGATAAGAGGGAATCCTAATCAGATTTTAAGAATCACAACAGATAAACTAGCAGCTTATAAAAATGCATTGGAAAAACAGTTGAAAGATATTAATTATTCCTATTTACAAATTGTCAAGCGGAAAGTGAAAAGAAAACTGAAAACCGTAAGTAAGTTTTGGGTAAAAGGTTCAGAATTTGATTTCCCCACAGGCACTCAAAATACATCTTAATATAGAGAAATTTAATCTCACCTTAAGACAAAGAATTTCTTATCTCCAAAGAAAAACAACCTGCACTATTTTTTAGGGACTACCTTACTATTGTACCTCATTTAAATGAAATAATCTGTATGACAACAACAGAAAACAATTTACAAGTTGCCCAAAAAGCTTTTAGTTATTTCCAATACGGTCTAGCGACGGGGAAATGGCAAGATTTTCTTGATATGCTCACAGATGATATTACTCTGTGGTTTCCTCAAGGTAAGTTTCACGGTTTAAATCAGGGTAAAGATAAAGCGAGGGAGTTTTTTGAATATGTTTCCGCCGCTTTCAGTTCAGGACTGGAAATAGTTGCGATAGACAGTATTACCAGCAATGAAAAAACAGTAATTTTTGAATTTCGGGATGAAGGTTTATTATATGGTCAACCTTATAAAAATCGGGTAGCGGTGGCTTTTGATATTCGGGATGATAAAATTTGCGCCTACCGTGAATATTTCGGCAGCGATGGTAAATCATATTAACACAATTAAAAATTAAAAATTGTGTTAGTTTTGCTCAGGGTTTAAATTGTTAATTTCCCGACATTTAGCTTCTGCTAATTGATAAGCCTCTAAATATTCTTTTCCGCCTAACATCACATCACCATAATACTCATAAGGTGGTTCACCATAAACAGGCAGGGGGTCATCTTCTGGATAATCTTCTTGGGATTCTTCAATGATGGCTTGGAGTTTTTTCACGGTCAAAATTTGAGCCGGAAAATAATACAGTTCTTGAGGATTTTTATTTAAGTGAGGTAAGTTAGGATCAATAATTACATCTTCTAATTCTAGCCAACTATGTTCTATTGGTTGACTTGGTTTTCCTGGAAAAACTAAAAAACCTTGTACATATTTTGCCCCCTCGGTTGCTAATACGGCCTTATAGGTATTATTAAACGGAGTTTTGGCTTTGCTTTTGATACTCTGCGCTACTTGGTGAGATAGGGTTTCATCTAACAATTTACTCATAAGTTTAATTCTCTCTTTATTGTCTAATCTATGCTACTCTTAGCATAGTATAGGATTCCTGTTTGATTTTTGAAATATACTGAGGTGGGCATTTTCTATAATTTTTCGCTTCTATTCAGGATTTTACCCCCTAGCCCACCCTACACATACTTAAAATTTTTCACAAATCATAATAAATCATCAACTCCAATTTGTATACCTACTCCTAATACTGGACTATCAAATTTAATAGTTGTTATTGCAGAATTTGGGATGTTGTCTGTAATAAAAATATCATATTATATGAGAATCTTCCGAAAGTTTACAGCAAATTCCAGGTAAATGAGGTACAAATTTTGGTAACAAAGCCTTATGTGAAGAGACTTTTAACCCTGCACCGCACTGATCACAGTCGAAGTGTTTTATAATTAGCACACACCCAGCAGATGAAACCCAATAAATCACATAGTTGTAACAAACAAAATACACCCCACATAATAAAAATATTGTACATGATTTTACTGATATTAATAAATGTTTTAAACATCCCAATTTTTACACTGGATTAAGCTAGAATAAAAATAATTTGACATTTGCTCAATTAGCTATGCAAAGCACAGAATCAAATTTACAACTACGTCTGTGGACTGTTGAAGATTACCACCGGATGGCTGAAGCAGGAATATTTGAACCTGGGGAACGGGTAGAACTGTTAGAAGGAAAGATAATTTGGATGATTGCTAAAGGAACAGCTCACCGTTCAGCATTGGGAATAACAGATCATTTGCTGAAAAATAGATTGAGAGGTTTAGCTTGGGTGGCTATTCAAGATCCTGTAAAATTAAATGACAGGTCAGAACCAGAGCCAGATATTGCTGTACTGAAAATAGATCCTTTGAACTATGCAGATCATCATCCTACACCATCAGAAGTTTATTTAATTATTGAAGTTGCTGATAGTAGTTTAAAATTCGATACGGAAATTAAAGCAGAAGCTTATGCCAAAGCGGGAATTAAAGATTATTGGGTGTTAGATGTGGTAAATCGGGAGTTATGGATGTTCAGAAATCCTACTCCCACAGGTTACGAAAATAAGGTGATTTTATCAGAACAGGAAATAGTTTCACCCCTAGATTTTCCTGATTTACAAATTTTAATTTCTGATATGTTACCTCCCCATTTACCGTAGGGACAATTCATCAATTTTACCTGCTAACCAATCTCGAAAACTGTGATGATATAAAGTATATTGACTTTCTTTACTGATGCGCGTTTCTTGCAAAAACTCTAACCAATTTTCGATAATTTCCATTACATCATATACATCAGCTTTAATCATTTCGCTCATAGAAAATATAGACATGGGTTGAGATTCCGCAGCAGTGAAAAATCGTAATAAATCTATAGCCATATCAGATAAACCCTGACCTTGGATTTTTTGCCAATGTTCTTGATAATAGGCTTCTAAATTTGGGGGAATACTATTAATTTGGTCAGGTTGAGAGTAAAAACCCTCATTTATAGCTTTGACTATTTCATACACATACATAAAATTATCTTCATTTTCTCCTATCAGGTGTGACCTCTCCCCCAACCCCTCCCCTATGAGGAGAGGGGAGTAATTTTGATCCTCTTCTTTTCCCCTTTCCCTATTAGGGTAGGGGGGTAGGGGGGTTAGGTTTCTTTGCATATAGGTTTTGATATCTTGCTGATTTTCAGCCGGATAATCTGATAAATCTAAGAATTGTGAAGGTGCTTCGATTAATAAACCAGAATGTGATTTTTGATAGGGACGACGAGAGAAAATAAAATAAACTTGATTTGGTAAATATCGGGGTAGATAGAATAAATTGGTTGCTACCGGTTGATTGTTAATATCAATGGCATCTAAAGCATCAATAATAATGATTAATTTCTCATCAGGTGATAATTTATCGCTGACTTGTTGCAGCAAAAGTGAGAATAAAAAACTCCCCTCTGTAGCATTTTCCATCAATAACTCTTTTTTCTCTGGTGGGGAAGACTGAGGAGAAATGCTAGAGAAATCATCTAACTTTACACTTAACTGAGTACAAATCTCTTGTAAAAATACCTCAACTCGATTTTTACCCTTAACTTGGGCATTGTAATAAATAGAATGGGGATTTTGTCGCACATATTGAGCGAGAATAGCACTTTTACCGCTACCGGGTACACCCACAATAGTGAAATAACCCTTGTGGTAACGGTGCAGAAAATCATCAATAGCAGTGAAAATAAACTCACGACCAACAAAATTTTGACTTTTTGCGAGAATGATTTGTTGAAATTCTGGTGAAGAGAGAGAATAGCGAAAAGTGGGGAAAGGTGGAGTATTCATAAATTTACACCTTCATTCCTTGCAGACGGAGAAAATGCAACCGTCCCGATGCTTCTCCTGCTACGATTGTGACACCATCAGGCGCAACAGCACAGCAAGTTAACAGCAAGTTATTGGGATTTCTCACGTAAAAGTGGGTATTTTTGCTCTTGTCTGCACATCCCAAGCTTTGATTATAATGTATAATTAATTATACACATAGTTTTATACAGTTCTATCTGAGCAATTACTAATCAACCCATCTAACTATGACTATGAACCCTAAACTACAGAACAAAATTTCAGATTTAATCCGGTGGTCACAACAGGCATTTTCTGATCCTATAGCTGAAGATTCAATGAATAATGCCAGGAAAGCTGGGGAAGCTTTGTGCAAAGCAATAATTTTTAATTTTTATGGAGAAATTTTAGGTGAAGAAATTATTTTAGGAAAAAAGAAATACACAGGAGTTGCACAACAACGAAGTAAAGAATTAGATTTCAGTGGGTTAATTGATTTAGTTACGAAAGAAGATGATATTCAATATAAGATCATTAATTCTAAACGAATACGCCATCAAATTAAAGCTTATTTGGAATTGATTAGAACTCATGGTAATCCAGGTTCACATGACCCTAATGATCCAAAGGATAAAATAGATAGAAAACATTTAGTAGTTACAAGGTCTACGCTTATTAATTTACTAAACTGGTTTTTTGAAGATTATTTAGATGTTGAGATTCCACATCAATTAGTTATGTATATATCTCAATTTCAATCAGAAGAACATAAACAAATAGCAATACAGGCTATATCAAAATATGAACAAATGAAAACCGATTTAAGAGGTTGGTTTGAAGCTCTTAATTACAAATTCACTTCCCATAATACTGATAATGACCATTTTGAATGGATTATTGAAGAGAAGACACGGAGAGGTACTTTTCAAATTTTTATTTATGGTATAACTGAAAAAATCAATGTACAGATTATAAATAACGTAAAGGATTTAGTTAATTATCATGACTGTGATGAGGGATGGATAATAACTAATTCTGTTGTTGAAAAAGCGGCTAGAACAGAAGTAGAAAAACAAGAAACAAAGACAATATCCTGTTATACATTTGACGAACTACTAGAATCAACTATAGATTTTTCTGGCTATTTTGAATGGCTGAATAATGAAGTATTATCAAGAGGTATGGATAAAAATTACATTCCTTTATATTGTGAATACGTTGAATTAGATTCCAAAACAAAAAATTTTATTTCTAAGAGTGAATATGGAGAAAATGATGGCGGAATTGATGGATATGTAGATGCTTGGCTGCATGACCATCGTAAAGAACATTTATCAATACTAGGAGAATTTGGTACAGGTAAAACTTGGTTTTCTTTGCATTATGCTTGGCGACTACTACAGGATTATTTAAAAGCTAAAGAGAATAAATTACCAAGACCTCGGATTCCAATTTTTATACCTCTAAGAGATTTTTCCAAAGCGATGGAAGTGGAAACTTTAATCTCAGACTTTTTCTTTCGTAAGCACAAAATTGAGATTCGAGGTGTTTTTCCCGCTTTTAATCAACTTAATAAAATGGGTAAAATTTTGCTAATTTTTGATGGCTTTGATGAAATGTCAGATAGAGTTGATAAGCAAAAAATGATTGATAACTTTTGGCAGTTAGCCACAATTATTACTGGAAAATCAAAGGTAATTCTGACCTGCCGTAATGAGCATTTTCCTCAAATAAAAGAAGGCCGTCAACTACTAAATGCTGAGTTAAAAATGACTACAAAGCATTTGACTGATACAGCGCCTCAGTTTGAAATAGTCCAATTATTAAGATTTGACCGTAAGCAAATTAAAAAATTGTTATTATTGCATACGAATAAGGAAACTGTTAAGCGAATAATGTCACATGAAGAATTAACAGACCTTCTGAGTCGTCCTATTATGACAGAGCTTGTTTTTGATGCTCTTGATGATATCGAAAAAGGTAAGCAAATAGATATGTCAAGAATCTATCTGTATGCTACAAAGCATAAGATGGAGCGAGATATTCAGCAAGGACGAACTTTCACATCATTAGCAGATAAGCTATATTTCCTATGTGAGCTTTCCTGGCAAATGCTTTCATCCAATAAACTTGTTATTAGTTATAAGGAGTTTCCTGATATAATTAAAACTTTATTTATTTACATAGAAGATAAGGAGATAGATTATTGGCGTAATGACTTACGCAGTCAGAGTATGCTGATCATAGATGAAGAGGATGGAAATTATAAACCTGCACACAAATCTCTTCTAGAATTTTTTGTTGCCTTCAAATTTGCTGCTCATTTAGGAGTTTTATCGGTAGATTTTACTGATGTTGCTAAATCTCAATCTCATGTTGACAGTAGCCTAGATGCAATAGACTACACTTGGGAGAATTATTTTGTTAGGGAAATAAATTCAAATGGAGAAGTAATTCCGATTCCTCCATTAAGGAGCTTCAAAACTAGCAGTCTTGAAAAATTAGTCACTCTTATTGGTAATACACCATTCACTAGGGCTATTACCGACCTCATGATGGGTATGATTTCATGGGAAGAAAATACTCAAAAAACATTGTTATCAATTATTGAATCTTGTAGACATAAAACTTTTGAAGAAGTAGGTTATCTAGTGAGTAATATTATCTTAATATTACTTGAACATAAACACGACTTCTTTAAGTCTAAAAATTTATCAAATCTGTGCTTACGTAATTTTCACTTTCCTGTTTTAGAATATACAAAATATAATTACCGAAAAAAGCGAATGCTTTATGTAGATAAATTTGCAGATGTCTCTGGAACAAATTTTGAAAATTCTGATTTATGTAAAGTTGATTTTGGACAATCATATTTTGAACAAAATATATCTTTTATAAAAACTAATTTTAGTAATGCAAATCTCGAAAATTTCCAATTTTATAAAATTCAATTGAATGAAATTTGTCTCATTGAATCAAATGGTATTGCATTATTAGCTTCGCTTAATAGGTTAATTATACTCAACCTTGGTACATTTAAAGCTGATATAAGAAGTATTGAAGGAGAAACTGTATTTCATATAAGCATATCACCAGACGAAAAATATATTTTTCAAGCAACATACGGTGGATTTAAAGTTTATGATTCTCAAAGTTTAGATATAACTTACGAACATCAATTATCTAAACAAAATAACTCTCAAGCTACTGATCCAAATAATTTATGGACTTGCAGCTTTGCCTTCATACCAAACTCAGATTTACTAATTGTAGGACGTGTTAATTCATTTATTCATATAATTGACTGGAAAAATCAACAGGAACTTAATGTTATAAACAGCTTCACTGCTGTATCTAATGTTTCAGTAAGTCCATGCGGTAAATTTTTTATTAGCTCAGGTTTTCATGAATTTATATTGTGGGAACTAGACAATTTCCAAAAGCTAATGTACGAGCAAACTGCTCAAGAATCACTCACAAAGTATGTAGCACAATTTCATCCCATAAAAAGTGAGTTTATTTTATTGTGTGAAAATCAAGTTCGTTTCTTTGATACGTCATCAATGAATTTTTTCCATGAATTATATTTGGATGAAAATCGGCGGTCAGGTTGTATTGCTTTCTCTAAAGATGGGGATAAGCTTTTTATTGCTCAAGATGCAAAAGTTTATATTATTGATTATCATGATAAATCAATTATCCAAACTATTGAGATATTAGAATATCAATTTTATCCTTGGTTTGATTCACCTAAAAAAACTTATCATGACTCAAGAATTGAAGATATTGCTGTTGATTCCATGGGTCAAACTCTATATCTTGTTCATAATAATAGATGTGTAACAAAAGTAGATGTAAATACAGGAGAAATTGTGAATACCTATTGTAGTCTTCAGGATTTTACTGGAGCAGATTTTACTGGTGCTAAGGGTTTAAATAAAGCTGTTATAGAGCAACTTTACAAAAACGGTGCAATTATTTAGATAGTGAAAAAGCCCCTCTCCTTGGAGTTAGGAAAGGGGAAGAAATAAAAGATTATAAATTAACGTTATGCCGGATAAATTCTTAAACGGCGGTTGGGTTCTTCTCCGAAGCTATGAGATTTGAGCCGATAATGTTCGACTAGTTCATGCTGCATTTTACGGACTTGGGGAGAACGGGGTAATAACTCCACTGGTTGACCTTTAGGGATGACTATTTGCTCTACGGCTAATCTGGCTTCTTCTAAAGCGTCTATTTCGTCGTCGCTACCACTGTGTAAAAACAGTTCTAGTTCTCGGTCGTCGGCTATTTCTGGATCATCTATATTGAGTAGTCGCCTGAGTCCGCGTGTGATTTGGGGAATGGTGCTAGATTTAATGACATGGATGGGGACGTGTCTGGCTTTGGCCATTTGCCGGAGTTTGGTGTGGTTCTTGACGTGCGATCGCAACGCTAAAATTGCATCTGCACTATCCAGGTCTTTTGTTAATGCCACTGGCAAGGTTAACACGTTAATCACTTGTTCTAGTTGATGCCTGCTGACTCCATAAGGATAAATGTGCAAGGGCAAATCTTCACCGTTTGGCCCTGCTTGCTTGGGAGTTTGGAAATCAACACTTTCACCATAATTGAAAGATTCATCCAACAAGCGATCGAACTCACTGCGGCCTGTTATCTTCTCCGTAGATAAAGGGGGTAAGGCTACCATCTGTCCAGAGGAACGCCAACCACCAGGCCGGGCAGGTGCAACCACTTCTTCCCCACTGGATAAATGACCGCGACCATTCACCACGGCTAACTGTCGGGTAATCACCACTTTGCCGTTTTCGTCTACGGTTCTGGTTTGGGGGCTGGGTTGACGACCCCGCAACAAATTATCTACTGTATCTGCTACGCTTTCATGTACTACCCAGCGTTGACGTTCTAGCATTTCCACCGCTATTTCAAAGGTGGGGGGTGCTTTACGTTCTAATACGGTTTTCTGCGAACCGCGTCTTCTGGCTTCTTCATCCCCCAGTGTCACCGCTTGAATGCCCCCGACTAAATCCGCTAAAGTAGGGTTTTTAATCAAGTTTTCAATTTGATTCCCGTGGGCAGTACCTACCAGTTGTACACCACGTTCGGCAATAGTCCGGGCTGCTAAAGCTTCCAGTTCTGTACCAATTTCATCAATCACAATGACTTCTGGCATGTGGTTTTCTACAGCTTCAATCATTACTTGGTGCTGTAGTTCTGGTTTAGCTACTTGCATCCGTCTTGCCCGACCGATGGCAGGGTGAGCAACATCTCCATCTCCAGCTATTTCGTTGGAGGTGTCAATAATCACTACTCGTTTGTTTAATTCATCTGCTAAGACCCGGGCAATTTCCCGCAGGGCGGTAGTTTTACCGACCCCCGGACGACCTAGCATCAGAATTGATTTACCAGTTTCCACCAAATCGCGGATCATGCCAATGGTGCCGAAAACTGCTCGACCGACACGACAAGTCAAGCCGATAATTTTCCCATTCCGATTGCGGATGGCGCTGATGCGATGCAAAGTTTGCTCAATTCCGGCTCGATTATCTCCGCCAAATGTGCCGACTCGCTGAATGCAATCATCTATCTGTGCTTGAGTGACAGGGATTTCGCTCAGATACTCGGCTTGATTGGGAAAGCGGGCTTCTGGGCGACGACCCAAATCCAAGACTACTTCTACTAAGCGATCGCCTTGGGGATGGCTCTCTAATTTTGCTCGCAGGTCTTGGGGCAAAATATCTAATAATTTTTGGAGATCGTCTGTAATCGTCATGCTTCTATGGTGACGTTTTGAGAGATAAGGACAGAGCAATTAATGCTCTTGTTGTGACTTGAGCTGGGAAACGAGCATACTGGCTAACTCTACGGCTTTCCAGAGTAATTCCGGCTCATCTTCCAGGTGGACAACTGGTTTAACACTGGTGTTACTCACCTCCTGATTCTCTAGCTGTTCAACCACTGGTAACAGCAATGTACGTGCATAACTGCCATAGGCAACGCCGGCAATTTTGGGGGATGAGGGGGATGAAGGGGATAAGGAAGTAATTGGATCTTCCTCCTGCCTCCTGCCTCCTGCCTCCTGCCTCCTGTCTCCTGCCTCCTGCCTCCTGCCTGCTGCCTCCTGCCTCCTCAACAGCCCCATCGCCTTTAACTTAGCTACGGTATAACTGTTAGTCCCGCCTGCTAACTGCACGTATCCTGGTAGGTTTGCTGCTAAAACTTTTTGGCCTAATTTCACGGCGGCAATGGTGGCACCATCTCCAATATCACCACTCATCGGGCGGCCATCGGTCTGCCAAATTACTACTTGTGCACGGGGGGCAATTGTCTCATAAATCGCTTTTAGGTAATCAATTAAACCTTCACCATCACCACAACTGATGGCTATTACTTTTAATTGCTCTGCCCACAGGGAAATAGCTTGCCATAATCGTTGGAATTGAGCCAAACGCCCGACTTTTGTATGAATTTCTATTGCATCTATTCCCTCTGACATGATCAATGGTGCGATCGCTCCCGGCGTAGACATATAAGATGCCGTATAAATTATATCATAAGGGCAGGCTGGTAAGCAACGGCCACAGCCATAACATTTTTGTGAAATTACTCCTGAAAAGTTTTCTCTTATACTGTTAAACACAATTGCTTGTGCGGGACAGATTTTTTCACAAGGTCTAGAGCAGTCGGCTGGACAATAATTAGCATCAAACTCTGCTTTGCGAAAATGAGGATCTTCACCATCATTAAGGCTAACCATTAACAAGGGTGAATTACCTTGGTAAGCAAAACCACGTTTTTCAGCTTCCTTGGTTAAACCTTTGGCTACAAGTAGCGCTTCTTTTGCTGCGGCTATTACAGCCGGATCAGCTGCCACATCTATGCAGTCAGCACCCGCCAAAGTGTAGGCTAGTACAAAACTCCTGACAGCTGGCAAATCTTGGAAACTGGCTCCACAAATTAATTTGAACCAGTGACCTTGTTTTAAGGATTGTAAAGGGGTTAACAGATCAGTCACACTTCTATTATGCTTTTAGAGGGGGAAAAATAGTAGCCTGTGATCAACAAAAAATCTGGATTTTCCCACTAATAATTTCTTTTATCTGTAAATATAGTGTTAATATCTTTATATTAACCCTCTCCAGAAAAATGAATGGGAATTTCGATGATAAATTCTGCTCCTGCACCTGGTGAAGAATGACAGGTAATTTTACCTTGATGTTTTTTGACAATAATTTGATAACTAATAGCTAAACCTAGTCCTTTACCTTGGCCAGTGGGTTTAGTGGTAAAAAATGGGTCAAATATCCGCGATTGTAAAGATTCGTCTATACCCGAACCGTTATCAGCGATCGCTATTTTAACGGTTTTTGGATCTATTTGTTTTGTGTAAATGCGAATTTGAGGGTTATTAATTGTCAAAGGAACAGAAGTAGTATTATCAAAATAATATCTATGTTCTTTATTTTTATTATGTACTAATAAACCATCACTGGTAACTATAGAACAATCTAAAGCATCAATAGCATTATTGAGAATACTCATAAAAACTTGGTTTAATTCACCAGGATAACAGTTTATTAATGGCAAATCACCAAATTCTTTGATCAATTTTATTTCTGGACGATTGGCAGTTTCTCGCAACCGATGTTCTAACATAATCAAAGTGCTATTAATCCCTTCATGAATATTTACCTGTTTCATTTCTGATTCTTCTATGCGGGAAAAATTTTGCAGCGCTTGAACAATTTCCCGAATCCGGTTTGCACCTCGATGCATAGCCGACATTAAATTCTTTAAATCATTAACTACAAAATATATATCTAAATCAGCAATAGCTTCTTGGATTTTTGGGCTAGGTTGAGGATATTCTTGTTGATAAACTCCGATTACATTGACTAAATCTTGTACATATTGATTAGCATATTGTAAATTTCCATAAATAAAACTAATCGGATTATTGACTTCGTGAGCAATTCCCGCTACCAATTGACCCAAAGACACCATTTTCTCACTTTGGATGCGTTCTAGTTCTGCTACTTGTAAATCATCCACAGCTTTTTGTAATAAGAGATTTTTTTCTTGTAATTTTAATTGGAGCATTCTCAAATTAATTTGATTTTCAATTCTCAATATCACTTCAGCCCCATGAAATGGCTTGGTAATATAGTCTACACCACCCACATCAAACGCTTTTACTTTATCTAAAACATCATCTAAAGCACTAATAAAAATTACCGGAATTTGGCTAGTTTTTTCGTCTGCTTTGAGTTGTCTACATACCTCATAACCATCCATACCCGGCATATTAATATCGAGTAAAATAATATCTGGTAAAACCATTTGACAGGCTGTGAGAGCCATTTTACCATTTAAAGCTTTGCGGACTTCATAGCCTTGAGCCGTTAACATTGCTGACAGCAATCTGATATTATCTGGTGTATCATCTACCACCAAAATATTACCTTTACTATTGTTGTGATTGAGATTCGAGTTCATATAGTTTTGAGTATGGTAGATGTTAATTTTTGAGTTTATAGAGAATGTGGTTTAGTCAAGTCCATAATTTTTTCAAATTGGTAGTCATGAGCTAATTCCTGTAAAATTTGACATATCTGACTGTGTTCTGGGAGAATTTGCTGTAATAAATCTAAAATTAATTGATCACTACAACTAGCAGCAGCATTATATACTTGCTCTAGCCAATCTGGGGACATTTGCACTAAATACTGCCCAATTTCTGTTTCATTAGTTAATATCTGCTTAGATTCATTAGTGGAATATTGATTAAAGTTATTTGCATCACTGGTATATTTTACACCAAGATGTTCACGAAGTTTATCTAATAATAATTGTCGTTTAAAAGGTTTATGAATTAAATCATCACAACCATGAGTAAGGATTTTTTGCCGTTCTTCCTCAAAAACACTGGCAGTCAGAGCGATAATTATGGTATTTTTTGATAAATTATCAGTCTGAATTTTGTGTTTAATTGCTTTAGTTGCTTGATAGCCATCCATGATCGGCATTTGTATATCCATAAAGATTAGATCCGGATGCCAAGATAACCAAGAAGCGATCGCTTCCTCTCCATTAGTCGCTTCAGCAACTTGAAAACTTAAATCTCTCAGTATATTTACTAATAAAATACGGTTATCTGTAGAATCATCAACCACCAAAATTCTATACTCTGGTTGATTTGGTGCTAAATGCACAGTTTCGTTTTTGTTTAACTGTAAATCATGGGGAATATCACTAAGTTGAACAAGTTTAACTTCAATATCAAAAGCAAATACACTACCTACTCCCGGAGTGCTATTAACAGAAATATCTCCTCCCATCAAATGTACATATTTCCGGCTAATTGCTAAACCTAAACCTGTTCCTTGTTGTACTTTTCTTCCCGTTTCTGTTTGTCCAAAAGCAGAAAATAATAAATTCAATTCTTCTGGAGCAATACCTAAACCTGTATCTTCAACTGCAAAGTGTATTTTGCAAGTTTCATCATTAAATATTTCTTCGTTAGTTCTATCTACTGTAACTTTTAATTTTACCATGCCATTTTCAGTAAACTTAATGGCATTTCCCAATAAATTAATTAATACCTGTCGCAATTTACCATCATCAGTTTGGATATATCGGGGAATATCTGGTTCAGATTCAAATATCATTTCTAAACCCTTAGAAACAGCCCGTAAATTTAACATTTCTTGTACATCTTGCAGCAAAGACATCAAATCAAAACTGTTAAGTTTAAGTGTAGTTTTCCCAGCTTCGATTTTAGTCATTTCTAAAATATCATTAATTAAGTTGAGCAAATGAGAACCAGCACGATTAATAATCCTTAAATTTTTGTGATGTTCTTCTGCTAAAGATGTATCTTGACTCATCACTTGGGTAAAACCCAGAATGGCATTGAGAGGTGTACGTAATTCATGGCTCATACTTGCTAAAAATTCACTTTTAGCTCGGTTGGCTTGTTCAGCTGCTTTTTGTCCTTGTGCGGCTGCTTTTTGTGATTGAATTAATTGTTTTTGAATCAGTTTTAATTGTTCAATTACCTCTAAAAGTTCTTTAGTTCGTTGTTTAACTTGAGCTTCTAAAATTCTGTTATATTCACCTAAAACTTTTTCAGCTTCTTTGCGTTGAGTGATATCGGAAAAAGTAGCGATCGCATAAACAATATTTCCCGCTTCATCATAAATCGGAGTCGCTAAAACTTCTAGAGGAATCACTTGTTCCGTATAGTATAATTCTAAATCATCAACTCTAGTTTTTTCACCTTGTAATGCTCTGGAAATTGGTAATTCTGCACTAGGATAAATTTTTTCTGTTCCTGCTCGATAAAATTGATAAATCTCTGTTAAATTATTTACATTTACTTCTTGTTCTAAATCTTGATTTAATAACTGCTTACCTACATTATTAGTATAATATATTTTACCTCGCTCATCAGCAATCATTACAGCTACTGGTATGGCTTCCAAAAACTTAGTTAACTGATTTTGGCTTTCAGATAAAGCTTCATTTAATACATTTAATTCTTCATTACTTGTTTCTAGATTATGAAAAGATTCTTGTAGCTGTTGTGCCATCAGATTAAATGATTTAGCTACCTGTCCCAGTTCATCATTACGATTCATTTCTGGAATTTGTTCCCATTCACCTCCCGCAATTTTCTTGGTGGAATTATTTAGTTGTAAAATTGGTTGAATTACCCACTGACTTGTGAGAATCCCAATCACTATTGTAATTAATAAAGCTACTATACAAAGTATGATAGTTGTGCGAGTATTGGCATTAACTTCTTCCATAAAATCTGCTTCTGGCACTACTACCACAATTAGCCAATCTAAATTTAACTCATCTCGCCAATTTTTTACCTGCACAAAATAACGTTCCCCATTTTCAGTAAAACTCAATTCTTGTTTACCAACAATAAAGCCTAAACTGCGGTAACGTTTACGTAAAAATTGGGTAGTAAGGCGAATTAATTTATCTGAACTATCTTCTCCAAATATACGACTAGATTCACCATTAGTTACAACATAAGGTAATTGCTCGCCTGAATTAGCTACTATTTTTCCAGACTTTTCTATAATAAATGTTCTACCAGATTTAGCAACTTTTAATTTTGTTAAATATTGACTAACTTGTGATAATAACAAATCGGTGCCAATCACACCTAAAAATTGATTTTTTTGGTCATAAACCGGATAACTAGCAGAAATTGATAAAACTTCTGGTTTATCTTCCCATTGATAAATTTGACTCCAAACAGGTTTACCAAAATTGGCTGCATCTGCATACCAAGCTTCTACTCGTGGATCATAATCTTCTTTAATTTCTGTTAATTTTTTACGTTTTCCTTGCTCAGTTGAATTATAAATGTGTAATTTCCCTAATCCTTGTTTGGCGGTTACTTCATTAATTAATAACTCACCATTATCTAATCTTTCAATACCAATATATTCACCTTGGGGATTAGCAAAGTTAATATAACCAACATTAAACACCCGCATTTGTTTCCAAAAGTAATTTCCTGTGCTTTCCAATTTAGAAAGATCCAGAAATCCTAACTCAATTGCATCTACATTAATTTGATTTATTTGTTTCGGAGTGTCTAAGTAAATGTTCAGATGTTCCTCGATGCGATCGCTAACTTCACTCCCTAGTTGATTGGCTAGATTAGAGACTGTCTTTTGCTGATTAATAAACGATACATAACCAATTAATCCTACAGCCCCACAAATTTGCAATACAAAAGGAATAATTAATACTGCTCTTAGAGGCATTTTAGCATAAACTTTGCCCACTACGTGATTTAGAGATTTGAGGGGTTGAATTTTGAATAACATTGTTGCTTGATTGTTCCCCTGGTGCAAATTTGGGTTGTTGTTACCTCAATTAAACTATAAAAGAAATTTTTATTGTGAGGTTATAATCTTTACTATAGAATTAATGTATAAAAATATTTTATGCTAAATATCTTCAACAGCTAAGTTTACAGTATTAAGCAGTTGTGCAAAATTAATTTCCTACGTAAAGCAAGGGAACAGGGAACAGGGAACAGGGAACACTTCGACTGCGCTCAGTGCGGTGCAGGGAAATAAGTTGTGTAATTAATTCTGCCTAATTACTTAGCACTAATTATATTTAACAATAAATTATTAAGTTTTTATTCAACTCTACTGAACCATTCTGCTAATTGATAACTATAACCTATGGTTATAATTAGAGTTAACAATAAATTAAAATTTGCAAATTAAAATTTGCTGCTTATAAATTTTTGTAACAACCACAAAATTTTTTATTTACATATTTCAATCTTGTTACCAAGTTGTAATATCTTACCTGTTTCTGAGGCTGGTAATCTAGTGTTAATGCTCAAACTATAAACATGGCTAAATCTCGATTTAGCTGTCCAAGCTGGCATAGTTGCTTGACGCTTTTCCACAAATATTTTTTGAAAGTTGGGGTAAACTGCACCTGTGTTAGCATCACGCGTAGGAACTACACATCGTGGACATGGTTGGATACCCCAGAATATAACATCCCCTACTACAAAAGATACTGGCTCTTCGCTATCTGCAAATAGTTGATCTTCCCAAAAAGCTGGAACACCATCAATTTCAATATTAGCGCGGATTCTTCGGCGCATTTCTTCTACACTCACACCGGGAAACCAACTAGCAACTTCTGTTAAACTAGCTACACTGATTACTGTTGCACCTGGATAGTTAGTATCATCAGGAAAACCCGTGATTTTGTTTTCGATCAATGTCACTGCAAAGCCAAAAAAATCACTTAAGGCAGTTGCTAATTCTTGCCTGTCTGCATCGAGGTGAAAGACTTGTTTACTGCTACTACCAGGAATTTGTAAGCTGACAGATTGAGATTCTAAACAAAATTCAGACCGTAGCAGGTGAATTTTATCATTTCGTTTAGCGTTTACAAACTTACCTTGTTCATCTATTATCGCAAATTGACGGTCTCCTGCCAATGCACCACTAGGTAAAATTTTTACAGTTTCAACTTCTACACCATCTAGAGATTTAATCGGATAGATAAGAATTTTAGCTAAATAGGACATTTGTATAAAATTAAAATTTGGATTCGGGTATAAAGTGGAGTATAAAAAGCAACGGGGAAAGTTGTAAGTTTTGTTGCTTTCCCCTCAACCCCTTTAGGGGTTGGTTTCTGGGTACAAAGGTGATTTATCTATCGTGCCAACTCTATCTAAAGGCCAGAAGCGTACTATAGCACGTCCAATAATATTTTGTTTGGGAACTACACCCCAACAGCGACTATCAAAGCTACTACCCCGATTATCACCTAAAACTAGGTATGAGTCAGATGGGATGGTGACAGGCTGAGAGAGAAAAGAAATATTACCCTGACAAACATTAGTAGAAGTCTCCTGTCCAGGGTTTAAGTATTGTTTTTCTGGCAATGGTTTATTATTGATATAAACTTTGCCTCCCCGCAATTCTACTCTTTCTCCTGGTAAACCGATTACACGCTTAATGTAAGCATCCTTTGGTTCTTTGAGTTGTAGTTCCGCAGGAGGGTTAAAAACTATAATGTCTCCGCGTTCTGGCCCAGCAAATCTATACTTCAATTTATCAACTATAATCTTATCTGCTTTCCATTGGTCATCTACACCGTGTAAGGTCGGCTCCATTGAAGGTGTAGGAATCCAACGCGCTTCAGCTACAAAGGTACGAATTCCAAAAGCCAGAAAGGCACTGAGAGCCAATGTTTTACCTAGCTCTATGATCCAAGAATTATCAGGTTTTTGGCTAGATTTGTTATCAGATACTTGATTTTGCATGAAATTACTTAAAGAAATGTATGGGGATAGTAATTAACTCATCAGGGGGACACTTTATGTTATTTATCTTAGCTATAGCAGATAGCTTTCCTGATCAGTTTATTTGGTTTATCTGGTAGTTCATAAATTTTAAAATAATTTTTTTATCAGACTGGGTAGAAATTGATTGAGAAAAATATCACGATAAGCTTAGTTTAACCCACTAGCTTTTGTTAAATTCATGTCAGATCACACAAGTTTACTTATTCGTCACGCTGAGGTTATTTTACCCAATGGTGAGTTGATGATTGGGGATGTACTAACTCAGGGACGGCAGATTGTGGAAGTAGCAAAGCAAATTACCACTACTGCAACCAGAGAGATTGACGCAAAGGGCTTAACTTTGTTGCCTGGGGTTATTGACCCGCAAGTGCATTTCCGTGAACCAGGACTGGAACACAAGGAAGATTTGTTTACCGCTAGTTGTGCTTGTGCTAAGGGGGGAGTGACTTCTTTTTTAGAAATGCCTAATACTCGTCCTTTGACTACCACTCAAGCAGCTTTAGATGACAAACTCCAAAGAGCCGCCAACAAGAGCTTAGTTAATTATGGCTTTTTTATTGGTGCAACAACAGATATTTTGCCAGATTTACTTTTAGCCCAACCGACTCCAGGGATTAAGATTTTTATGGGGTCAATGCACGGTCAGTTATTGGTTGACCAAGATACGGCGCTAGAAGGGATTTTTGCTCAAGGAGACAGATTAATTGCGGTTCATGCGGAAGACCAGGCTAGAATTAATCAACGTCGGCAAGAGTTTGCAGGAATTACAGACCCGGCGATACATTCTCAAATCCAAGATTCTCAAGCGGCGCTGTTAGCTACCCAAAAAGCGTTACATTTAGCTAAAAAGTATCATCGGCGTTTACATATTCTACATCTGTCTACAGCTGAAGAGGCTGAGTTATTGCGGCGGGATAAACCAGCTTGGGTAACGGCGGAGGTGACACCGCAACATTTACTGTTAAATACCAGTGCTTATGCAACAATTGGTACATTAGCCCAAATGAATCCACCATTGCGATCGCCCCATGATAATGAGGTACTCTGGCAAGCATTACGGGATGGGGTTCTGGATTTTATCGCTACAGATCACGCTCCCCATACTTTAGAGGAAAAAGCCCAAACCTATCCTTCTACTCCTTCGGGAATGCCTGGGGTAGAAACTTCCCTACCTTTGATGTTAACTGCGGCTAAAGAAGGAAAATGTACTGTTGCCCAAGTTGTCAACTGGATGTCTAAAGCCGTGGCTGTGGGTTATAAAATTCCCAATAAAGGCGAAATTACACCCGGTTATGATGCGGATTTGGTTCTGGTAGATTTGAATACCTATTATCCAGTCAAGCGCGAGGAACTTTTAACTAAATGCGGCTGGAGTCCCTTTGAAGGCTGGAATCTGACCGGCTGGCCTGTGGTGACGATAGTGGGTGGTAAAATTGCTTATGAAAAGGGTAAAGTTAATACAGAGGTTCGAGGAGAGGCTTTAAGTTTTATCTAGATTTGAGGGATGGGGGAAAGCCCGCTTTAGGCGATCGCCTGATTGAATGTACAATTGATAGGAGTGATTGTCACGAATCGCTCTCCTTCACTCCCATAAGTTAAACTAATAATTATATAACTATCGGGTTTATAAGGCATTCTTTCCGCCCACTCAATAGCCACAATTCCCGGTTCTACTTCTATTCCTTCCCAATAATTTTCTAAATTTAGGGCTGTAACTTCCTGTGGTTCAAGACGATATAAATCTAGATGATAAAGAGGAATCCGCCCTTCTGTATACTCATTAATTAGAGTAAAGGTTGGGCTAACAATTGAGTCAGTAATACCCAAACCTTGACCAATACCTTGCACTAAGGTAGTTTTCCCCGCACCTAAATCACCTTCTAATAAAATTACAGTACCAGCCTTAAGGCTTTCTCCCAACTTCACGCCTAAATTTAGTGTTGCTTCCGTATTTGGTAAATAAATTTTAGTCATTGGTCATTAGTTAGGAGGCAGGAGGCAGGAGGGGAAATTGTTTGTTACTTTAACTAGGTGAAATGGTATTAGATTATTGACAAAAATTCAATAGACTTTATCCAGAAGCAATATATCAGGATACAGAAGCAATGTTTGGCTATCTGATTTTAATATTTGGCAAAACTAAGGGATTACAGAGAATGAATTATACAAATTATTTCCTACTCCCTTTCCTCCTGCCTCCTGCCTTCTGCTTCCTGCCTACTTATGTGCTCCAGTGTACCAACGAAATAAAACTTTGGCTAATTTTTGGGGGTCGTGACGGACAAAGCCAGTTTCGTCTTCGTGTAAAACATTTGCCAAAACAATACGCCGTCCTAGTTGAGTTACTGCCTCCCGATCTAAGAATACAGGATGGGAACATTGTTGAGCATAGCGAATTAAAGCTTGGGCTGAGGGGGTTCTTTTGTGAACTAGAACGGCATCGAATAACCTTCTACCACCACAAGCATCATCAATAGCTTGGATATGGTCAGCGACGGTATAACCTTGGGTTTCCCCTGGTTGGGTCATGATATTACAAACATAGATTCTGGGAATTTCCACAGAGGCGATCGCATCCGCAATTTCTGGTACTAATAAATTAGGAATCAGGCTAGTATAAAGACTGCCAGGCCCAATAACTATATAATCTGCTTCTTTAATCGCTTTAATTACCGCCGGTAATGCAGGTGGATGAGCCGGAATACAGCCAATTTTCACAATTTTTCCCCCAGCTTTAGGAATATTTGACTCTCCCTCAATTCTTCTCCCGTCCGCCAACTCTGCCCACAACCGCACATCGCTGAGAGTCGCCGGTAATACTTGCCCCCGCACCGCTAAAACCTTAGAACTAGCAGCCACAGCCCTTTCTAAATCGCCAGTAATATCGGTCATGGCAGTTAAAAACAAATTACCAAAACTGTGGCCAGTTAAACCATCCCCCGCTTTAAACCGATATTGAAACAACTCTGTTAATAATTTTTCTTCATCTGCCAAGGCTGCCAAGCAGTTACGAATATCCCCAGGAGGTAAAACCCCAAATTCCTGCCGCAACCTACCAGAAGAACCCCCATCATCGGCCACGGTGACAATAGCGGAAATATTCGCGCTGTAGGTTTTTAAGCCCCGCAGTAAAGTAGAAAGTCCCGTTCCCCCACCAATAACCACAATTTTTGGACCCCGGTACAACCGACGATGGGCTAAGAGGACATCAATTAATTCTTCTTCCCCTTGGGGTCTTAATACCTCAGTAATTGATCCTACCGTTCGGGACTGTCCCCACAATAGCAATAAGATGCCGCATAGTAAGACCAAAGGCCCACTGATATAGTTAGGTAAGAGCTCGGTAAGAACTCCTAGAAAACCTCTGAGTAACTCTAGCAGCCAAAAAATTGGGGTTAGCTTTACCCAGATAGCCAACCCCAAACTTGCCAGTAATACACCACTAACGCTAATTAATAGCCAGCGTTTGACTGATAAGCCTGGAGATAACCACTTAAACCACTGGTTAACTCGGTGAGAAGTGCGGCTGTGTGACTGTGTTTGTAAAGCGTTGAGGGCTTGTCTAAGAAAACCGATTGACATACCTAAATTTATAACAGTGGTACAAAAATGTTTAACAAAAATTGACTTTACCTGGTTTTAACACCAAGTTGGGGAAGGAGGAAGAAGCAGGGGGGCAGGGGGGAGTGTCGGCATTACCAAAGCCTCAGCATGGGGCAAAGTCTACAAACTGAAAAACCTAACAGATATCAACGGAACCTACACTGCAGTCGGTACAGG
>DATGXB010000278.1:0-46015 GCA_035299225.1 Nostocaceae cyanobacterium | reverse complement strand
TACAGCGCAAGAAGTATAGGAAATATCGAATTAAATGCAACTCAGGTTTAGACTTGACTTTGATTTAATTATTGCTGGTAACTCAAAGCCCTAGAGGATAAGTGATATACCTACCAGAAAAATGTCCGAACTATTGATATATGTACTCCATTTTCTGAACATCTAGGACAAAGCCTACCGCTATCATTATAACCAGGGCTATTTCATTCTAGGAAAGAGGGTAATATGGTAGATAGACCAGGGCATCTATGAGCAAGAGAAATGTCAGAAGAAGAACAGCCGGACAAAGGCATGAAAAAGCACTGTGTCTAGCTTTATTTACTCTGGCTATAGTGGCGGGAAATCGCGGGTTTTTGGCTATAGGAGACTGGTTGACAGCATATAAAAATGAATTAATAAGTTTATTTGCGCTCGAAAAGAAAAGATTACCATCATACAGCACAATTCGGCGTGTCTTGCTACAAACAAATTACCAAGAATACTCAGAAAGATTAGCCAGATTCTTTGAGGTTCAACCCTTACCGGGAGAAATGCTGGCAGTAGATGGTAAGGTACTACGTGGTTCTTACCAGCTAGAAACTGACAATCCCCATTCGGAAGCACATCCAGCAATTAGGCTAGTAACTGCCTATATAGTCGAAAGAAAATTGATTGGGGGCTGGCAACAATACCAAACCCCTCAATACTTACATCTTCTTATCGGCCAGATGTGTAGACTAAGAATTGAGCGTAACTATTCATAAACTCTTGCTTGGTGAGAGTTTGGTCTTTGTCAACATCACTGAACTGCCAGAAATAATCTATTTCTGTTTGAGAATAACCCATTGTTGTGAACCTTGCGTCAATTTCTGCTCTTTCCAAAATTCCATCTTGATTTATATCAATATCTGTGAAAATTCCTACCAAATTACTGCGGAATAAAGCCTTAGAAATCGCTTGACGGAACTCATTTTCGATCACATCTAAGAAAGAAATATTATCAGTTTCCATTAGCCAAGGATCTAATACTGTAGAACGTAATACGGTAATTATAGAACCAGGAGAACTGGCAACCCCTAAACGCTGTTTGTAATTGGCGATAAAATCAGTACCATAGTTAATCGGGTCAAAATCAGTGGTACTCACAATCAAGCGATAACCATAAATATCTTCACCTGGTTTGACGCTGAGAAGATTGTAGAGTTCCTTATTAAAACGATTTGCGGCTTCTAAATCTGTGTTAGTCGTCCCATCAGGATGTTTAAAGTTGAAGGCATAAGCTAGAATATTCTGGTCTGGCCCTAATTCTGGCATTAAAGCGATCGCTTCTGGGTCTGCTAAGAGTTGGTCTAAACTAACACCATCAATCCGATTACGAATAAACTCAATTTGGGCTTTTACTGCTTCCTCTCCTGCATTGGATATTTCTGCTGGTAATCTGGGGACAGGAACAACTACAAATCGGTCTTCTGGTTTGGCCATACAGAGCAAGCGAGCATATAATTTATTACAATTAAACAACGCTTGACCGTGTATTTTGCCGTAACCACTCTTGGTAGGACGAATGACTTTATGACTCAAATAAACTGCGGCTGCTGCTGCACCGGGTTTTGAACCTTCTACACCATAAATTCCTACTGTGGGTTCGGCTTCTCCATGTGCAACATAAGGAGCTTTAAAAGTCACTAAATCCCGCATGGCTGAGTTACGATAGCATAGCGCACCGGCAGCATAGGGAACATAACCGGATTTATGGGGGTCGCCAGTAATTGAGTCTGCATAACACAAAGCTTGGAACTGTTGTGTACTATACTCACTCATGGGAATATGTGGGGATTGGCTATTTATTGTTTGTATTGTTCCGGGTTCGTCTTCCCGAATCATCGAGGCAAAGTAGCAACCCCAAGCAGCATCAGCGTGAACAGTAAACTCCAATCCTAAAGCTCGGTATTTTGTCCGCAGTTCTAAAACCTTAGTTAGCGGATCAATTGCGCTTTCTTCTGTACTACCGATGACTGCAACTACTGTATATACTGGTTGTTTTTTCTCCAAGCATTCATTTAAAAGAGCATCTAAAGCATTTGCATCCATCCGGGCATCTACATCTATTGGTACATCAATCATATTTGTTGAACCAATACCCAGAATAGCCGCAGCTTTGGGGAAAGAGTAATGTTTTGTTCCTGGTACAAAGAAGACAGGAGAATGATTGATTTCACTTAAATAGCGGCGAGAGAATTCCAGAATGCCGAGATTTTGGACGGAATAATTAGATAAAGCCTCAGTAATTTTTTCGCTACCAATGTTATATTCTTTGCTAAGGCGATTTGGTAAATTCAGGACTTGATCACCTTCCAGATTCAGTAATTCCCAGGTGTTGAGGTCTATTATACGTTTAGAACCGCCAGTTAGTAAGGGAATTTCAATGTTTTGGGCAGTTTGCAGGGAAATCTCGTTTTTTAATGCCTGTTGTAAGGCGATGGGGTAGAATTTGAGGTTACGAGCTGACCATATTGCCTCAATATTAGCTATTGTCCCACCACAGGTAATATGACCCCAAGGACGGATTGCACCGGCATCTATTTCTGCTTCACTGGGGATGCTATAACCCAGCATTTTACAGAGGTCATCCCCGACTAACATTTCTAAAATTGTGGTAGCTGGTGATCCTTCAAATGCCACATTGTTAGGGTTGTAGAGCATGGCGGCAAAGTAACCAAGGATGGCTGGCATTGTAATATCCCAGTTCATGTGTCCCTGATAGCGCACACTGAAGAAGGGGGAGGATTTTTTCAGGAAGGCCAGCAAGGTCCGATAGTTATCGCGCAGAATAGCCGAGGTTTGCAGATATTCTGACTCATACTTGGTTTTTTCACTAATTAAACCAGGATCACCAGGGTGAAAATTACGCCGCCAAAATCCTTGATCACGAATTGCTTCGATGATTAAACGCTCTAGTTCGTCTAAATTTTCTGCTCTCGGCCCTAAAAACCAAGCTTCTAGGGAATTATTACTAACACCCTCTAATTCTAAAAAACGTTTAAATTCTGATAAGTAGCTTAGTTCTTGATTCCCAGATTTTATGGTTTCCATATCAAAAAACCTCTGATTAAAACATTCAAGTAAGTTTATGAAGGGATGATGCTTGGTCTTAAAACAACTGTTATCCGTTAATATAATGATGCTGACTTTATTTTGAGTCTACAGTATTTTAGTGTTAATTTAGTTACTGTATTGTTTCAAAAGATATCTGGTAAAAAAAGATAAAGATGTTCTATAAACCTCTAGATAAGGGTTTGAATATCAAAGACTATCTTTTATTTCCATCTGGGCAGAGTATTATTGCTGAATTATTTTAATAAATCGTAACATTGCCGAGCGATCGCCCAATCTTCTTGTGTCTGAATTACCAAAACCTTTACTCTAGAATCAGAAGCAGAAATATCTGTATCAATAGGCTGTTGCTGATTTTTGTCCAAATCCAATTTTAACCCCAAAAATTCCCAACCTGTACAAGCTACTTCACGGATAGCAGCAGAATTTTCACCCACACCAGCCGTAAAAATTAAAGCATCTAAACCGCCTAAACTGGCTAACATTGCCCCAATACCTGATTTTAACCGATGCACGTAAATCTCCCAAGCTAACTGAGCACGTTGGTTGCCTTCTTTACTAGCTTTTATTATTTCCCGTAAATCGCTAGAAATGCCGGAAATGCCTTTTAAACCAGAGTTTTTATTTAGAATTTGGTCTAATTGGTCAGCAGAATAACTATGTTTACGTAATAAATATATCACAATACCTGGGTCTATTGACCCGCTTCGACTACCCATCATTAACCCATCTAAAGGGGTAAATCCCATTGTGGTATTAATGCTAACACCATTTTTAATTGCGGTTAAAGAACAACCATTACCCAGATGACAGGAGATTAAACGTAAATCAGCTAAATCTTTCTCTAAAATTTGCGCTGCACGAAAGGCACAATATTGATGACTGATGCCGTGAAAACCATAGCGCCGAATACCTGCTTCTACCCATTCATAGGGACCCGGATAAATAGCAGCCGCATCCGGTAAAGTCCGATGGAATGCGGTATCAAAAACTGCGACTTGAGGAATATTACTTAAAGTTTCACCAACAGCTGTTATTCCTTCCACAGCTGCGGGGTTGTGTGCTGGTGCGAGGGTGGATAATTGAGCGATCGCCTCTTTTACCTCTTCTGATATGATCACACTACTTTGATACTTTTCCCCACCATGTACCACCCGATGTCCTACCACGGAAATTTCGGATAAATCTGCAATTACACCTAAATTGGTTAATGTTTTTAATAGATAACTGATGACTGCTGGACGAGAACTAACAGGCATTTCCATTTCCAATTTTTTGCCTGTAGCCGTTTTAACTTCAATTTCCGCTTGTCCAGGTTGATGATTCCAATCTATTTTAGCTTCCCATAAAGGGTGCGGTACGAGGGAAGTTTGATCATTAATTTCATACAGACAACTTTTTTGGGTACTAGAACCGGCATTTAATACTAAGATTTTCATAAAAATATCATCCTTTCAATTTTTTATTTTAACTATTTTTACTTATAAGAAAGCTTTTATTTTGCTTTTGCCTCCTGAAATTACAAATTACTTACTGTATGAATAGCGGTTAAAATAGCATTTTTGATTGCTATATCTCTCTGTGATAAAATGATATCTTCGGCTATAGTGCGTTGAGCAATTACACCACAAACCGCAGCAGCCGCAAAATTATATACACCTGCCATTTTAAATAAAGTTCCCGTTTCCATCTCATAATTAAGAATATTTAATTTACAATATTCTTCAGTAATACCAATTAGAGATTTTTGTAAATGAGAATTTGCTGAATCAAGCCTTTCCTGTCCTTCATAAAAAGTATCTACAGATGCGGTAATGCCTAAATAATAATCAATTTTTAACTCTTGTGCTGCTTTTACCAAATCCACAGTTAGAAAAGGATCTGCTACTGCTGGATACTCCACTGGTGCGATATCATTGGCTGCACCTTGACGACATAAAGCCGCATTACTAATAATAATACTACCTATAGATATGTAAGGTTGAATTGCCCCACAAGTGCCAATGCGAATAATTTTTTTAATTCCTACTTGCACTAATTCATTAACAACAATGCTTAAAGAAGGCGCACCCATACCACTGGTAGCTGATAAGATGGGTTTACCATTGGGTAAATATCCCAAATAACTATTTAAACCCCGATAATCTGATAAAAGTTTGGCATTTTGTAAATAGGTTTTAGCTATTAGTTCCGACCTTTGGGGATCTCCCGATAATAAAGCAATTTCTGGAGGTGAATTTCCTAAATCTTCCTTAGCAAAACCAATGTGATAAAAACGTTGATTAACCATTTTTTTAATTTTAATTCATTATTACTGCATTCTATCAATGGTGCGATATTGTATAGCTTCTGCGACGTGTTGAGGTTTAAGATTTTCTTCGCCTGCTAAATCTGCGATAGTTCGTGCTACCTTGAGAATGCGATCGCTTGCCCGTGCAGATAAACCTAACTTTCTAATTGCTGCCTCTAATAAATTCCGTCCCGCATCATCCAATTTACACCATGTTTGCAAATGACGACTTTGCATTTGGGCATTGCAACGCAGATTTTCCTCCGACTTAAATCGGTGCAGAGTGCGATCGCGTGCCTGTAATACCCTTTCCTTCACCACCTCCGAAGCTTCCCCCGTGCTTTGTTGGGTGATTTCCTCCGGTTTCAACCGATTAACCGCCACCTGTAAATCAATTCTATCCATCAACGGTCCAGAAAGTTTTGCCCAATATTGTTCCCTTTGTCGGGGTGAACAAGTACACTGTTGAATAGTATCACCATAATAACCACAAGGGCAGGGATTGGTACTAGCTACCAGTGTAAACTGTGCCGGAAACATCACAGATTGCTTTGTCCGGGAAATAGTTACAAAACCATCTTCTAAAGGTTGTCGTAAAAATTCCAATACATCGCGCTTAAATTCAGTAAGTTCATCGAGGAAAAGTATACCGAAGTGGGATAATGATATCTCACCCGGACGGGGAAAAGTACCACCACCCACCAGCGAAGGACCAGAGGCCGAATGATGGGGACTGCGGAAAGGTCTTTCCCTCACCAAAGAACCCCGATTTTTCAATAAACCCGCTACAGAATGAATCCTGGTCACTTCCAAAGCTTCCGCAAAAGATAGAGGTGGTAAAATCCCTGGTAAACGCCTGGCTAACATCGTTTTTCCACTTCCCGGTGGACCCACAAAAATTAAATTATGACCCCCCACCGCCGCAATCTCTAAAGCCCGTCTAGCATGGGCTTGACCTTTAACATCTTTTAAATCTGCCCCATTACACACCGTCTGTAAACCCTTGACTGTTTCATCAAACTTTACAGGCTGATACCGTCCGGGATTATTCAGTAAATCCACCACTTCCGCAATATTTTTACACCCATAAACTGATAACCCCTTGACAACCGCCGCTTCCTGGGCATTATCAGCCGGCACAACTAAACCTGTAATACCCATTTTTTGGGCAGTGGCCGCAATCGGGAGAACACCAGCCACAGGCCGAAGACCCCCATCAAGCGAAACCTCCCCTAAGAACAGAAAATCCCCTAATAAATCAGCACTGACCTGTTCAGAAGCCGCTAAAATACCTACACTAATCGGCAAATCAAAAGCGGGTCCCTCCTTGCGTAAATCAGCAGGGGTGAGGTTAACCACTATCTTTCGCATGGGAAAAGCAAAACCCGCATTTTTCAGCGTCGCTTTGACCCTTTCCTTTGATTCTTGAATCGCGGAATCTGGTAAACCTAAAACGATAATTCCCGGTAGTCCGCCAGAAACATCCACTTCCACGCCTACCTTTACCGCGTCAATACCGATAATTGATGCACTCCAAACCCTAGCCAGCATTTTTTATTTAACTATAAACCCTTAAAATTATCTTGCCGACTATGACATGAAACCGCATGAGTGAAAATACAGAGACAATCTTTAGTAAAATCATCCGTAAGGAAATTCCCGCCAATATTGTCTATGAGGATGATTTAGCACTGGCGTTCAAAGATATCAACCCCCAAGCACCAGTTCACATCCTGCTCATTCCGAAAAAACCTATTCCCAGCGTAGCAGATGCCACACCCGACGACCAAGCTTTACTAGGGCATTTACTCCTGGTAGCCAAACAGGTAGCCCAAGAAGCAGGACTAACTAACGGTTATCGTCTAGTGATGAATACTGGTGTTGATGGTGGTCAAACTGTTTATCATTTACACATTCACATTTTAGGCGGTAGAGGACTGGCTTGGCCTCCTGGTTGATATTTTTTCTCAACTAGGATTTTGATATCAAATTGTTAATTTATATGTAGATTCGGTAATGGGGTCTTTCCCTGTTACCGCATTTTCGCTATTTCATCTATGACAATATCCAGAAGCTTAGATTGACCTCGAAAGTTTTCAGTATTTAATAATAAAAGTTGTTTTTGTTCTTGATCAAGTGGCCAAGTGCGTAAACCATCAATTAAAACTTCTGCTAGTTCACCCTCTGTTTCTACTAATAAGCCAAATAAAAGTTCAAACAATTGAGATGAGGGAAAATTAATAATTACCTGAATCAGTCTAACTTTTGCTTCTGCATCAAGTGATGGGAGAGAGTAAAAATATTTTTGCAATTCTCCTGCTTGACTGAGTTTATCAGCGATATCTATTGCGACTTCTAGATAGTGATCACCCCAAGCATCAGGTTTAATTGTGGTATCAGTGACTATAGAAATTAGTGGATCAACAGTGTTAATTTGAATAATATTATACATATTTTCTAAGAAAATTCTACATTCAATGAGATTTTGAGCGATCGCCGAAGGTGGGCGTTTCGCCATCGGCTATATTGGGAGTTGTGCGATTCAGCTATGCAGTGAACATTCCTCATTACCTTTTTCTATCAGTTTCAGTTATGGGCAATTACCCAAAGTGGGTGTTTTGCCATTGCTTTCAGCTTTTCTGACCAAAAAAATGGGATACAAGCCTCGTCCTTCTAGGACGGCTTTGTGCTAAAATGTGGATATAGTCACCATAGGGCATTGGGAGACTTTAAACGGACACGGAGGGATGATAAGACCGCTTATGTGGCACACCCCAGTGAAGTGTCAAGGAATCCTTGTTCCTTTAGGACCCGGAATCATTTGCTGGTCTAGATATGGTCTCATATCTGGATCTGCTCGCACTATTTTATAAGCCTCTGCCCAAGGATAATAGGGCAATGACAGACGTACTGGTAAATGTGTCAAATTACTAGACATTCTGACTTTGCAGGAAGAGGGTTGAGCAATATTTCCTTGTGAGTTGCTTCCTAGAGCAGAAGTAGAGTAGAAACCACTCACAAACCATAAGCTTGTCGGAATTATTACCAAGCTAATGATCCTTGTCAAAGGCATAACATTTGCCTCATTCTAGTTGTCTGTAGATTGTCAAACACTTACCTCCGACAGGCGTTTCATCATTGCCTATTTCTATCAGTTTTACTTAGGGCGATTATCCAACGTGGTTGTTTTGCCATTGCTTTCAGCTTTTCTGACATTATTGATTATCACCTTAATTTCGGCTTCAGCCGTGATTCGCGCTGTTGCAGTCCAAGGAGCAAAATCTGAAGGTTCAGGAATACCCACAGGATAATCTGCTTTAACAATGGTCAGTAATTCTCGCAAGGCAGTGATTTTCTCTTCTACAGAAACTTGTGGTGCCTCTGCAATTTTCTTAGATAGAGCCACAATAAAAGCTAACTGTAAATCAACTTCTACGGGATCTAGTGCCGCAAAGGTGAAATCTGGTTCCCTTCTAGTTTCTGCAAATGCCAGCCTTGCTTGTGTCGCTGCATTAGCCATATTGGTGAGGCGTTGCGCTGGATCTCCTGCCCGTTCTAAAGCCGGAATCATTTGCTGGTCTAGATATGGTCCCATATCAGAATCTGCTCGCACTATTTTATAAGCCTCTGCCCAAGGATAATAGGGCAATGACAGACGTACTGGTAAATGCGTCAAATTACTAGACATTTTGACTTTGCAGGAAGAGGGTTGAGTAATATTTCCTGGTGAGGTGTTTCCTAGAACAGAAGTAGAGTAGAAACCACTCCCCAACCATAAGCTTGTCGGAATTATTACCAAATTAATTATCCTGATCAAGCGCATAGTATTTCCCTCATTCTAGTTGTCTGTAGATTGTCAAACACTTACCTCCGACGGGCGTTTCATCATCGCCTATTTCTATCAGTTTTATTTAGGGGCGATCGCTATCTGCAAAAATGATCATGGAGTTACCCGAACACGCACAGATGAATCCTGTGAACCATAGCGAAGTAGAATATTGTACTCACCTGGTTGCAGAAACAGAGCTTCTCCCAGATGCCAAGATGCTGTTACAGTTTCCTCTGGTTTGAGATTCCACCAGGACTCATCTCGCACACCATTACTAATTGCTAAGTTCCAAGCGAGACTGGGTTCACCATTAACCAATAATGCTGTTTCGTAAAGTTTAGTTTCAATAATTCTATTCCCGATATTCTTAGCTTTTAGCCCAACTTTAAAGTTTGTCCGGTCTTTCAGAGAAAATTCAAGTGGTTCTGCAATTATTTGAATCATGATAGGATTTTGCATTTGTTGTCTTGCGATCACACTCGCTGAATTACTCAAAAAGATAATTTGGCAGATAGTGCCACAAATTCCAAACAAAATGATGTGTTTATAAAACATTTTCAGATTAGCCTGATAATTAAGTATGGGTTTAGGGTGTACGTGATACGGAAGCTCCTGCTTTACTAATTGTCACTGTACCCGCACTGTCAATTGTGTAAAGCTGCGTAGTTGTAGTGAAATAACGACCACTCGATTCATTATTCAGCCTATACCAATTTGGAATGTCCCATTGAAATGTACCATCTGAATATGGAGAAGGAAATCCACTCCCTGCGGCATGATCACAGCATAAAGTATTGTTGTTGTTGAAGGGTGTGTAATTAGGATTTGGATGATGGAACAAATTAGCCGCAGGAATTTGAGTAAAGTAGCCAGTTATATTAGTAGCTGGGCCAGGTATCTCCCGCAATTCTGTTGCGCCCAAGCATACATTGAGTGGATTAATGGTAATATTAAGGCGCATCCCCGCACCCGCAGTACCAGATGGAATTGAGTCTTCACTTACTTTAGTCATAGATAAACCTGTTGGAGCAATCACATTCATTGTGATATTTCCAGAAGTTGTTGTTGGGGTTGTGGAAGGGTTTGGAGTAGTCGTGGGTTTTGTTAGGGTAATAGTGACATTACCCCCTGTTGCTGGTGCTTGCCATAAAAACGTGGCACCATTACTAGAACCAACAGACGTTCCGCCAGTAAAAGACCAAGTTCCAGATGAGCTTCCAGTGAATTGAACCTGCTCCCCTACTCCAATATTAGTCCTAGTATTAGGCGACCCATCTGGAGCAGCATTAACTGTTTTGCTGGTAATTGTTAGAGGGGTAGTTTGTGGAGAACTTGTACTTTGACATTGCACTGCACCTGTTTGCTGTACTACATGAGTTAACTCATGAGCCGTTAATTCATTATTTCCTGGTGCTTTCCCTTCGCCATAGTAAATATCGCTACCATGAGTAAATGCCTGTGCCCCTAACTCCCGATTCATCTGCACGGCGGTAGTATCTGTATGCACCCGCACCTGACTAAAATTTGCACCGAAGCGGGGTTCCATAAACCTCCGCACCTGATGAGGTAATTGACTGCCACCACCTTTACTGCTATTTAAGCGGCTTTCTAGATTGTTTCCTGCTGCTCTTCTACCCCCGTCCGGTGTCACTGACATTTGCGCTAGTGGGGCCATAGATGGTGGTAAAGGTCTATCAAGAAAATTTTCCTCTGATTGCTTTTGTACCGCATTATCAGGCATGGACATGACTTTGCTGGCCATTGCGTCGGCTTCCTGTTCGTATTTGTCCCCTGCTTCACCGACTATTAATTTGGTTTGTATTGCTTGTTGTTGTGCTTCTAAGGTTTCTATAACTTTGAGAAAAACATTATCTTTCTTCCACTCTTCTGTAGTCTGTATTTTGACTGTATTTGCTGGTTTCTGAGCATTTTCGGCGTTTTTTTGTTGATAAGCGTTTGTCCAAGGTGGTACTTGAGTTAAAGGGCTGCTCTTCTTGGCAACTGTGTAATTACTGAAAGATGGCTTTTGGATTCTATAGCGGGACATAAAGTATAACTTTAACAGTGTTATCAATAATACTTATTCTCATAGATTAAAATTTTAACTTTATTTGGTCAAGTATAAAATCAATCTTTATTTATTTCTTCATAATCCATCACAACAGGCAAAGCACGAAAAGCACTCGCTTCACCGTACTTTCGATAATTCCTCTCAAATAATTAATACAAATGTTCTGACTTCCTCCTATATTAGTAATACTAATCATTACTAAAGGAATTTTCTAAAATTCCTGCGGAAGAATTTTTGATCCCCCCTTACTAGTTGAGGCATACAGTCCTAAACTGTAGGTGAGAGTTGAAAGGCAGTCGGGAGAAATTTTGTGAAAAAAGTTTTAGCAATCATTCTCGGTGGTGGCGCTGGTACTCGCCTCTATCCCTTAACCAAACTCCGTGCAAAACCAGCTGTACCACTAGCAGGGAAATATCGCCTAATTGATATCCCTGTTAGTAACTGTATTAATTCAGAAATCTTTAAAATCTACGTCCTGACACAATTCAACTCAGCCTCTCTCAACCGCCATATTGCCCGTGCATACAATTTTAGTGGATTTAGTGAAGGTTTTGTGGAAGTGTTAGCCGCACAGCAAACCCCCGAAAACCCCAACTGGTTCCAAGGTACGGCGGATGCGGTGCGTCAATATTTGTGGCTGTTACAAGATTGGGACGTAGATGAGTATTTGATTCTCTCAGGGGATCATCTCTATCGCATGGACTATCGCCAGTTTGTACAGCGTCATCGTGACACTAATGCTGATATCACATTATCAGTAATTCCTATTGATGACCGTCGAGCATCTGATTTCGGCTTGATGAAAATTGACGAATCTGGTAGAGTAGTGGATTTTAGCGAAAAACCCAAGGGTGATGCTTTGGCAAAAATGCAGGTTGATACTACAATTTTGGGTTTAAACCCAGAACAGGCCAAGTTACAACCCTACATCGCCTCGATGGGGATTTATGTCTTTAAGAAAGATGTTTTAATCAAACTTTTGAAAGAGTCTTTAGAACGGACTGATTTTGGTAAGGAAATTATTCCTGATGCTGCCAAAAGTTACAATGTTCAAGCTTATTTATTTGATGGTTACTGGGAAGACATTGGAACAATTGAAGCATTCTATAATGCGAATTTGGCATTAACTCAGCAACCGTTACCCCCGTTTAGTTTCCACGATGAAGAAGCACCGATTTACACCCGCGCTCGTTATCTGCCTCCCTCTAAGTTGCTAGATTGCCACATCACTGAATCTATTATTGGTGAGGGCTGCATTTTGAAAAATTGCCGAGTCCAGCATTCTGTTTTGGGAGTGCGATCGCGCATTGAGTCCGGGTGTGTCATCGAAGAATCTCTAGTTATGGGTTCTGACTTCTATCAACCCTCTGTAGAACGGAAAACCGGTTTAGAAAAAGGTGATGTCCCTCTTGGTATCGGTTCTGATACTTTAATCCGTCGGGCTATCATTGACAAAAACGCTCGCATTGGTCACGATGTCAAAATCATTAATAAGGACAATGTGCAAGAAGCAGAGCGCGAAAGTCAAGGTTTCTATATCCGTAGTGGGATTGTTGTCGTTCTTAAAAATGCTGTGATTCCTGATGGCACAATTATTTAGTCATTAGTCATTAGTAAAAAAAACTAACTATAATATGGGCGGGTTGAACAGATAATTTTAACTTATTGATGGGTAAAACCCGTCCCTACTAACCGACAACTGGCCAAAAAATGGGATACAAGCCTCGTCCTTCTAAGACGGCTTTGTGCTAAAATGTGGATATAGTCGCCTATTATGGCATTGGAAGACTTTAAACGGACATGGAGGAATAATAAGACCGCTTATATGGCACACCCCAGTGAAGTGTCAAGAAATCCTTGTTCCTTTAGGACGATAAGGTATGTCAATAAACTGATTTTGCTAATTGGTCTTCCTGGTAGCGGTAAATCCACTTTGGCAAAACAATTACTCACAGACAGCCCTCAGATGCGCCTCATCTCTACTGATGCCATCCGGGGGCAACTTTTTGGGTCAGAAGCCATTCAGGGTCCCTGGCTGCTGATTTGGGAGGAAATAGAGCGACAATTGAAACAGGCTATAACTACAGGTCAAGGGGTGATTCTGGATGCTACTAATACTCATCCCGTCTATCGTCGTGAACTGATTGCTTCAGCCCGGAATTTAGGCTTTACTGACATTATTGGAGTGTGGGTAAAAACTCCTGTTTGGCTGTGTTTGGCTCGGAATCAGAAGCGAGTACGTCAAGTTCCCCAAGATGTCATTTGGTTTATGTACCAACAAATCCAAGATGCTCCCCCTAGCTTAGAAGACGGCCTAGACCGTTTGATTGATTCTGTTCGGGAATTTCCCTGGCCAATTGAGCAATAACCCCACTTGATTTTCTTGATTATTTGTTAACTTAAATGTCAGAATCATTAAAGTCAAGATTATACTTAGCCAAAAGTAAAACCCCCATTATATACTAATCGGTTAAGTATTTTCCAGGGAAAAGGTCAAAAGGTAAGTTTTATTTCTTTCCTTTTGCTCTCGTATATTATTGCGTTAACTAATTTTCCCTTTAACTCCCTTATCTTTAGTTAAACATTATCGAAATTTCTACAAGGAGGCTGGTGGATGGCTGCAACTGACTTTAGAGACTATTACGCAATTTTAGGAATCAGTAAAACTGCCAGTCCAGAAGAAATTAAACAAGCTTTTCGCAAGTTAGCCCGTAAGTACCACCCCGATGTAAACCCAGGTAATAAACAGGCTGAATCACGTTTTAAGGAAATTAACGAAGCTTACGAAGTATTATCAGACCCAGATAAACGTAAGAAATACGACCAATATGGTCAATATTGGAAACAAGTTGGTGAAGGTTTCCCTGGTGGTGCTGGTGGTGTTGGTGTGGGTGTTGACCCCAACGCTTATGATTTTAGTCAATATGGCAGTTTTAATGATTTTTTAAATGAATTATTTGGTGGTGCTGGGCCACGTGCAAGTCGACAAAGCTATTCTTACCGCACTTCCACAGGTAGACCTAGCGGTGGTTTTAATGGTTTTGATGTGGGCTTTCAAGATGTGAACACTGGTGCTACAGCCCAAGATAGTGAAGCTTCAATTACTCTCAGTTTTGGGGAAGCTTTTTCTGGTGTACAAAAACGCTTTAGCTTGGGAAATGAAACTATTGATGTACGTATTCCGGCTGGGGCTAAGTCTGGTACTCGGTTGCGTATCCGGGGCAAAGGTCAATTTAACCCCATGACTCAACAACGGGGAGATTTATATCTGAAGGTAGAATTACAACCCCATTCTTTCTTTCAATTAGAAGGTGATAATTTAGTTTGTGAAGTGCCAATTACTCCCGATGAAGCAACTTTAGGAGCTAATATAGATGTGCCTACACCCGATGGGATGGTGAATGTGAAATTACCTGCGGGAGTGCGTTCTGGTCAATCTCTGCGACTGCGTGGTAAGGGTTGGCCTTTGGCTAAAGGTGGACGGGGTGATCAGTTGGTGAAAGTAGCGATCGCTCCCCCTAAAGATTTGAGCGCCCAAGAACGAGAATACTATGAAAAAATCCGCGCTATTCGCACCTACAACCCCCGCAGTCATTTGCCGCAAGTTAGGCTGTAGAAGGCAGGAGAGAAGAGGCAGGGGAGGCAGGGGGCAAGGAGCAGAGGGGAAATAAAATAACGAACTAACTCTTGATTACTCAGCACTCAGCACCCCACACCCCGCACCTATTATTTTTCCCTTTGTGCCAATAAAGCCTGCATTCGAGTTTTAATGGCTTCTATGGCTGCTGGGGTGGGTTGGGTGGTTTGCCAGGATGAACGTTGCGAGAGGCGATCGCACCACGCTTTTAATTTTGGAAAATCATCTAAACTAATATCCATTTGTGGCAACCAAATAATAGTACAACCTGCCACAATGTCAGCCAAAGTTAATTCCTGGCTACCAAAATATAAGTTATTACCCAATACATCCTCAAAAAAATCTAGCACTGTTAAGGCTTTCTCTTTTGCTTGTTCTAATTTTTCTCGATTATCACTGTTAGGAAAACCCATCATTTTACTCATTAGAGGAATTGTTGCAGGTAACAACTCATTTACTGTCACCAATTCCACCATTTTCACAACTGCTAAAGCTTGAGGATCTTCGGTTGGTACAAGTGCTGGAAACGGATATTTTGCTTCTAAATAATCAAGAATTGCTAAGGATTCTATCACAACAAACCCATCATCATCTAAAACTGGAATATGATGAAATGGATTGTGTTTTAAAAATTCCGGTTGATATTGGTCGCCGTCTAACTGCATCTCAATCAATTCAAACTTGAGATTTTTTTCTAGCAAGGCAATCCATACACGTCGGGAATTAGCAGAAACGGGATTATGATAAAGTTTTAACATCTGAAACCTGTTTTTGTTTATGCTCAACAATTTATCTAACTGTTAGTTACATTAATATAGCTAACTAACATGATTAATTGTATCTATTTTTGGTCAACTTTTTTTACTTTCTTGCAAATTTTAGTAAATTGGTTTTATTCATCTATCATCAGTAGGAAATTTTTCTAATAATGTTTCTACACTGGCATTATGGTCTAAAAAAGAAAATAAATGTCTATAAACTAATGTGCCATTTACATCTAATACAAATTGTGCAGGCAAGGGTGCACCTAATGCTTGTCCGACTTTATAAGTGCGAAATGTGTAACAACTAGGATCAGAAAGTAAGGGCATTTTCAAACCTAAATCTTTGACCACAATTTGACTTTGTTTTTTATCAGTGCTAGTTACTAATAAAACTTCTATTCCTCGATTAGTAAACTGTTCATAATTCTCATTTAAAGCCTTAATGTGGGGATAACAAAAAGGACAATATTGTTTTTCTGTAAAAATGCGAGTAAATGCCAGTAAAACAGGTTGCTTACCACGATATTCTGATAATTTGATAACTCGATTATTTGTTACATCTGTGAGTTTAAAATCTGGTGTACCTCCTCCTATTTTTAATTCGTCTAAAGCTGGAATAGGTAAGAGGTTACGGAAAAAACGCTCATTAAATAAGCCGCTAAAATCTGTGGAAGTCAGCATTTTTTTATCCTAGTTTTTAGGTAAAACTTTGGTAAGTGATTTTCTGCCAAAAACACAAATAGACACAAAATGAACACAGAGTTAATTTTTATCTGTGTTAATCTGTGTCCATCTGTGATGATGATTAGTTTTATTTTACTGAAAACTCAGATTTTTTTAATGGGAGTTGTTCAGCAAGTTAAGATTAAACGGCTGCAAAGTAAACTTTGGATTTCACAGGATCGGGAACCATAGTTTTTTCACCAGGTTGCCAACCAGCAGGACAAACTTCATCGGGGTGAGATTGTACGTATTGGATGGCTTGTAATGTCCGCAGGGTTTCCTCAACGCTACGACCAAAAGCTAAGTTATTAATGGTTGCGTGCTGAATTACACCGTCTTTGTCAATGATGAACAAACCACGTAAAGCAATCCCAGCAGCAGGGTCAAGGACGTTGTAAGCAGCGCTAATTTCTTTTTTGATGTCGGAAACTAGGGGATAGTTTAAGTCACCTACACCACCAGCTTTGCGATCTGTTTGAATCCAAGCTAGGTGAGAAAATTCGCTATCAACGGATACACCTAAAACTTCGGTGTTGAGTTTCTTAAATTCTTCGTAGCGATCGCTAAATGCTGTGATCTCGGTGGGGCAAACAAAGGTAAAGTCTAAGGGGTAGAAAAATAAAACAACGTACTTACCGCGATAATCGGAAAGTTTAATTGTTTTAAATTCTTGATCTGCTACAGCAGTCGCTGTAAAGTCAGGAGCCTGTTGACCAACGCGGAGGCATCCTTCAGTTCCGTAAGAGAGGGTCATTAACTTAATTCTCCTTCAACCTATATTCATTTTCTAGCGTTGGATTCAGGGTCAGTTGACATACTCCCCGCCCTAAAAGTGCGGAGATTCTGGGTTCAAACAACAGTTGCAGTTTCATACCGTCTTACACTATCTCGCCCGACAGACAATGCCCTGCCTGTTTCCACTACTCTATCAAACAGCCGTCCTCAAAGGACGGGGCTTTAAACCCAATTTTTTGGTAAAATCCCACCTGTCGAAGCTGTTACAGTTTAATTACGATCTGTTACAACTATATCATAGTCATAACGATTTTGAGTAAAAATGTAAAAATTTTCCTAGTTTTAGAAGTTCATGCCTAATTTACGAATTTCCTATTAAAAATGGGCATAGCATAGCTTTGCCCATCCCTCTTTGTAGTATTTATAAAATGGCTCAGGTCGGATTTGAACCAACGACCCCAGGCTTATGAGTCCCGTGCTCTAACCAACTGAGCTACTGAGCCTTGCTTTTCTCTACCTTTATTAATATAGCATAGCAATCCATCTGTGGCAATACCTTTACAGGAAATTTTTTGATCTTCGCACCCTCCCTGAAAAAAACAAAAGAGGGAGTATTTTCTCCCTCTCAGAACAAGGCAATAAATTTGATTTACCAAAAAATGGGGTTTAAAGCCCCGTCCTTTGAGGACGGCTTTTTGGTAAAATAGTGGAAACAGGCAGGGCATTGTCTAGTGGGCGAGATAGTGTAAGACGGGCTATGCCTGCAACTGTATGTTTGAACCCAGAATTTCCGCATTTTTAGGGCGGGGAGTATGTCAAGAATTATAGATACTACACCCGATTAGGTAATAGAGCGACGGGGTTAACTGCGCCCTTACCTGCGGCGTGAATTTCAAAGTGGCTGTGGGGTCCGGTACTAAAACCGGTGCTACCCATAGCGGCAATTTGCTGACCTTTTTCTACATATTGGCCGGCTTGTACCATTATTCGGCTGTTATGAGCATAACGGGTCAAGCTACCATCTGGGTGGCGAATATCTACAAGGTTGCCATAACCACCCTTATTCCAGCCGGCTTTTTCTACAATCCCATTAGCAGCAGCATAAATGGGTGTACCAGTAGAGTTAGCAATATCAATACCTCTGTGCATTCTACCCCAGCGCCAGCCGTAGCCAGAGGTTAAAACACCTTTAGCTGGCCACATATAGCTGACAGAGGAAGAATTAGAGGGAGGTGCAATAGTGTCATCAATGGGTTTTGGTAGATATTGGTCTACTGCTGCCAATGGTGGCAAGGATTGCATTTTGGGAGAAACGGTAGTTCCGCGCAATCTTCCGAGAGAGTCTGTATCTGTATTAGCAGATGGTACATTCAATCTCACGCTGGAAGGTTGACGGGCGGCGTTCCAACCTGGTGATTCTTGATTGGTGATAAATTGTGGGTTAATGGGCTCGTTGGTGGGACGGGTAATGCTGAACAAGGGTTTAACTGGTTCGGCGTTAGAGGGTCCAACGGGACGAGGTACAGGGATTTGAATCGCTGTTGGTTCTGGATTATTTTTTACCCCAGCCACTTCTTCTCTGTTAACTACGGGAATTGCGGTTGGGGTGATTTCAGTTGCGTCTTCTGTTGGTACGGCTACACCAGATTGTTGAGTGCGGTATTTTGCGCGCAGCCTTTGAATTTCTGCTTGTAGGTTGCGGAGGCGATCGCTACTCTTGGTATTAGCTGTGTTGTTTTGTCTTGGTTTCGGAACATTTATCGCCACAGGCACGGGGCTATCACCACCTACACCAAAAGAATTATCAGATGTGGGTATGGTTGATAAGGAATCTTCTGTAACTAAGGGTGTGGGTATAATCACACTCTGACTGGGTGCTGTTAATGGCAACTGTGCAGTTGTTACAGGTAATTTCTCATTTAAGGTAGCCCGATTCACTGTTAAAGGAACAGTTTTAGGGCTGTTGTTCAACTCTAGTTCAGGAACTGGAGTTAAGGTTGGCTGTGCTGCCTGTGCTGTAGGAATAATCAGATTTTGACTGATTTGGATTTGATTGGGATCGCTGAGATTATTGACTTTGACTAATTCGGAAACAGAAGTTCCATGTTTTCTAGCGATCGCTGCTAATGTATCTCCAGGCTTGACTTCGTAAGCTGTTGTGGTTGATGAGGCGACAATTGTGGTTTTTGCAGCTACAGGCTGGGGTAATGGTTGTACCACTACATCAGGCTGTTTGCTTGGCTTTAATTTTAATGCTAGTTCAGGTTGCTTGGTGTCAGCTGTGCTTTCCGCCTGTATTGATTCTTGTTTTTCTGTTTCTACTACAGTGGTTGGCTGAACTGCACTGATGGTATTTGGTGATAAATTTTTGGTTTCCTCAGACCGCAGCTCGGACAAACTACTTCTTAACCGATTAGATTTTTGCTGTAAGCGATTAAGAGCAAATTCCTGCTGTGCTTTGAGTTGTTCATCTACGTCGTTTTTGGCTGTTTCCTGTGTTGGTACAGTTACAGGTGTAGCCTCAGCTTGCTCTTTTGCGTCAGGAGTTGATTGTACTTTCTCAGGCAACTGGTTATCTATGGGGGACTGAGTTGAAATATTACTACTCACTCCTGATGTTGCTGGAGATGGCAAATAGACAGATTTATTTTCAGCTGTTGCTCCAGAAAATGTTGCCGACGCAGGAACTTGCACAGCTTGGTTGCTGGTTGCAATTTGCAATTTAGCTTCAAGCCCAGGCACTTGTGAAACTGCTGTTGGTTCCACGACGACAGAATTTTCAGGCACGCTCGCGGATGAGACGGCTTGGGATTCCAGCTTTGTGGCGGCAAATTTAATTTCAGTCTCAGCAACATTAGAAAAAGTCGAAGCTGCTTTTTGACTGCCAACAGGGGCCGCTGCTTGGGCTTGATCGCTTTGTCGAGTCACTAAGAGACTGGTTGCTCCCACGGAGATTGCCAAACCAATCATGGCGGCTTGGGTGGTTGCCCGACGGCTAAACTTGGTATTGTTTACGCTTAATTGCTCTACCGGGGAATCATCGCTACTGGGGGTATTTGTCAACACAGTCTTTTCTCTCTTTTTCAATGCTCGTTTCAAAGACGACCTCCTATGATCACTAGCGCTTAACTGACCTTGATTTTTCGGTTAGATATTAATCTTTGATCCAGATCACATCAACGACATATCAAGATCACATTCACCAGAGATACTTACGCAAGATTAACCTGCTTCTCTGATTTAGACAAGTCCACAATTTTGAGTAAACTTGATTTTTTGTGCCTACTTGTCTTTTGCCACTCTTCACCACCTTAAACAGTTCACTTTAAACAGTTATCTTTGCCTATTGAGCTTTACCCAGTGGGAATTAGACAATATCTCATTTGTTTTGCCAATTCCACCCCTGCTGTTAGCATTTGAGCCGCAAAGGCCGACGGAAAAGCGAGAAACCTACTTTAAATATTTTCAAGATGTTTCTACTTGATCCGTCTTACCAACACGAGAATTTACGTCGATTATTCCCTAAAAGACAACCGTGTAAACTCTCACTGATTTTTAGCCTCTTTTTTAGTATTTTTGGTAACACAGTTAATCAAACTCTTTATTGTAAAGGGTTTGAGGTATTTTATTCCCTTAGTTAAGACAATATGAGTTCACCAAAATCTATCATTTAATTTGGTTTAACTCACTAAGTTAATATACAAATTTCTTATATAAGGCTCGATTTTTCCATCCGTATTTTTCAGGATATTTTTGTGCTTTAAGTATTGCACCGTATAATTAGTAACGTTTTTTAGGATGTTTTAGGTATTTTATGATTGAAATATGCTGCCATTAGGACAATGGATGATTTATTTTAGGTATTTCTACCCAAACAACTGATTAATTACTCTAAATAGCCCAATTGACGACGGCATTCAAATAAGCCAATAGCAACACTAACTGATAGATTTAAGCTGCGAACTCCTGGTTCTGCCATAGGGATATAGAGATTAGTATCACAGGTTGAAAGTATATCTTCTGGTAATCCTGTGGTTTCACTACCAAATAAGAGCCAATCATTCTCTTGAAAGGGAAAGTGGATATAATTATGGCTGGCACGGACACTAAAGCCCAAGCATCTACCTCCACGCTGCTGATGCACGGTTTTAAATTCCTCAATTGTGGGGTGATAGTGCAGCTTAACATAAGGCCAATAGTCTAAACCAGCACGTTTGAGGTAGCGATCGCTAATTTCAAACCCCAAGGGGCCAACTAAGTGTAATTCTGTTTTGGTAGCGGCACAAGTGCGGGCAATATTGCCTGTGTTGGGAGGAATTTGAGGATGTACTAAAACGACCTGGGGCATGAGCAAGAACTTATTAAGTAATTGTTAATTTTTAACAAAGTCTACCAAAAGCTAGAGGTCAATCTATAGGTTTTACTAATAAGCTATCAAAATTTACTACTGATTAAAATTTTTAAACTTTCCCCAACCCATAAAAATCAGTCCAAGGAAAGCAGTGAGAGTTTACAGTATATTTCAGGTTTTGTCAAGTATTACGAGTGTGGAGTGGAAGAGGCAGGGGAGCAGGTGGTAACAGAACGAAATCGTCCGAGCAGGATGCAAGGGTGAAAGAGAAGATTTGAGATTTTCAATTTTGGATTTTGGATTGATGGTTTCCTCATCCTAAAAAACCTGATCCAAATCGTTAGCTTTTAATTCTTCTCCCCTGCCCCCTGCCTCCTGCCTCCTTTAAGCTAGTAGGGAAGAACATAACTTGTCTTCGAGTTCTAATTCCCGTTCGTAGACGCTGTTAATGGCTTGGCTAATTACACATCGAGCATCAAAGCCAACTTTGTGTAGTTGTAACCATTGTTGAGCTTCGTTACCTTTGCGGAGGATTTTGTTGATGGGGGAAAGGAAACAACCAAAGCCTTGTTGTTTAGCGATCGCCCATACATCTTGATATAATTCCTGAATCCAGTCTCTAGCTGTAATATTTCTGCCATCTTGCCAATGTTGCAATTGGGCATCTAAGCTATTTGTAGCGGCTGATAATTCGTTTTTAGCGGTTAAAGCCACCAGTTCTTCAGGAGAGAAAGAACTTGTTAATAAAGGATCTATATCAGGGTTATTAATTATTTGTATAAGTCTCGCTTCAAGTAAAGCACTAATAGCTAATAAAGCGATAGGATCTGTTACTAAATCACAGATTCGCAACTCTAGACGATTTAAGTCATAAGGACGGCGATCGCCATTTGGACGTACAGACACCCACAAATGACGGACATTTTGCATTGTGCCGGCTTTTAGCTGTGCTTCCACCCATTGAATATGATCCCCATGACTAGCGAATAAGGGAACAAAGGTAGGTGTTTGCGGGAAAACTCCCCAACGTGTGGAATGATAACCTGTAGCTTTACCGTCTAAAAATGGGGAAGATGCACTTAAAGCTAAAAATAATGGTGCTTCCATGCGAATAACACGACAAGCCCGCATTAATACTTCTGGGTCATTAATGCCTACATTAATATGTACACTAGCAGTAACGACTTTTGTATGGTAAGTGTTTTCAATATAATCATGATAGGGATTGGTGGGGTCAGAACGATAAAAGCGATCGCTTCCACCCAAAGATAAAGTGCTACCAGGAATTAGGGTATAGTCTCCTAACCGTTGCAAATAATTACGTAACTTGCGGCGGGGTTGCAACAAAGCACACAGTAACTTTTCGTAGCTATGAAATGGCTCGGTTGTATATTCTACATTACGGCTGTCTGGTTCCCGTACAAACCCATCCACATCAGCCACAATTTTGTCAGAGAGACCAACTATTTCTCCTTGAGGCGTGCCGGTATACATTTCAATTTCAAAACCTTTGAGTAATACCACAATTTTTTCCTCGTCTCTCTTTTATTCTTAAATTGTAGCGAATTAGACGAATTTCTACACCTCTCTATTGGTTTAAAGTCAAAATTGATGATAAACCTGCACTAATCCAAGGAATTAGAAAAAAGTAGCCTTGTTTTATAAGCTTTATAACCCTTTAAACCAGACAAAGTTTTTTCTTATACTAAGTATTATATTTTTCTATGTTGAGTTTTTTTACCTATTTCTATTTTAAGACGTAGTAACTCCTGTTTTACTTCTCTAGTGAATAAACTTGTAGCAGTATCACGATCAAAATTAATAATAACATCATAAATTTGACAAACTTTCTGTTTAAATAAATCCATAAAAACTTCTTTCCCTGATAACCGATTTAACAGAGAAAAAGCCACTTTTAAACCAGGAGATTTACATGATATGCTTTGCGATTTAAACCCATGTAATACAACATTTAACCAGATAGGCATAAGTTCTAAACAATTATTTCTTTCTATTTCTTGAATAGCCATTTCTTCCATACCCAAAGCCCCCCAAATACACAAAACTTCCTCAGCTAAATTCAAATCATGATTTTGCAGAAAATTCTTCCATAAGATTTGAGCATAATTTTCAAAACGACTAGCCAAAAAATCATAAGCTTCTGTCACCTGTTCAGGAATTGTCACTTGATAAACAGACTCACCCCTTGGTAAATAATCACCCCGATAAGAAAGCCAATTATGAGAACCACAAAGATGAACTTTTTGATCAACAATTACTTCCTTAACATGAGAATTTCCTAACCAAGAAATTTGCACACCTGGTAAACCATCTGGAGTTTTAATCTTTCGCAGTTTTGTTTCTACCTCTGGTGATATTGGTCTATCTTCATCTTCTTTCCTTCTAGCAATTCCATATCCAATTAAAACCCAAACCCCACGATTAACTAACTCTTCCAACAACTTCAAAAACTTTTCATCTACAACAGCATCACTTACCCAAGGTGAATAAATCAGAATTTGACGTTGGGCTGATTTTAAAACATCCCAGAAAACTTGAGCAATCTTTTCATTACGTAATTGTATCACTTTACCTGTTAAATTATGCTTCTCATTTCCTGAATTTTTAGTAATGTTTTCTAAAGCCATTTTTTGCAGCTTATTGATTTTATTTTCAATTTCTAAATTTTTATATTTTAAACTAATTTCACGTTCAGAAGCTATAATTTCATCAGACAATTCACATAATAAATTTAAAGATATTTTACCCGTATTATGTAAAGTATCTAATTTTTGTGAAGCTGACTCTACAATTTTTCTTCCCTTTCTAATTTGAACACTCAATTTATCCTCTAGCACATCAAAAATAACAAAAACTGAAATATTCTGCCAAATTTTTTGAGTTGGTGCTATTAATTTACATGAAGTAACAATTTTACCCACTTCTGGAAGATGTAACCCTAAATTTGGAGATTGTATAAGTTGTAATCTTTCTTCAGATGTTAAAATAGAAATATCTGTAAAACCTTGTTCAACCTTGATAAAATCAGCCAAATCAAAATATTTTTTTTGAACATCATCTAAAGCATCTTGTTTACAAGTAAAATCGTCTAACAAAGGATCATAAATAACATAAACATCAAGAGAATAAGGAAGTTTAGGTACAGAACCCCGTTGATAAAATTCGCGTCCTTCAGCAGTAATTTTAATTTGTGGAGTTAACACCAAAGTTTGTAAGGTTTGGAGATTCGCAATAGTGCTTTGAATAAATACAGGATCAAGTCCTAAAACAGAAGCCAATTCTTCCGGTGTCGGTGGTGGTTCAAATTCTATCCCCGCACGGATAATAAATTCTTCTAGGACATTAAACGGACGAGTTTCTCTAATAGTTACTTCTATCGGACTTTGATACAGACTATAACAAAATTGCCGCGCTACCAAAACTGATAAACTAAGACTTTGCGCTTCAATTTCATTTACTATATTTTTGAGACTTTCATCAATTGGTTTAGCCGCAGATGCTAGAAAAATCAATTAAACCTCCATGACGAATGACGACGTTTGCAACTTGGGAATACATATTACCAACAGACCCTGATTTACAGGTAAATAAATCGTGACAACCCACAATTACCAGTAGTTCTTGAGCGCGAGAAAAAGCCACATTTACACGTTCTGGTTTCTTGGCAAATCCCACTTCTCCTTTACTATTATTCCTTACCATGCTGACAATTACAACAGGTCTTTCCATACCTTGAAATCTGTCAACAGTACCAGTTCTAATTTGCAATGAAGGGTAAAGTTCAGATTGCAGACGCTCATCAATTTTTCTCAATTGAGCACCATAAAATGTAATTACAGCGATTTCTTTTTTAGCTGCACCATTAGCAACTTGTAAACTCCAAATATGCTCAAACTCCTGACACAAACTTTCAATTACATCTATTTCTTGAATATTAAAGAAAGAAGTACCGCTAGATTCTTCAAAAAACTCCTTTTTTTGAGGCATATTTACCCAAGTAATATGGTGATGTTTTTGAATAATTTTACCTGCTAAATTATGAGCGCGTTTTATATCTGGTTCTAAAAGTCCACATTCTAATTTATGTTCATAAAATTGATTAATTGCACCCATAATAAAAGGATGCATTCGATACTGTGTAGTTAGCATTTGTTTGATGCTCTCATCAGCAGTTTCAAACTGGCTTTTAAACAAAGATTCTTCTAAAAATTGTAGTTCTTCTTTTGTACTACGGATTTCTTTAGCAACTTCTTCTAAAGTGCTAGTATCAAGCATAGGTGGTAATTGACGATGATCACCTACCATAACTAATTTTTTACCTTTTAAGGCAGGTATTAATAATTCTGGTGGAGTACATTTACTAACTTCATCAATAATGACAACATCAAATGATTGAAATTCTTCAGAAAAAGCTCGACTTGCAGCTTGAACACAAGTGATACCAACAACATTAGCATTATCTAGATAAATTTGTCTTAAATCCTGGCGATCGCGTTCTGAAGGATTTTGCAATTTGGTAATCCAATCTTGAACAAAATTCTGATAACGATTAAGATATGTTTCTTCTTTTGTAAGTTGCTTTTGCCAAGATTTAAACTTATTTTTAACATTATGTAAAAATTCTAACTCAAACAAGTCTTTGTCTGTAATTTCTGGTTTGAATTTATCTGAAATTGTTAGCCATAATGTTTGCCACCAGTTCCGTTCTAATACTAATTCTGGTGATAAGTGAGATAAAATCTTTTGTTGTATTTCATATATATTTATTTGTAATTTCTCCAATTGATTTTGACAAATTTTAATTTGTTCTTCTAGATTTGATAAATATTCCTGTAGAGAATTTTTGATTGTTTTTAATATAATTAAAGGTTCTAAAGATGAAATTAAAGTTTCCATTTCGTGTATGAAACCTTCCCAAGAATTAACCTTGGTTAAAAACTCTTGATGTTGTTCCCAAATATTGGCTTGGTTATCTATGTATTTTTTTGTTATAATTTTTAAGGGAGTAGGTACTTTTGGCAATTGGTGAATTTGTTGTAAAATATTGATCACTTGTCCAAGTTGATAATTAGAATTTTGTCTGTTAATTTCTATTTGATTTTGTATGGTAAATGTTTGTTCTTGAGTAACTGCATTTTGCTGAAGCTGATTTAATTCTTGTTGTAAATAATTAATCTTTTGTTCGGCTTCAGTTTTCACAATGGAAACACATTTACGCGCATTTGCCAGAATAATATCCAGTAATTCTGGAATAATCTGATTGAGAGTAGTATGGATGTGATTTGGTTCCCATGATTTACCATAAATTCGCTGCATTCTGATCAAAAATAGTCGGGTATTCTCAACCAGTAATTTTCGTTGACTTGTTGTCAGGAGGGAATAATTAGTAAAATCTTGATAAATTTTTTGCCATTGACTTCGGTCGCTTGTTGATAAAATTATAGGAATTTGACTAAAATTTTGCTGTAAAAAATCACTAAAGTTATACCTTTTACCCCGTTTATCAGTAAATCCTCCCTCAATTTCATAACATATTGCTTTTTCTATTACCTCCCAATTTAGCAGATTAAGATTATAGCCTTTTGGTAAAATTGGTAAGTTTAAATTTTGAGCAAACATCAGTAAACCTAGTGGTAAATCAACTAGATTTTCTGTTAAGGGTAAATTAGATTGTTGACAATTTTTTAATACTTGATATAAATGAGAATGGGCTGTAGATTTCCATTCTATAATTGCTGAGATAATATAATCAATTTCTCGTTTACGGTTTTCCCAATTTTTGAGTGTTTGTTGTAAATTCTGCTGCTTAGTGAGAAATTGCTGATCATCTGTTTGGATCTGTTGTAAATAAAACGAATTTTGTTTTAACTCCTTAACTAAAGCTGCTAGTTCTGACATAGCAACAGCCGCTTTTTGAGCATAAATGAATGCCGTTTTAAATTCAATAATTTCATTTATGACATTTTCTCGTAACCAATAAGCCAAACCAAATGCACCATACTGAGGTCGAACAAAACCAAGTTCATCACTACACTTAATAGCTGCCCGAACATTAGCCATAAAGTCTTGTACTAAACTATTGTTTTCTGTATAGGACTTTAGCAGGGGCAAAAAATTTGTCACTTCGGGAGATTCCCAGTGTATATTTTTTGGAGAATCTAGCAGATTTTCTAAACCGATAATTAATGATGTAATTTCAGATTTTTTTGCAAGATATTCATTATAAGCTATTTTTTGGCTTTTCAAATCTGTCTCTAAATTTAATTGTTCATTTTTTAATTCATTTTGCTGTTGATTAAATTTTTTCTCGGCTTTGTAGTAATTTGTAAATCTGGTTGTTGATTCTAATAATTGGCTTAAAATTTGTATATTCTCAAGACGTTGATGAAGATTATTTTCACAATCATTTGCGGTGTTTTCTAACCATGTACCAATTACTTGATCTTCTAAAAATGGCTGTCCTTCTTCCCCAACTTTTTCTGAATTTCCCTTTCTAACAGCCCGAATAACTGGGTTATGAACTAATCTACTTAGTGCATTATCAACTGCTAGATTGGCTTGAGAAGTAATAAGTGTACGTCCACCCCGCAAAGCTACTTGATAACAAATTTCAGCAATTACGGTAGTTTTTCCTGTACCTGGTGGCCCTTGAATCAGAACTAAATCTTCAGCTGCTAATACTGTTTCTACTGCTGCTTTTTGACCAGAATTAGCAGAAGATAATAATAAATCTTCTGAGCGAAGTTGGATATTCTTTTTAATTGGTCTTGCTTGGGAAGCATCGAATAAGAAATTTCCCAAGTATGGGTTATGCGTGCGACCATTATTCAAATCTTTGAGGGCGTTTTCCTTTCGTTTAATCTGTTGAATTTCACCAACTGCTTCAAAAAACAAATATCCTTTAGCTGGTAGTTGATAATTTTCTGTTGCTAGTTTTTCTGCTAATTCACGTTCTAGTTTAATACAAATGATAGATTTTCCTGGTTCAATTGTCTCCATTCTTCCTAGTTGGATACCGCTACGTGAGTTGTTCCCCGTAGGAGTATATTCAAAAAATTTGATGTCTTCATTTCCGGCTTTTTTCACACGCTGCCAAAAATCTTTTGCATCTAAATAATTTTCGTTATTACCGTCAATAGTAGCTGATTCTATATCAATATTAAAGCTGATTTTACTGGTAGCTAAACCGTAATTATGACTGAAAAAACGTACACAAAACTGGCGTGCTTGAGCTATTTTTTTCTCAACTTGTAAAAATGCTTCCCAAGCTTTTAACTGTTCTTCTGTGGGTACATGATCACCACAGATGGGTAATTTTTTTATTCTTGCTAATGTTGCGGCAGGAATATCAATTCGGTGTTGATAATTGTCTAATAATCTTACACGGTAAGGTAAAGTATAACTGTCTGCATATCCTAATTCATTTTTTAGTAATTTAACTGATAAAATTTTTAAACCACTGTATCCATTTTTTTGAACTGCTGCTTTAAATCCTAATGTTTTTCTCTGATTTTCTAGTTTTGATGGTAGTTGAAAATCTTTTTGGTCTGTGGCTATTGTCAAATCCCAAATTTCTTCTCCTGCTTCTTTACCTAAACCACTACGACGCACATAAAATACGCAGGATTTTTGACCAGCTAGTTCATAAATTAGTTGATGAGCATATTCTCTTTTTTGATGAAAATCAGAATATAATTCAACAATAGTCTGATTTTCAAGGTTACGAATTAAGCTATCAACGGCTGATTTTGTTAATACATAGCCCCAATTTTCTGAGTGGCCGTTTTGTGGTAAAGTCGGCATGAATACTCCTGAGTGTGCTAAGGTTAGATCAATAACATCAAGATGTATTTATTTATATTATTCCCAATTCAGTATTATCATTGATTTATTTGCCTGATTTTTACAATTTTGTATCCTAAAGTCGAAATTGATGATAAACCTGACTGGCAGCACGATGTAATAGGGAATGTCGCCAAACCAAAGCCTGCATATCATCTCCATAACCCCCACCAATTACACAGGCTACAGGATAACCTGCACCTACACAAGTAGTTAATACTTGCATTTCGCGTCTAAATATTCCTGTATCTGTTAAAGCTAATTTACCTAATTTGTCCCCAAGATGGGGATCTACACCAGCATCATAAAATACTAAATCCGGCTTGACTTCTGTTAATAAATCTGGTAAGTATTGGGCTAAAGTTTGCAAATAATCATCATCTTCCATTCCCACTGGTAAGGGCACATCTAAATCACTGTGTTGCTTTGTACCGGGAAAATTTACGCCGCAGTGCATGGAAAAGGTAAACACGCTGTTATCATTTTGAAAAATGAAGGCTGTACCGTCTCCTTGGTGTACATCTAAGTCTACAATCAGGATTTTTTGGGCTAGTCCTAATTTTTGGAGAGTTCGGGAGGCGATCGCTAAATCATTAAAAATACAAAAACCAGATCCATAACTAGGAAAAGCATGATGAGTTCCCCCAGCCGTATTACAAGCTAAACCTTGACTCAAAGCTAACTTAGCCGTCAAAATAGTCCCACCCACAGCAATACAAGTCCGATTTGCTAACGCAGCACTCCAAGGTAAACCAATCCGCCTTTGTGCTTTTACATCTAAAGTCCCCTGACAATAAGCTTTGACATAATCTGCTGTATGTACTAACTCAATTAAATCTAAATTTGGTAGTTCAGGAACATGAAACTGCGAGGAAGTCGCTACACCATCAGTTAACAACAACTCATACAGTTGACAAAATTTGGACATAGGAAAACGATGTCCAAGTGGTAAAGGTGCAACATAATCCTGATGGTAAATTATAGGCAGATCCATAATGGGAAAAAGTAAGAGAATTTTAGATTTGAGATTTTAGATTTTGAATTGAACAATCTAAAACCCAAACTTGAAAGAGCAAAACACCGGACTGTATTTTAATTAATTATAAATAACTTTGTTAAAAAGATCACAAATTTAAACTTATAAATATTAGTAAATTCACCCTAGACAAATTGATTAATTATAAAAATTAGCAATATTCCAAGAAAAGATTAGATTTACAAGATTAAATTAGCACCTCACAAGGTAAAATTTAGCCAGTTTTAATTCTGCCTACTCCGTAAATTATTAATTCGTACTGTGATGATGATGCAATGGATAGCACCGATAGTATTTATTATCATCGGTTTACTAGCTGGGATAATTGGTGAAAAGATTATCTTCCAAAAACTCCAAAAATTTGTAGCTAAAACCCAAATACCAGGAGGAGAAATTATTTTTCAATCCCTCAACCGCATGACTTTTACCTGGTTAGCTTTAGGGGGATTTTTTGCAGCCATTGTTAGTTCACCTTTAAGTATCGGTTTAACTATTGTTTTACAGAAGATTCTAACAATTATATTATTAGCTTCTGTGACATTAGTTTTAGCAAGGCTAACAGCAGGATTTGTTAACGTCTATATTCGTCGTACAGATGGAATTTCAGCCTCTTTAATTTCTAACTTAGCCAAAACTGCTGTTTTAACTTTAGGAGGATTAATATTACTCCAAACAGCCGGAATCGAAATTACACCTATTATTACCACTTTGGGAGTTGGAGGTTTAGCCGTTGGTTTAGCACTCCAAGATACTTTAGCTAACTTATTTTCTGGCTTTTATTTAATCATTTCCCAGCAAGTCAGAACCGGAGATTATGTTAAATTAGATGACGGACATCAAGGTTATGTCACAGATATTACCTGGAGAAATACCACAATCAAAGAGATTTCTAATAATGTGATTATTGTCCCCAATTCTAAATTAGCTTCGACAATTTTTACTAATTACCATCTTCCCGCCAAAGAAATTACTTTAACTTTGAATGTGGGTGTAAGTTATGATAGTGATTTAGAATTAGTCGAAGAGGTAACTGTAGAAGTTGCTAAAAATGTCATGGAAGAAATTGCACCAAATTTGATGAATAATGAACCGTATATTAGATTCCACACTTTCAACGATTTTAGTATAGATTTTACGTTGTATATGCGAGTGAGTGAATTTTTTGACCAGCGTATTAGTAAACATTTATTAATTAAAAGATTACATCAACGCTATCACCAAGAAGGAATACAAATTCCTTTCCCTATTAGAGATATTTATCTCCATCATCATCAGTAATCATTATTTCAACAAATCCCTTGTGGTTTGGGCATCTTCCCATTATCCAAAGACACGTTAAAAGCCCATACCACAAAAATGGTGACAAGAATTTTTAGTTAAACTTCCTCTAAATTGCTAGTTCTCGATATCGCTTTTGTATATCTTCAATCGAAAACAATGCTGTAAACTGCAAACCAGCAGATTGATACAACTCAGCCCCCCCTTGTAGTCTATCTACTAAAGCTAATACTCTTTCTACAGTATAACCAGCCGCTTTTAAACGCTCTACAGCTTTCATGGCTGAACTTCCCGTTGTCACCACATCTTCTAAAACCACAACTTTTGCACCAGGGGGTAAACTAGGCCCTTCAATATAAGCCTGAGTACCATGACCTTTAGCTTCTTTACGAATAATTAAAGCGGTAGTTGGTCGCTGTTCATAAACAGAAACTACACTCACAGCCGTAACAATAGGATCAGCACCTAATGTTAACCCTGCCACAGCTTGAGTATCTTGTGGTAATAGCGGTAATAATAATTTACCAATAGCTAATGCTCCTTGGGGATGGAGTGTTACTTGTTTACCATTAATATAGTAAGAACTACGTTGCCCAGAAGAGAGGACAAAATCACCTTCTTGATAAGCAACCCGACAAAATAAGTCTAGTAACTTCTGACGCAAAGTAGTTAAATCAGTAATAGTTGCCCAAATCTCGGTTTGGCTAAATGTTTCAGTAGAATAAGTCATTACAACAGGTAAAAATTTGTGCTAAACCAAAAGTTGAACTCATGAGAGTTCTGCTAATTAAGCATAAGTTAAGTTTTGCCTAAAAATTGAGGAGTAATAGGAAACATGGGTATAAAATTAAAAGTTGGTAGTAGTTTATTAGTATTACTATCACAACATAGCAGAAATAGCTGTTCAGTTAAAAAAGGTTCAAAGTCAAATAAAATCAGCTTTCTTCCCTCCTGCCTTCTTGCACTAGCTGCTAGTGTGAGTTTTCCTGGAGTAGCATCTGCTGACAGACAACCACCTACTTACCAAACACCTGCTGATGTGATGGAAAACGCTTATTTTCGTCACGATCGCAACTTCTATGAAAATGGTAGTCCATCACGAGTATTAGATTCTTTGGTAGGAACTGGTAAAAGTTACAGAGATAGTTTTCCAGAAAATGAAATGGCTGCTGATGGTGAGCTGATCAATAGCGTTTACCGTGATATGTTAACCCAGCAATCTACCAATGATCCATATCTTCGCACCCCAGATTTACCAAACCCATACAGTAGTTCTTTGTTGATGACCCCCCAATACAATCGGGACAAATTAAGACTGGGTACTGAATACTACTTTGAGATTGTACAACCCCGCTAAAAACCATAAACCAAGAGCGTGAACTCTTGGTTTATAAGTCTATTAAATGCGCCCTGCTGGAATCGAACCAGCCTATTAGCAAAAATCTAGTTCTAACAGCCTTGGATCATCAGTTTTCTTTCAATTCCGTTTTTCACTGATAACCAGAATTGAGAGAGAAATGAGAGAAACTGAAAAGCAAGTTACAGCAAGCAATCTATCCAGCCACTTAATCGGGTATGAACGCTTATTAGCCTTATTCAAAGAAATACAGAAGCAAACACCCAAAGGGGTGGGAATAAAACGAGAGGTTAAAGCATCTGGAACATATTTATTACTTCAGTTCAAGATTGGGGACAAGCGCACCGCTAAAGCTTGTAATTGCGAGTTTACTGAGATAGGCATTGTTAAAGCGTTAGAAAAAGCAAACAAAGTTAGTGAAGCGTTAGCAAGATTTAGCAGTGAAGTAGAATTTTGGGATTGGTACGAAGTCGCAATACTTGAGAAAAATGTAGTTAAAAATGACCTGCTAACCTTTAGTGAAGCGATTAAGCTAGTAGAAGATAATTATTGGAACAGCTACACCAAAAAGCGTCAACAGCGAGATAGAAACAACCCTAGCCATCAATCATGCTGGTATGATACTTATGGAATGTTTTACAAGCTTCTACCACTAGATAAAACGGTCAACTACAAAGACATCAAAGCTGTAATTGATAGTAAAGAACGTGGTACTAAGGTATTCAAGCTTTGCGTGTGTGCTATGAAAAAGCTTGCAGAAACCGTTGATAATATCAAGTTACGGGATGAACTAGCTAAAATTGATGTCACTCAAACCAAATTTAAAGAAAATCTCCAAAGTATCTCATTAGATGATTTTCTCAACTTGAGAGAAACTGTAATTACAGAAGCGTTGAATGATCAGAGATGTAACCTGGAATCTAGACAGCGTTGGCTGTTTGTGTTTTCAATGCAGGTTATTTATGGGATGAGATTACATGAAGTTTTCGCCGTTCAAAATATTGATAAACCATTTAGAACCAAAGACGGCGTTACTATACCAGCATTGAACGACCCCAATAATCAAGAAATGATTGCTGTAGTAGGTGATAAAACACTGCTAGGAACTACCACAAAAACAGGTTACAGGTTAGCACGTCCCATGATTCCACCTACTCACCCTAACTTGATTGAGAGATTAGAGATTAAGTCTGGTAAATTACCAACTATTCAACTTAACTCAGATAATCCTGGTTTTATCAGAAAGTACCTTAGTGATATTGCGAGAAAGTCACTGGTGAGATGGACTAAGGACACTCGATTTACTCAAACTCATGCTTTACGTCATTTAGCTAACCTTAATGGAATGATGGCAGGGATACCTTTAGAAAAAAGAGCAATGTCGTTAGGTCACAGTCCTACTATGAACGATACTGTTTACAAGAAACGACAAACGACTAAAACAACACTTGATTTACTCACTCAATCAAACAATCAAGCTATTCCCCTACAGTCAGCAATAGTAATTGCTCAAAAACTGGAATGTACTGATGATAAATCAATCAGGCTATTAGCTGCAATCTACAATGTTTCTGAGAATGAAATAATTAAAGCGTTAGTACATTAAGATTTTCCAAGCAAAGATCAATTTAAGTAGCACTTTCCAACAATATAACAACTAGGAATAGTAGACACATATTACTATTCCTTATTTGTTGTATGACATATTCGTAGTAAAACAAATAATTAATTACATATAAGAACTCAATTTAACTTAGTAGAATATTCAATAAAATTTTCAAATATTCAAAACTTAAAAATTATCTAGACAAATTAATTTTCTCGTATACAATAGTAAATGTGAGGAACAAAAACTCATCTGAACCTTGAAAAATGAATATTCAAAACGCTCTGAGGTAACAGAGGCATCGAATAGTCAAGGATGCCAACGGTAGGTAAAAAACGGGCTGAGGATATTCTGCATAGTACCTAACCACACTTGTTTTAAAAGTCTGGTTATCCCTTATCGTGAGAAAGGGTTAGCAATCTTCTAAATAGATCGCTAGGTCGTGTTTGTCAAATTAACGTTAACTAAAATGATAGCCATGACAAGTATTAACCAAATTTCTCTAACTCGTGTTGTACCAACCCGATTAACTGTTAACGACTATGACCTTTTATCAGAAGTCGCTAAACAAAATAACAGTACAACTTCTGCTTTACTCAGACAGTTAGTGATGGAGTTTATTGAGAAGCAATATAAAGCAATACCACCACTTAATTAAGTGATGGCATTTCTTATTCCCTATTGTTTCAACTGTACAAACTCACTAAATCAAAAGGAGTAATACTTAATTATGACTAATAAATATTATAACGCTTTTTCTGATAACCACGATGAAGAAAACAATGACTTACAAAAGGAGGAATATTTCCCAACACCGTTATTAAGTCCAATAACAAAAGATGCAAATCAACACATAGAAAATATAGAAATAATCAATGATGAAATTACAGATACTTCTCAAGATAAACAATATAAACAAGGCTTAAATCCCAAAGCTGATATTATAGGTCGAGAAATAGCTGAACAACATAGAAACAAATTATTATTTAATTCTGAAGCTAATTGTTGGATGATTTATGGTCTAGATAATGATGGAGTATGGAAAGCGGTTAATGATTATTATATTGAAAGTTTAATTAACCAAGAATTAAAACAAAGACAGATAGCTGGTTATAGTGGTCATAGCTATATAACTAACATTATCTGTAAGATGAGAATGGAATTAACAGAACAATCGTGGCAAGCTGGAATACATAAAAACTTACTACCGTTTCAAAATTCTATTCTAGATATAACAACAGGAAAAACACTAAGTCATTCACCTAATTATAGGTTTACTTGGTGTCTACCACGTAGTTTTGAGACTTCTAACAATGGTTTTCCAACTATTGATAAATGGTTAGATGAAGCAACAAATAATAATAAGTCAATTAAAGAAATTCTATTATGTTACTTGGCTGCAATTCTCAAAGGTCGTGCTGACCTCCAACAGTTCTTACATTTAATTGGTGCTGGCGGTACAGGCAAAAGTACATTTATTGGACTTGCACAATCACTTATAGGTAGTAACAATGTATGTACAACTACTCTTAGAGATTTTTGCGGAAATAAATTTGGAGCAGCTAACGCTTATAGAAAAAGATTAGTAGTATTTCCAGATCAAGATAAATACAAGGGAGACTTACAAAAATTTAAGTCACTTACAGGACAAGATGAGATTCTAGCAGAAGAAAAATTTAAACAACCGTTTCAATTCAAGTTTGATGGTATGGTAATTATGGCATCAAACATTCCTGTATTTCATGCTAGTAATTCATCTTGGTTGACAAGAAGACAAATTTTATTACCTTTCAACCACACTATAGATAAAAGTAAACGTAGAAATTTACAAAAAGAGTTTGAACCAGAGTTAAACGCATTAACTCAACATTTACTTAGTATTGCTGATGATAAAGTTACTCAAGTTTTGAGAAATGCAGTAGATAATCCAGAACTAGCCAAACATAATTTAGAGCAACAAATAGCTAGTAATTCTATAGCCGCTTGGATTAATGAGTACATTATTCGAGATGCTAAGAGTACAACCCAAATAGGGAGCAATAAGACTGATATAAATACATTATTTGGTAACTATTCAACATGGTGTCGTAATGCTGGTTGCACTCCTGACAGTTTACGTAGTTTCAGCCCTAATCTACTAGATTTTTGTAACTCTACTATGGGGTGGAAAGATGTAGAAAAATTCCGTAACAACAAAGGTGTTTGGGTTCGTGGCTTGAGATTACGTGAATTTGGGAAAGATGATGATATTCCTTCACCACTAGCAGGTGTAGAGTCAAACCTACACAGTGAAGAGTGAAGTGTAGCATTGTAACCCAGTCTGGATAAGGGTTTTGTAGGTTGTGTAGGGTTAGAGCATTATTCCTTTTATATTATTTATTGAGGGATGATACTCTGAGATAGAAACAAAATATGTTCAAATAATCACATATAATTACATAAAAATGTATCTATCACCCTACACACTCTACATAATCCAGCTAGTATAAGGATTACATCACTACACTCTACTCTACATAATGTAGTGGTAACTCTACACTCCGAAGCATTGTTTATTCATCCTTGTTAACTATAGTTAAATTTCAGTTAATACTGGTATTTCAGCAACCATTACGGGATAAATAACATCAGTAAGAACTACATAAGTTAGTTATGAATGACGCAATCTCAATGTATCTGGGCAAAGAAAAAGTGTATGCGAACAATTGTGATTTTAACTCTTATTCAGAACTTGGGTTACTTTGTCCAGTTTGTATGCAGGAAGTTTATTTAAGAAGGGGTGAGATTAAAAAACCTTATTTTGCTCACTTTCATACTACTAAAGATAGACAAGTTAAAAAATGCTCTCGGAGAGTATCTTCTGATGAATACGGTACTGAAATAAGTGATTATGAAAGGGGACAAAGCTTAAAAATATTCCAAAAGCAATTTTTAAGCAAGTTTTATATCAACGGATCGAAAATTGTTGATGACATAAATTTTAACAAATGGAATACTTCAAAAAAAAGAGGTGAAAATAAAGTTTTTAAAAATATTCTTAGAGAAAGTATTGAATATTTCATAACACATAGTCAACAAATGATAGAGCAGTATATTGTTGATCCAATAGAAATTAATGATCAGCAAGAATTACAACAAAAAATAGCTTTAACAGTAATGGCGTATTTGTGTGAGAATGTCCATTTTAATCTAAATTTAGAATATTTATTGTCTTATAGCATATATCAATTATATTTCCATAATAAAATTAAAGACATAGGTGAAATATGTCAATACACAACAAAAATTATTATGTGTAATTTTTTGGGTTTAGTATATGAAGAAAGTAAAAATAACAATTTTAATAATATAACTAAACCTACTACTTCTGTTTTACTTAAAAAATCAAAACCTATAAAAATACCCACAAGTTTTGGTGATTGGGTCAGACTATCTCAAGGAGTATCATCTACAGCAGAAATGGAAATTATAGCTATCAACTCACCTAACTATCGTGATCATATCTTGGTATATCATCCATACCAACTACAAGTAGATATAAACGGAATGACACAACATCCACAATGGTTAAAACCTACTCAAACTAAGTGGGGAATTAAAGATACAGATATCATCGGTTATGTAGGAGTTAAAAACAGACAAGGATCAATAGATAAGTTAGGTCTAATATTCACTAAATTAGTGAAATACAAAGATAAATCTATCCCTAATAGAACACAAATATGGTTTGTATTGTTAGAGAAAACACAAACACAAATAATAGATCGTGTAGTTAAAACGGGTGAGGAAAGTAAACAAGTTTTAAAGGTGTTTTATAATCCATTTGATAAAACGATTAAACAACATAAATCTACTGTACTTGTACCACAAACACAATTAGTTAAAACTGCTGAAGTAAGTAAAATCGAGTTGCATCCTGAGTTAAAAGTGTTTCTTAGTTTGTATGGGTTAAGAGATAATTCACCTATAACGCCAGCTAAATTAAATAAGATTGGTGAAAGTGTGAAACAAATAAACGTTAACTGGTCACAGTTAACAGGATTAAATGTTGCGCCGTTAAATAGAAATGGTAACATTGAATATAGACCAAAGTTTGACGCACCGTTTACTGTAGTTGAATAAATAACTGAATAACTTATATTGAATTTACTGTAATAATGAGATAATTTTTAAGTTTATTCTTTGTATTATACATTCATTAGTTCATATAATAAAACATTACAAATTCTTTTTTATACCCTCTATTATCACCACTTAACTGTAATTGAATTGGCACAATACTAAAACCACTCTTTAATACATTAAGTAATATTAATCAAAGAAAATATAACAACTTCTTACAACATAAAATCTAGATACAATAATCATGAAAGCGGCGGTTTTTTAACCACAATTATTTTTATCTAATCATTCAAAGTTAATACAAGTTTCCATCAAAACAAAATATAGAAACTACAAATAAATTGGCGGCTTTATCTCACAATACAACTATTAATAATGTGGAAATTAATGATTGAAATGATACCAATTAAAAATCACAAACTATAGTTTCTAACAGTCACGATAATATAACAATAGTGATTTGAAACTACAACTTTCTCATTGTAATGAAAGCATAATTACGTGTGATAACTACAACTTAGTGAGTAACGTTTTCAATTGAATGTAGATGCAAAACAAGTACATTAAATATATAAACAAAATATACTTTGTTCATTATAGTTTCATCCAATATGATAGTTAATTCTTTAATTTGTTTTTTTACATCTTCATTAATATAGTTGTAATTGATTGAAGTTACTTGTTTGTAAGTTGTAACAGTTCTACAATATTGGAAATTAGTAGTTTAAGAAATTCCGATAGAAAAACATAATGATTTAATTATTGCCCTATTTTATTCTTTCTTGAAGTGGTAATTTTTCTTCTTTAAACTGAGGACAATAGAAATCTACAGCAAGAACTTGTATCATGTTCCTTATTGATATTAAGTTGGTAGCTTCATCGGGTGTTACTTTTTTGTTAAGAGTTAGGTCTATTTGCCAAGCCACATTTTCTTCAATAATATCTTCTTGTGTTTTTCCATTGATACGTTTATTGCAGTATTCTTGGGCTTCTTCTCTAGCACTACTATATGTATATACTTGATTAAATACTGTTTTTTCATTACCAACAGATCGGTTTAATTGCTCTGTTAAGGCACTATCAAAGCTCTCTTGCCTACAACCAATACAGCCAAGTAGTAGTAGAGTTAGACACAGGCATTTTCTAGACATAATCACTGAAGTTTTAGTTTTACCTTAGATATTATCACCCGAATAATAAGATATTAACCATATTTATATCTATTAAGATTTGGTAAAATTATACATAAAAAACTTATGGTTCTTATGGGTAATTCTTATAAATAACCAATAGCAACATATTAATTTAAATTTCAATGTATTATAACTTAATTAATCTCGATCTAAATTAACCCATCTCTATATGCCTCTACAACAGCCGATATCATCTTGGTATGGCTGTTTGTACCTGAAACGCAAAACAGATGCATTACAAGGCGAATATAGCGTGAGTATTTATCTGATAAAGTTCTTTGTTCAAGATTGATTAAACTTTCAGATAAGTTTTGAGTCAATCAATAAGATATTTTAATAGAATAATTAGATACAATAATTTTCTCTCAATAGCTAATTCTCCCTAATTGGTTGTTTTCGGGATAGAATAGCTTGTATTGAGAGAAAAATGAGAGAAACAAGCTAACCAAGTCACTACTCCCACAGTTGGAAAGCGTGACTGTAGCTAGGTTTATTAAATGCGCCCTGCTGGAATCGAACCAGCCTGAAGACGAATTATGAGTTCGTTGCCTCCCCAATCGGCCAAAGGCGCTTGGGTCTCTCTACTAGCTAGTATAGCTTAGAAAGAGTGTTTTCGCTAAAACGCAGGAACACTAAAATTGATTATAACATAGACTTAAAACATTGTCAGCATCGAATGAGATAAAAGAGGGTAGTCTAACTTCAAATTAATACGACAACTTGCCTGAGAAATCAAAATCAATCAACTATGAGAATCAATTCTACGGTACTTTTAACCTTAACTTTGTTAACTTTGATGTTGGGAGCCGGTTCTGTCAGTGCTTATCTGGGATTAAATTTTGGCAATTCAGCATTGAAAGGCGTTAACAAGCTGGAAGGTAGTCCCACTGCGAGTAAATTTAACAGTAAAGCCCAAGCCAGTCAAACAGAAGTCAGCTTTTTAAAGGAAGAGGATATTCTTAAGACTGTTAAGGCGCGGATGGATGGGAAAAATAAACCTAAAAAAGTGGAAAAGGTAGAGGAGGAAGAGGAAGAAGATAAAATTAAGCAGTCTGAGAGGGAGGAAAAGCCAGAGGAAACTACACAGGAAGTATTAGCGCCAGGTTTTCCCGTCGTAACCGAGAGCGATGGTGTTACCATGTCGGTGCAGTCTGCTCGCTATTCTGGTGGTGATTTATTATTAAAGGTGAAGATGCAAAATAAAGGTGAAGATACGGTTAGATTTCTGTATAGTTTTTTAGATGTTACTGATGATAAAGGTCGGACTCTTAGTGCTATTACGGAAGGTTTACCAGCAGAATTACCAGGTAAAGGTCAGCCTTTTACCGGAACAATCAGCATTCCGACTTCTTTACTAGATGATGTAAGAAAAGTTTCTATAGCACTAACAGATTACCCCGCTCAAAAACTAAAACTGCAAGTTGCTGATATTCCGGTAGAAAAGTAAGCATTCAGCTAGTAGGGGCAGGTTTTTTGGTCAACCCGTCCCTACAAAAAGAAGAATTTTGTTTCAGCCTTAATTGATCAGTTTAAAATCAAAAATGAGAGTATGGGGGTAAAGTCTTTACAAGAGCTTTGGTGGTGAATATTGTTCCTAGCTTAAGTTGGCCGGATGTGGGGCTAAGATTGCTGTCAGTGCTGCTACTGATTGCAATTAATGCTTTTTTTGTCACGGCCGAGTTTTCGATGGTGACAGTCAGACGCACCCGAATTCATCAGCTGGTGCAAGCTGGTGACATTCAAGCGATCGCTGTAGAAAATTTGCAACGTAGTATTGACCGCCTATTATCTACAGCCCAATTAGGAATTACCCTTTCTAGTTTGGCATTAGGTTGGTTAGGAGAAAGTACAATTGTGGTTTTGGTGGATGCTTGGTTAAGTTCCTGGCCTCTACCAGAAAGAATTACTCATTTTCTTGCTCATTCTTTCTCTATCCCCATTACCTTTTTTACTTTGGCCTATTTACAGATAGTTTTAGGGGAACTATGCCCCAAATCTATCGCTATGCTGTACTCCGAACAACTGGCAAAATTTTTAGGTTCTTCAGTTAGAGCAATTGTCAGATTTTTTAATCCCTTTATTTGGATTTTAAACCAATCAACTCGCTTTTTATTGCGGTTATTTGGCATAGAATACACCGGACAAAGCTGGCGGCCACCAGTCACACCCGAAGAATTACAGTTAATTATTTCCACAGAAAGGGAATCAACAGGACTACAACTAGCAGAAAGAGAATTATTAAATAATGTGTTTGAGTTCGGGGATATTACTACTCAAGATATTATGATTCCCCGCACTAGCATTATTGCTTTATCAGCAGATGCCACTTTTCAAGATTTTTTACAGGAAATGACAAATACAGGTCATTCTTGTTACCCAATTATTGGCGAATCTTTAGATGATATTCTCGGTATTGCTTATTTTAAAGATTTAGCCGAGCCATTAGCGGCGGGTAAATTGAGCTTAAAGGAGCAAATTCACCCTTGGTTACGTCCCTCCCTGTTTGTCCCAGAACAGACATCTTTAAGTGAATTATTGCCAATGATGCAGCAGGAAAAACCAGCGATGGTTATGGTTGTAAATGAGTTTGGAGGAATAGCGGGATTAGTTACTATTCAAGATGTGATTGAGAAGATTATTGGCATCGGTACAGGTGAAAGTGACGAAGATTTACTAATTCAAATGATAGATAAAGATACTTTTTTAGTACAAGCACAAATTAATTTAGAGGAAGTTAATGAGGTATTACATCTGAATTTACCTTTAACTAGAGAGTATCAAACTTTAGGCGGATTTTTACTTTATCAATTACAAAAAATACCCGCTAAAGGGGATATTTATGATTATGAAAATCTAGAATTTACCGTTGTTTCTGTCACTGGTCCGCGCTTACATCAAATTCAAATTAAGGTCAATAAATAGTAGGAACATTTAACAGCCCTTTTCAGGTAGATGAGGTACAAATTTTTGGAACAAACCCTTATACAAAGAGACTTTTAACCTTCCTGCACCGCACTGAGCGTAGTCGAAGTGTTCCCTGTTCCCTGTTCCCTGTTCCCTGCTATATGATTAACTTTACCTTTGTGTATTAGCGGCTACTCTGTGATTTCCACTTTAGCAGTATGTGAGAAATAATTTCCCTTTGTTGACATAGGGTAAAATCTATAACGTCTATTACTTAAAGCCAACCGAATAATACATGAACTAAAATAACTCCGATATTTTCATAAAACTTAATAAAAGTGTTTACCATTGCATAACTTAATTAACAAATATCTCAAGATTAACAATTCTTAATAGTAAAAGTTTAAGAAAATATAGAATACTCTGGCTAAATGCCAAATGTTTGTACTTTTATAAAGTATAATTAAGAGAAAGATAAGCAAATCTGGGCAGTAAACTAGGCTAATTTCACCTCAAATACTACCTGGAATTTGGTAAAGTTTCATAGTTCATGAGATAAACGGCTACGATCATACTGAGTTGTCAATTTATTAGCAGCTTAAGGGTGAAGAATAGCTAAAGTGTAAAGTTCGAGAGTGGAAGAGGCACATAACAACGTGGGTCAGTATCAACCTGCTCAATTAAAGCAGTATAATCCAGAAGCGATCGCTCGTTACTTTCTTTATCGTCCTTGGTTAGCTATCGGACGGCTACTTAAAATCATTTGGTTTTTTGCAGGATTTATACTAGGTCTGAAGTGGGACGACTGGTTAAATCAAGTTGAACAAAACAAGGGTAAACGCGCTTCCCAGTTACGAGAATTGCTGACCAAATTAGGTCCCACCTTTATTAAAGTTGGTCAAGCCCTATCAACCCGTCCCGATTTAATCCGTAAAGATTTTCTTGATGAACTAATCAAGTTACAGGACAAGTTACCACCATTTGATAGTAACTGGGCTTACCAAATTATTGAAACCGAAATTGACCGACCAATAGAAGAAGTATTCAGCGAACTATCACCACAACCCATCGCTGCTGCTAGTTTAGGTCAAGTTTATCGAGGACGGTTATTAACTGGTGAAGAAGTAGCTGTAAAAGTCCAGCGTCCGAACTTACGTCCAGTATTAACTCAAGACTTATTTTTAATGCGGTGGGCTGCGGGGTGGTTAGCTCCTTGGCTTCCCTTAAATCTGGGACACGATTTAACTTTAATTGTAGATGAATTTGGCACCAAGTTATTCGAGGAAATTGACTATATTAACGAAGGCAGAAACGCCGAAAAATTTGCCAAAAATTTCCATGATGACCCCAAAGTAAAAGTCCCTAAAATTTATTGGCCTTACACCACCAACCGAGTTTTAACCCTAGAGTGGATTAATGGCTATAAATTAACAGATATTCCCAATATTCGCCAAGCTGGTTTAGACCCAGAGGCAATTATTCAAATTGGTGTCACCTCCGGTTTACAGCAGCTATTAGAATTTGGCTTCTTTCATGCAGACCCCCATCCCGGTAATTTGTTTGCAATACCAGATGGACGGATGGCTTATATTGATTTTGGCATGATGGATCAGCTAGAGGAGTCAACCAAAGAAACTTTAGTTGATGCCTTAGTACATTTGGTGAATAAGGATTACACCGATTTAGCAGAGGATTTTGTTAAGTTAGGCTTTTTGACACCGGAAACCAATATCGCTCCCATTGTGCCAGCACTAGAGTCAGTATTGGGGAATGCGATTGGTAAGAATGTCCAGGAATTTAACTTTAAAACCATCACCGACCAGTTTTCGGAATTGATGTACGATTATCCGTTCCGTGTTCCTGCTAAGTTTGCCTTAATTATTCGTTCCTTGGTGACACAAGAAGGAATCGCTTTAAGTCTCAACCCCAACTTTAAAATTGTGGAAGTGGCTTATCCCTATGTAGCAAGACGGTTATTAATGGGTGAATCACCAGCACTAAGAAGACGGTTGTTGAACGTGCTGTTTAAAGATGGGAAGTTCCAATGGCAGCGCTTGGAAAACTTAATTGCGATCGCTCGTACAGATAGTAACTTTGATGTTATTCCTACCGCCAAAATGGGTTTACAGTATCTTCTTTCGGAAGAAGGTAAATTTATCCGTCGTCAGCTAGTCCTAGCATTAACCGAAGATGACCGACTGCACACCGAAGAAGTACAACGCTTGTGGGATTTAGTTAAAGATGACTTTCCACCTCAGCGTATTCTTAACGTTGCCATGAGTTTGTTAACTGACTTATCCAGAGAAAGTGTAGCCGCTATTTTACCCAAAACTACGGCTTTAGTTGGTTTGAGTGCTTTTCAGCTACAGCAAAACGAGGTAAAAAGTAAATAAATACTGACCGCTAACTACTGAACACGGGTAAATATTACAATTGGAATTAACAAATCTTTAAAAACCATCATGTACTATTACCCTCTGCAACCGCCATATTTTTTACTGTTGATTGGATTCTTCATTGCTCTTACTTCTGGGTTAGCTTTATCCGGTACGTTACAGGTTATTACCCGTGAATGGAGAAAAGAAGGAAAAGAACAAAGTAAATTACCTTCTCCTTGGAAACAATTAGCCGTACCTTTCTTGGGAATTACCGGCGGAGTTTGTTTATTTATGTCCTCTGGTTTAGAAATATTTGGTTTTCCCTCCTGGTTAGCTTTAGGAGTCGGTTTACCATTGAGTTTATTAACTTGTTTATTAGTTTGGTTTCAGTTAGGTAGTATGTTGGATTTTGCATCCAGTCGCGGAATGCAATCTTTAGATTTAGATTCTATGTCTTAGAATTAAAATCATTAGGGTTTAGCATTGCTAAACCCCTACAAATTCCCTGGATATTGTTATGACTGTAACTACCTATAAATGGACAATTGAACGTTTCCATCAAGCCATAGATGCCGGTGTTTTTGATGATGAACCGCTTGAATTACTCAGAGGAGAATTAATTGTTATGTCCCCAGAAAGGGAAATTCGGTTCTACCGTTCCCCTTATGGCATTTCCAGCAACAAAAGTTCTAAAAACCTTGCACTGTCTAGATTGCAGGTTTTAATACCTTAATAAAAACAATTTCAATAATTTTTTGGCTCAAACCCAAGCATAGTAAGGGTTA